>NZ_CP077093.1:600000-900000 GCF_014268755.2 Pseudomonas vanderleydeniana | reverse complement strand
CAACCGACGTCAGGGGGAAGTGTTCGTTGTCATCGAAAGGCGTTTCGCCTTCGAAGGCGCGGTATTATGCCTGCTTTGTCCGAAGGCATGAAAAGACTGCCGGTCGGAACGTTGCGTTTTGAGGATTCTAGATGGCGCCCTGGCTGACAGTAGTGGGAATCGGTGAAGACGGCTTCGATGGCCTCGGCGAACACGCGCGGCAGGCCCTGCTGGGCGCGACACGGGTATTCGGCGGGCAACGCCAGCTCGACCTGCTGCCGCCGAGCGTTGCCGCCGAGCGCCTGGCCTGGCCAAGTCCGTTCTCCCTCGAACCGGTGCTGGCCCTGCGGGGCACGCCGGTGTGCGTGCTGGCCAGCGGCGATCCGATGCTGTTCGGCGTCGGTGCCAGCCTGTCGCGCCAACTCGACACCACGCACATGCGCGTGCTGCCGGCCCCATCCGCCTATTCGCTGGCCGCCGCCCGCCTGGGCTGGGCCTTGCAGGACGTGGCGTGCCTGTCGGTGGTCGCCCGCCCCGTCGCCGCCCTCAGTGCGCAACTGCACACCGGCGTGCGCCTGCTGGTACTGAGCAACGACGAGCAGAGCCCCGCGGCCATCGCCGCACTGCTGCGCGAACGCGGTTTCGGGCCCAGCCGCATCAGCGTGCTGGAACACCTCGGCGGCCCGCTGGAGCGGCAGGTCGATAGCCTCGCCCGGGACTGGCAGGAACAACCGTTCGCCCGCCTCAACCTGGTGGCCGTCGAATGCCAGGCCGACCCGGCCACGCCACGCCTGTCGCGCATTGGCGGGCTGCCGGACGCCGCGTTCCAGCATGACGGCCAACTGACCAAGCGCGACGTGCGCGCCATCACGCTGGCGCGTCTCGCGCCGGTCCCGGGTGAACTGCTCTGGGACGTGGGCGCCGGCAGCGGCTCCATCGGCATCGAATGGATGCGCGCCCACCCCGCGTGCCGGGCGATAGCCGTCGAAGCGGACGCCGGCCGCCAGCAACTGATCGAGCACAACCGCGATGCCCTCGGCGTCCCCGGCCTGCGCCTGGTCCGCGGCAGTGCTCCACAGGCGCTGGACGGACTGGAGCCGCCGGATGCGATCTTCATCGGTGGCGGCGTGACCGTCCCCGGCGTGCTGGAGACCTGCTGGGCCCGGCTCAAGCCCGGCGGACGGCTGGTGGCCAATGCCGTGACCCTGCAAAGCGAACTGCTGTTGATGAACTGGCGGCAGCAGCATGGCGGCGAGCTGACCCGTATCCATGTTGCCCAGGCCCAGCCCCTGGGTGATTTCGACACCTGGCGCCAGGCGCTGCCCATCACCCTGCTCGAGGTGCTGAAGCCTTGAACCCCGCCTCGCCTGGAGCCGGAGCACGATCGCATGCGTGACGAAACCGCCGAACAACCCGCGCCCCTGCGCAGCGGCCTGACCACCGGCAGTTGTGCCACCGCCACCGCCCTGGCAGCGGCGCGCCTGCTGCTCGGCGGCGTCCGCCACGATGCGGTGCAGATCATCCTGCCCAAGGGCAAGCAGGTCGAAATGCGCCTGGAGTTCTGCCGCCTGCATGAGGACGGCGCCGAAGCCGGAACCCTCAAGGATGCCGGCGACGATCCGGATGTCACCCACGGTGCCCTGCTGTACTCGCGGGTGCGGCTGACCGCAGAGCCTGGCGTCAGCTTCCATGCCGGCAGCGGCGTCGGCACCGTCACTCGCCCAGGGCTGGTGCTGGCCGTCGGTGAACCGGCGATCAACCCGGTGCCGCGCAAGATGATCACCGACCACCTGCAGCAACTGGCGGCCGAGCACGCCTACAGCGGCGGCTTCTCGGTGACCGTCAACGTCGAGGGCGGCGAGGCGCTGGCGCTGAAAACCATGAATCCGCGCCTGGGCATCCTCGGCGGCCTGTCGATTCTCGGCACCAGCGGTATCGTCCGGCCGTTTTCCTGCTCGGCCTATATCGCCTCGATCCACCAGGGTATCGACGTTGCCAGGACCAACGGCTACCTGCACATCGCCGCCTGCACCGGCAACGCCAGCGAGGACACCATGCGCCGGGTCTACGACCTGCCGGAGATCGCCCTGATCGAAATGGGCGACTTCGTCGGGGCCGTGCTCAAGCACCTGCGCAAGGTGCCTGTGGATAAATTGAGCCTGTGTGGCGGCTTCGGCAAGATCAGCAAGCTGGCGGCCGGGCACATGGACCTGCACAGCCGGCACTCGAGCATCGATCTGCCACAACTGGCCGACTGGGCGGCGGCCGTGGGGGCCGACGAGGCCCTGCAAGAGGCCATTCGCCAGGCCAACACCAGCCAGCAGGCCCTGGCCCTGGCCAGCGCCGCCGGTGTCGCCCTCGGCGACGCGGTCTGCCAGCACGCCCTGGACTTCGCCCGCAGCGTGGTCCCGGCCCAGGTACAAGTGGAGGTTTTCGCCATCGATCGCCAGGGCGGCATCGTCGGCCATTCCGGAGCATTTCAATGAACAAGCCGATCAGGCGCCTGCTGTTGCTGGGCGGTGTCACCGAAGCCCTGGCGCTGGCCCGCACGCTCGGGCCGCCGCACATCTACAGCCTGGCCGGCGTCGGCCGGGTCCCCACGGACCTGCGTTGCCAGGTGCGGGTCGGCGGCTACGGCGGCGCCGAAGGCCTCGCGCAGTTCATCCGCGAACAGGGTATCGAACTGCTGCTCGACGCCACCCATCCCTACGCCGCGCAGATCAGTCGCAACGCGGCGGCGGCCGCGCAGTCGAGTGGCATTCCCTGCTGGGCCCTGCGCCGTCCGGCGTGGGTGGCCGAACCCGGCGACGACTGGCGGGAAGTGACGGACTGGGCCGAACTGGTCGAAGCCCTCGGGCCGTTCCGCCGACCGCTGTTCACCCTCGGCCGCGAGCCGTTGCAACACCTGGACGAAATTCCCGAAGGGCAATTCTGGACCCTGCGGGCCCTCGACCCCTACCCTGGCAACGAGCGCTGTGAAGTGATCGGCGCCCGCGGCCCCTTTCACCTGGACGACGAGCGGGTCCTGTTCGAACAGCGGGCAATCGACGTGCTGATCAGTAAGAACAGCGGTAGCGGCGCCACCGAACCCAAGCTGCAAGTGGCCCGGGAACGCTCGGTGCCGGTGCTGATCCTCAAGCGTCCCCCGCTGCCCGCAGTAGACCGCGAGTTCCAGACGCTTGAGGAAACACTCGCCGCCTTGGCAACCGCCCTGCAATCGGCATGAGCAACTGCTGCTAAGCTTCCCCGAACAACGGCGATAGAGAACCTGCAACGTATTGCGACCTTTCACCACAGCCCGTGCTTTTACTTATGCAGGACGTTCAGGCTAAATAACCCACCGGTTTGAAACATCCGACGGAAACCCTTCCATGTCCCGACAACGGCTCGCCGCAGCTACCTGGATCGCCTGCCTTGCAGTGCTGTTCAACCTGCTTGCCATGCCGATTTCCGGGACCATGGCGTCGGCGTCGGATCGCTCCGCCACCGAACAACTGCTCTGGGGCAGTTTCTGCTCGGCCAGCGGCACCAAACTGGTCGCTACCGTCATCGGCCAGCAGGAGCAGAAGGCACCACCGGGTGATGACCACTCCAACATGCAGCATTGCTGGTGCTGCTCCGGTTCCGCGCCACTGGTGGCCTTGCCAGGGCATGTACCGCAACTGGTGGTTGCACGGATCGAAAGCGGCCCACTGCAGGCCGCTCGTCACGTAGACGCCCCGACTCCACGCCAGCAGTGGCCCTCACTCAATCCCCGAGCCTCTCCGGCGGTCTGATTCGCACTCGCAACCCTTTGCGTTTTGAATCGTTATGGAGAACCCCCATGCTCAAGAATGCCCTGCTTCTGGCCGCGTTGCTGCTGCCCGTCGGTTTTGCCAATGCCCACGAATTCACGGCCGGCGACTTGCGGATCGACCACCCCTGGTCCCAGGAACTGCCACCCAATGCACCCACCGTCGCGGCTTACTTCACGCTGCATAACCAGGGCAGCGTGGCCGATCGCCTGACCGGCGTCGACAGCCCCATCGCCGGCAAGGCCGAGCTGCACGAACATGTGATGCAGGCGAACCTGATGAAGATGCAACAGGTACCGGACGTCACCGTGCCGCCCCAGGGTGAGGTGAAGTTCGCGCCCATGGCCTATCACGTGATGCTGCTCGACCTTCAGGACCGCAGCCTGCTGCAGGACGGCAAGCACTTCCCGCTGACGCTGCACTTCGAGAAGGCCGGCGCGGTCACCGTCGAGGTTTCGGTGCAACGGCAGCCGCCCGCCGCAGCCCAGGACAAGATGCACATGCACGCCCAGTAACGCTCGGCCCCGCTGCATACCATGCGCGCTTCCCGCAGCAGATCCAGCCACTCCCGCAGCCAGGCACGCGGCAGTTGGCTGAGTCTGTTCGCCATGCTGATGATCTTTATCGGTCCGCTGATTTCCCAGGCGATGCCGATGGACCAGCACGCCATGTCGATGGCGATGAACATGGACATGCCAATGCCCATGGACATGCCCGATCACCACGGTGCACAGGCCGGGCAAGACGCCAGCGAGCACCATGGCGGTAACGCCGAACACCATGCCCTCTGGGAAAAATGCGGCTATTGCAGCCTGCTGTTCAGTTGCCCGGCGCTGCCGCAGAGCCTGAGTTTCGCCGCCCTCGACGGCCCCCGACCCGCCCCCGCGGTCGACTCCCAAACCCGCCTGGGACATGCCCGGCAGAGCATCTTCCCCGGCGCCCGCACCCGCGCGCCGCCAGCCCGCCATCAAGCAACGACCTCTCTCACACCCGGCTCGACCGCCCTGTAGCGACAGCGCGGTGGCCGTGTTGTATTCGCTTGAATGATGGAACGCTTATGTCCACTGCAAACACTCGCCTGCGCGCCGCGCGGGCGAAAAGCCCTTTCGTCCCGAACGCGCTGCGCCTGAGCCTGCAACAGGCCACCGCAGTGATGTGCACGGCACTGCTGGCACCCGCGGCCTTCGCCGCCGACGTTACGGACGACCCTGAGCAACACGCCCGGGAACTCGGCCCGACCGTGATCACCGCCGTCGCTCCCAGTTCACCGCTGACGGTCATCACCAACCCCAAGGACCCACGCCAGCCGGTACCCGCCAGCGATGGCGGCGACTACCTCAAGACCATCCCCGGCTTCGCCCTGGTACGCAATGGCGGCACCAACGGCGACCCGGTGCTGCGCGGGATGTTCGGTTCGCGCCTGAACATCCTTACCAACGGCAGCATGATGCTCGGCGCCTGCCCCGGCCGGATGGACGCACCGACCTCCTACATCTCGCCGGAAACCTACGACAGGCTGACCGTGATCAAGGGCCCGCAAACCGTGCTCTGGGGCCCGGGCGCCTCCGCCGGGACAATCCTGTTCGACCGCAAGCCGGAGCACTTCGGCGAACTCGGCAGCCGGATCAATGCCAGCGTCCTGGCCGGCTCCAACGGCCGTTTCGACAAGCTGGTGGATGCCGCCGCAGGTGGCCCGCTGGGCTACATCCGGGTGATCGGCAACCAGGCCCACGCCGATGACTACAGGGACGGCCACAACGACACCGTGCCCTCGCGCTACGACAAGTGGAACGGTGATGTCGCCCTCGGCTGGACACCGGACGCCGACACCCTGCTGGAACTCACCGCCGGCAAGGGCGACGGCGAGGCTCGCTACGCCGGGCGCGGCATGGATGGCGCGCAGTTCAAGCGGGAAAGCCTCGGCCTGCGCTTCGAGAAATCGAATATCGGCGAGGTACTGGACAAGCTCGAGGCCCAGGTCTACTACAACTACGCCGACCATGTGATGGACAACTACACGCTGCGCCAACCGTCCGGCACCGGGATGATGGCCGGGCCCATGGCCTCCAACGTCGACCGCCGGACCCTCGGCGCGCGGATCAAGGCCACCTGGCTCTGGACCGACTGGCAACTGGTCGGCGGGCTCGACGCGCAGACCAACGAGCACCGCCAGCGCAGCAGCATGGGCATCGACACCTACAAGGACCTGCCACGGACCAGGGACGCCGACTTCCACAACTACGGGGTATTCGGCGAACTGACCTGGTACGCCGCCGAGCGCGATCGCCTGATCAGCGGCGCGCGGCTGGACCGGGCCTCGGTCCGGGACTTGCGACAGACCCTCGGTTCCGGCATGAGCGCCCGGACGAACCCGACGGCCAACGACACCCGCGCCGATACCCTACCCAGCGGTTTCGTCCGTTATGAGCACGACCTGGCCGAAACGCCGACCACGCTCTATGCCGGCCTCGGCCATGCCGAGCGCTTCCCGGACTACTGGGAACTGTTCTCGCCCAACAGCGGCCCAAGCGGCTCGCTCAATGCCTTCGATGCGATCAAGCCGGAGAAGACCACGCAACTGGACTTCGGCGTGCAATACAAGAGCGCCGACCTGGAAGCCTGGGCCTCGGGCTACATCGGCCAGGTGCGCGACTTCATCCTGTTCAACTACCAGCCGGGCATGATGGGCATGACCTCGCAGGCGCAGAACGTCGACGCCCGGATCATGGGCGGCGAACTCGGCGCAGCCTATCAACTGACCTCGAACTGGAAAGCCGACGCAGCCCTGGCCTATGCCTGGGGCAAGAACACCAGCGACGGCAAGGCCCTGCCGCAGATTCCGCCGCTCGACAGCCGTTTCGGCCTGACCTACAGCGAGGATGACTGGAGTGCCGGAGCCTTGTGGCGGGTGGTCGCGGCGCAGAACCGCATCGACCAGAACAAGGGCAACGTGGTCGGCAAGGACTTCTCGAGGAGTGCCGGGTTCGGCGTGTTCTCCCTTAACGGCGCGTACCGCATCAACCAGCACGTGAAACTCAGCACGGGCGTCGACAACCTGTTCAACAAGGCCTACGCCGAACACCTGAACCTGGCGGGCAACGCCGGCTTCGGCTACCCGGCCAACGACCCGCAGGCGATCAACGAACCGGGACGGACCTTCTGGACCAAGGTGGACATGGCCTTCTAAAGAACATCACCAACGCCCCTCTGTGGGAGCCGGCCTGCTGGCGATCTCGGTATCGCCATGGACTCTGGTGAGTGGCCGCTTTCAGCGGATCGCCAGCAAGCCGGCGCCCATAGAAGAGGGATTGCGCACACCCGACATTCGAACAATCAAACCTTGCGGAGCGCTCCCGATGAGCCAACCGAAAATATCCTTCTACAACCTGGCCTGGCGCTGGCATTTCTACGCCGGGCTGTTCGTCGCCCCGTTCATGATCCTGCTGGCCCTGACCGGGATCATCTACCTGTTCAAGCCACAGCTCGACCCACTGATGTACGGCGACCTGCTCCAGGTCGAGCCCGGCCACCACCGGATCAGCGCCGATGAGCAGATGCAACGGATCCAGGCCACTTATCCACAAGCACGGATCAAGCAGTACCTGCCACCGCCGACGGCTGGGCGCAGCGCGCAGTTCGTGGTGATCCGGGACGGTCGTGAACTCAACGTGTTCATCGACCCCTATCGCGGCAACGTGCTCGGCGAGCAGGATGCCAAGCTCAACCTACAGGCCGTCGCCCGTGCCCTGCATGGCGAACTGATGATCGGCACCGTCGGCGATCGCCTGGTGGAACTGGCCGCCGGCTGGGGCGTGATGCTGGTGGTGTCCGGCGTCTACCTCTGGTGGCCGCGTGGCCGGTCCTCGGGCGGCGTGCTCTGGCCACGGCTGAACGCCCGGGGCCGGGTGCTGTGGCGCGACCTGCATGCGGTCAGCGGTTTCTGGGGCTCGCTCCTGCTGCTGTTGATGCTGCTCAGCGGCATGACCTGGACCGGCTTCTGGGGCAAGCAGTACGCCGAGGTCTGGAACAAATTCCCCGATCCGATGTGGAACAACATGCCCAAGTCCGACGTCGAGGCGCGCAGCCTGAACACCGCCGCGCGCCAGACCGTGCCCTGGGCCGTGGAAAACACGCCGATGCCGATCTCCGGCGACCATGCCGAGCACATGCATCACGGCGGCGCCTCGGCCGGCCCGGCGGCACCGGGTGTCACGCTGCAGCAGGTGGTCGACATCGCCACGGCGCGCCAGGTCGAGCCCGGCTACAGCATCACCCTGCCGACCACCGCCGAAGGTGTCTTCACCCTTGCCGTGTTCGCCGATGACCCACGCAACGACGCCACCCTGCATGTCGACCAGTACACCGGCACGGTCCTGGCCGACGTGCGCTGGCAGCAGTATGGCAACGTCGCCCGGGCCACCGAGATGGGAGTGATGCTGCATGAGGGCAAACTGTTCGGGCCGATCAACCAGATCGTGATCCTGCTGATCTGCCTGATGATCCTGCTCGGTTCGGTCAGTGGCCTGGTCATGTGGTGGAAGCGCCGTCCGCAGGGCCGCCTGGGGGTGCCGCCGCTGCGTCATGACCTGCCTCGCTGGAAGAGCGCGATGTGGGTGATGCTGGTCCTGGCGATTGCATTCCCGTTGGTGGGCGCTTCGCTGATCGTGGTCTGGCTGCTCGACCGGTTGCTGCTGTCGCGCCTGGGAAGCCAACATGAGCCGGCCTCACCTTCTGCCTGAAGAGCCTGAGATGCGCAAGATAGAGGGATCTGTAGACTTTGCAGCTTATCCCCCTTGCCAGGCGATATTGTTATATTATAACAATATCGCAAGACTCCCAGCCCGCGGCCACAAGCCGCGGGGACTCTCCGAAGACAAGCGACTCACGACCCTGATGAACAAGTATTTCGTGTCCGGCCTCTGCCTGCTGGCGTTCACCCACGCCCAGGCGGATGCCACACTGACCCTGCCCACCGGCACCATCACCGCCCCCGCCATCGACAACACCGGCGTCGATCTGCAAACCGCGACCACGGCGGGCTCGCGCCTGGGCCTGAGCGCCCTGGAAACCCCCGCCAGCACCGAGAGCCTGACCGGCGAACGGATTCGCGAACGCGCTGACGCCAGCGTGCAGGACGCGGTCTCGCGCAGCACCGGGATCAGTCGCACCGGCACCCCGGGCGACGGTGGTACCTCGCTGCAGGCTCGTGGCTTCACCGGCCAGAGCTCGGTGATGCAACTGTACGATGGCAACCGGATGTACACCGGCATGGGCACCGTGACCTTCCCGGTGGACACCTGGTCGGTGGAGCGCGTGGATGTGCTGCGCGGCCCGGCCTCGGTGCTGTATGGCGAAGGCGCCACCGGCGCGGTGATCAACACCGTTCCGAAAAAGCCGTTCACCGGCGAGATCGAAAACCACCTGCGCCTCGGCTACGGCTCTCACGACAGCCAGCAACAGGCCTTCGACAGCGGCGGCTCGCTGAGCGACAGCCTGAGCTACCGGATCAATCTCAACCGCCTGCGCAGCAACGGCTGGATCGATCGCGGCGACTCCGCCAGCGACTTCGTCAGTGCCGCCTTGCGCTGGCAGGCCAACGACAGCCTGGTGTTCACCCTGGCCCATGATTATGGCGACCAGCAGCCGATGAACTATTTCGGCGTGCCGCTGATCAACGGCCATTACCAGAGCCACCTGCGCGACCGGAACTACAACGTCGGCAACAACATCCAGCACTACAACGACCAGTGGACGCGCCTGACCACCGAATGGCAGATCTCCGATAACGTCAGCTCGAACAACGAGCTGTATTACCTCAAGGCCCAGCGCCGCTGGCAGAACGCCGAGAACTACAATTTCAGCAGCGCCAGCCAGCAGCTGCTCAGGAACGGCTTCTTCGGCATCGGCCACAACCAGGAGCAGGTCGGCGATCGCCAGACCTTCACCTTCAAGCACAGCCTCTTCGGCCTCGACAGCCAGACCCTGACCGGGGTGGACTTCAACCGTATCCGCTTCAAGCTCGCCAGCAACTCGCCGTTCGAGGACTTGCTGCCAGCTGGCCAACCGATCGATATCGAGCACCCGACACCGGGCATCTTCGACAGCGCCAGCCCCTACCGCGACCAGTTCAAGAGCACCACGCGCCAGTTCTCGGTCTTCGCCGAAAACCGTACCCGACTGAATGAGCAGTGGTCGCTGGTGACCGGTGTGCGTCGCGACTTCGTGCACATCGATCGTGATGAGCTGGTCGAAGGAAACGATAGCGACAAGAGTCTGGTCGGCAGCAACTGGAAAGTCGGCCTGGTCTACGCCATGACCGCCGACACCTCGCTCTATGGCCAGTACGCCACCAGCACCGACGGTGTCGGTGGCCTGATTTCCCTGAACCAGAGCCAGCAGCAGTACGACCTGTCCACCGCGAAGCAGACCGAAGTCGGTCTCAAGCAGATGTTCTGGGACCAGCGCGGCGAGTGGACCCTGGCGGCCTATCACATCGTCAAGAAAAAGCTGCTGACGGACGATCCGAGCAATACCCAGAACAAGCTGCAGGTCGGCCAACAGTCGTCCGACGGCCTGGAAGCCAGCCTCGACCTAAAACTGGCCCACGACTGGCAGTTGCAGGCCAACGCCGCGATTGTTCGGGCGCAGTACGACGATTTTCAGCAGGAGGTCAACGGTGCCTACGTGTCCCGCGATGGCAACCGCCCGGTGGATGTGCCCCGGCGTACCGCCAACCTGTGGTTGAGCAAGGCAATTACGGAGGATGTGAAGGCCGGTGCCGGCGTGCGTTATGTCGATGCCCGCTATGCCGACCTGGCCAACACCGCCGAACTGCCGAGCTACACCGTGGTCGACGCCAATGTCTCATGGAAGGCCCTGCGCAACACCACGCTGGGCCTGCAACTGAACAATCTGTTCGACCGCCAGTACGCGCAAAGCCAATACAATGACGGCCAGCAATGGATCCTGGGGCAGCCCCGTTCGTTCTTCGTGACCGCGGACTACACCTTTTGACCGTGACACGGTGGAGCTCTTGGGCAGGGGCCTTGGCGTTCCTGGGCTGAACTGGGACTCTGTGGAGTTCTTGAGCTGAACTGGAACGCTGTGGAGTTCTTGAGCTGAACTGGGACTCTGTGGAGCTCTTGAGCTGAACTGGGACTCTGTGGCGAGCGGGCTTGCCCGCGCTCGGCTGCGAAGCGGCCGTAAACTCGGCCAACGCGCTCTACCTGATGGAGCGCATTGGCCGGGTTCAGGGACGCGTTGCGTCCCAGCGCGGGCAAGCCCGCTCGCCACAGGTTCAGATTTCAGGCTCAAATTTCAGATTTCAGATTTCAGATCCCAGATCCCAGATCCCAGATCCCAGATCTCAGGTTTCAGGTTTCAGGTTTCAGGTTTCAGGTTTCAGGTTTCAGGTTTCAGGTTTCAGGTTTCAGATTCAGATTCAGATTCAGATTCAGATTCAGATTCAGATTCAGATTCAGATTCAGATTAAAACCCTGGCTCAAATTGGAACGAAGCTCCAAGCCCTGCCCAAGACGGCCATCCGTTTCCCAACCAGGTTGTAAAACAGATAAACCAATGAGCACGCAATGACCTCGCTGACCCTCGCCAATCTGGCCTGGACACCCCTGGGCCAGGGCCACTGCCATCACCAGTTCCAACTGCGTGACGCCACCCTGCAGGTGGCGGCGGGTGAGTTCGTCGGCCTGATCGGGCCCAACGGCAGCGGCAAGACCAGCCTGCTCAAGTGCGCCTATCGCTTCAGCCAGCCGGAAAGCGGCGAAGTCCTGCTGGAACACCAGAACGTCTGGAAGCAGTCGCCACGCTGGTGCGCCCAGCGCATCGCCGTGGTCCTGCAGGAGTTTCCCGACGCCTTCGGCCTGACCGTCGACGAAGTGGTCGCCATGGGCCGCACGCCACACAAGAGGCTGTTCGACGGTGAAACCGGACACGACCGCCAACTGATCCACCAGGCCCTGGCATCGGTCGGCATGCTGGGGTTCGAGGAGCATGCCTTCGCCACCCTGTCCGGTGGCGAGAAGCAGCGGGTGATCCTTGCGCGTGCCCTGGCCCAGCAACCGCAGTTGCTGATCCTCGACGAACCGACCAACCACCTCGACCCACGTTATCAACTGGAACTGCTGACGCGGGTCAAGCGCCTGAACATCGGCACCCTCGCCAGCATCCACGACCTCAACCTCGCCGCCGCCTTCTGCGACCGCCTGTACGTGCTCGACCACGGTCGTATCGTTGCCAGCGGCACCCCGCAGGCGGTGCTCACCGGCGAGCTGTTGCGCGAGGTGTTCGGCGTCGAAGCGCTGGTCGATGCCCACCCGCTCGGTGGCTACCCACGAATCACCTGGATAACCCAACCATGAAGCCACTGCGCCTGACACTCTGCCTCGGTTCCCTGCTCGTCTGCATGACCAGCCTGGCCGAGCCGACGCACTACCCGTTGACCGTCCAGAGCTGCAATCGCGAGGTGACCTTCAAGGAAGCCCCCCGCCACGCGCTCAGCCACGACATCAACATGACCCAGATGATGCTAGCCCTCGGCCTGAAACCGCGCATGGCCGGCTACAGCGGCATCAGCGGCTGGAAGTCGGTCACCGCGCAAATGGCCCGGACCCTCGACGGCCTGCCGGAGCTGGCGGCCAAGTACCCGTCGGTGGAAACCCTGCTCAACGCCAATGTCGACTTCTTCTTCGCCGGCTGGGACTACGGCATGCGCGTCGGTGGCGACCTCACGCCACAGACCCTGGCATCGCTGGGCATCAACGTCTACGAGCTGACCGAGTCCTGCGCCTTCGTGATGAAGCGCCCGGGCGCCAGCCTCGACGACACCTACAACGACCTGCGCAACCTCGGCCGGATCTTCGACGTGCAGGACCGCGCCGAGGCGCTGATCGCGCAGATGCAGGCGCGGGTTGCCGCGGTGCAGAAAAACCTGCCGGCCGAGCGCCCGCGGGTGTTTCTCTACGACAGCGGCGAGGATCGCGCCATGACTTCCGGTCGCCTGGCCATGCCCCAGGCACTGATCGAGGCAGCCGGCGGGCGCAACGTGCTCGATGACGTCGAGGCCAGCTGGACCCGCGTCAACTGGGAAAGCGTAGTGGAGAAGAACCCGCAGGTGATCGTCATCGTCGACTACAGCGAAATCACCGCCGAACAGAAACAGCACTTCCTGGAAACCCATCCGGCCCTGCAGTCGGTGGATGCGATCCGCAACAAGCGCTTCGTGGTCATCCCCTACGCCGAGGCGACGCCGGGCATCGATAACGTCCAGGCCATCGAAACCCTGGCCAAGGCGTTCCACCCACAATGATGAGCCGCCGCTATCCCCTGCTGCTGGTCGCGCTCGGCACACTGTTGCTTGCGTCCTGCGTGGTGTCGCTGGGCTTCGGCCCGGCACGGCTGCCGGTGGACCTGGTATGGCGCATCCTCGCCTACAAGCTGCTGGGCAGCGGGACGGTGGACTGGAACCCCGGCCAGGAACACATCGTCTGGCTGATCCGTGTTCCGCGCATGCTGTTGGGCGCGCTGGTCGGTGCCGGCCTGGCGCTGATCGGCGCGGTACTGCAGGCGGTGACCCGCAATCCGCTGGCCGACCCGCACCTGCTCGGTGTCACGTCCGGGGCCACGCTCGGCGCGGTGATCGTGGTGCTGCACGTGGGGGAAATCGCCGGCCTGCTGACCTTGCCCATGGCCGCCTTCATCGGCGCCCTGGGCAGCATGCTCGCGGTGCTCGCCATCGCCAGCCGCAACGGTCGGCTGGACAGCGAGCGCCTGCTGCTGTGCGGGGTGGCGGTGTCCTTCGTGATGATGGCGCTGGCCAACCTGCTGCTGTTTCTCGGTGACCACCGGGCCAGCTCGGCAGTGATGTTCTGGATGCTTGGCGGCCTCGGCCTGGCGCGTTGGGAGCTGCTGACGATACCAACGCTCAGCGTGCTCTGCGGGCTGCTCCTGCTGCTGGGCATGGCCCGTTCGCTGAACGCGCTGATGGCCGGCGAACAAACCGCCGTGACCCTCGGCCTGAATGCACGCAATGTACGCCTCAGGGTCTTCCTGATCGCCTCGCTGATGACCGGCGTGCTGGTGTCCATCAGCGGCTCGATCGGTTTCGTCGGTCTGATGGTGCCGCACATCGCCCGCTACCTGGTCGGTGCCGAACACCGCCGGCTGCTGCCGGTATCGGCGCTGCTCGGCAGCCTGTTCCTGATCTGGGTCGACGTCGCGGCGCGCACCCTCATCGCCCCGGAAGACCTGCCGATCGGCGTGGCCACCGCCGCCATCGGCGGCCTGTTCTTCATCGGATTGATGCGGCGGCGGTAAGGGCGCTATCGCCAGCAAGCGGAGCGCCGCCCGGCCGTCACCCACAGTGACCGCGTCCGGCTAGAACCTTGTGTGAGCCAACTGTCTTGGATTCATCAACGATGAGCGGTCAAATGCTGGCCGCCTTCGGCGGTCCGGCGCCCCGGTCTATCCGCGAAGGGCTCGGCACCTGTTTATGGGAGACGACCGGGCGGCGCTCCGCTTGCTGGCGATGAACACCACGCGATAACGACCCGAGCACCAACCTGGCGCTTCGCGCGCACCACACCGCTCAATCCGCCCCCACCTGGTGCGACTGTTCAGACCAGTCCCCCGCCAAACCGCTCTGTTCCGGCCTTTTCCCGACTCGGCACAGCCCTTGCAAAACCCGCTTCAGCATCTGCATCTGCCAACCCAAAAAAATTGAGACCCTGGAGATCGCACCATGAAGCGTCGTAGTTTGATCAAGGCTTTCACCCTGACGGCATCGATTGCCGCCATGGGCCTGACCTGGACTGTCGAAGCCGCCGAGACCATCAAGGTCGGCATCCTGCATTCGCTGTCCGGCACCATGGCAATCTCCGAGACGTCGCTCAAGGACATGGCGCTGATGACCATCGACGAGATCAACGCCAAGGGCGGGGTCAACGGCAAGATGCTCGAACCGGTAGTGGTCGATCCGGCCTCCAACTGGCCGCTGTTCGCCGAGAAGAGCCGCCAGTTGCTGACCCAGGACAAGGTCGCGGTGGTGTTCGGCTGCTGGACCTCAGTGTCGCGCAAATCGGTGCTGCCAGTGTTCGAGGAACTCAATGGCCTGCTGTTCTACCCGGTGCAGTATGAAGGCGAAGAGATGTCGCCGAACGTCTTCTACACTGGCGCCGCGCCGAACCAGCAGGCGATCCCGGCGGTGGAGTACCTGATGAGCGAAGACGGCGGCAGCGCCAAGCGCTTCTTCCTGCTCGGTACCGACTACGTCTACCCACGCACCACCAACAAGATCCTGCGTGCGTTCCTGCATTCCAAGGGCGTGGCGGACAAGGATATCGAAGAGATCTACACCCCGTTCGGCCATGCCGACTACCAGACCATCGTCGCCAACATCAAGAAATTCTCCGCGGGCGGCAAGACCGCGGTGATCTCCACCGTCAACGGTGACTCCAACGTGCCGTTCTACAAGGAACTGGCGAACCAGGGCCTGAAGGCCACCGACGTACCGGTGGTGGCATTCTCCGTCGGCGAGGAAGAACTGCGCGGCATCGACACCAAGCCGTTGGTGGGCAACCTCGCGGCCTGGAACTACTTCGAGTCGGTGAACAACCCGGTGAACCAGAAGTTCGTCGCCGACTGGAAGGCCTACGCCAAGAAGAAAAACCTGCCGGGCGCCGACAAGGCGGTGACCAACGACCCGATGGAGGCCACCTATGTCGGCATCCACATGTGGGCCCAGGCGGTGGAAAAGGCCAAGTCGACCGATGTCGACAAGGTCCGCGAAGCCCTGGCCGGCCAGACCTTCGCCGCGCCGTCGGGCTACACCCTGACCATGGACAAGACCAATCACCACCTGCACAAGCCGGTGATGATCGGCGAGATCCAGCCGGACGGCCAGTTCAACGTGGTCTGGCAGACCGAAGGGCCGATCCGCGCCCAGCCGTGGAGTCCGTTCATTCCGGGCAACGACAAGAAGCCTGACTACGCGGTGAAGAGCAACTGAGTGGAGGGGCGGCCCGCCGAAAGCGGGCCGGTCCCTGTGGCGAGGGGGCTTGCCCCCGTTGGGCTGCGAAGCGGCCCTAAAGCCGGAGAACTCGGTGTCGCAGACAGACCGAGCACTCTGACTTTACGACTGCTTCGCAGCCGAGCGGGGGCAAGCCCCCTCGCCACAAATGCCCGCTCGCCACAGGAACTGCGACCACCTCCAGTTCGTGTTTTCCATGCGCAAGGCCATTGATATGCCCACTGTCCTTCATCGTCTTTTCTTCGTTTTCGCCCTCGCGCTGTTGTTACCGATGGCCGCCCAGGCCGGCGATGCCGAAGACTTCGTCGCCGCTTCCCCCAACCAACAGGCGGCCCTGCTGGAAGGCTGGGCCGCGCACCCCGCGCCTGAGCGCATCGAACTGATCGACGCCCTGCACAGCGGCCAACTGACGCTCAACGGCGAAACCAGGACCCTGCGCCTGAACAACCGCCTGCGCGGCCTGATCGACACCGCCGTCGCCAGCCAGCAACTGCTCGCCGCCGATGCCAAGGTGCGCCTTGCCGCCGCCCTGCAACTCCAGAAAAGCGCCAAACCCGCGCAACAGCCCTTCCTCGACCGGCAACTGGCCGGGGAAACCAACGCCGACGTGCACGCTGCCCTGAGCCTGGCCCTGGCCAACCTGCAACTGGTCGACCCGGATCCCGGCGTACGCCTGGCCGCCGTGCGTCTGCTCGGCGCCAGCGGCGACCCGCTGGCCCGCACCCGCCTCGAGGACCTGCTGCAGCCCGGCGTCGAAACCGATGCCAATGTGCACACCGCCGTCGAGACCAGCCTGGCCCAGGTCAAGCGCAAGCTGATGCTGGGCGAAATGCTCGGCCAGGCCTTCAGTGGCCTGTCGCTGGGCTCGATCCTGCTGCTGGCGGCCCTGGGCCTGGCGATCACCTTCGGCCTGCTCGGGGTGATCAACATGGCTCACGGCGAGATGCTGATGATCGGGGCCTACGCCACCTACGGGGTGCAACTGCTGTTCCAGCGTTTCATGCCGCAGGCCCTCGACTACTACCCGCTGCTGGCGCTGCCGGTGGCGTTCTTCGTCACCGCGAGCCTCGGCATGGCCCTTGAGCGCACGGTGATCCGCCACCTCTACGGCCGGCCGCTGGAAACCCTGCTCGCCACCTGGGGCATCAGCCTGATGCTGATCCAGTTGATACGCCTGTTGTTCGGTGCACAGAACGTGGAGGTCGCCAACCCGAGCTGGCTGTCCGGCGGAGTCCAGGTCCTGCCCAACCTCGTGCTGCCCTACAGCCGCCTGGTGATCATTGCCTTCGCACTGTTCGTGGTGGTGCTCACCTGGCTGCTGCTGAACCGCACCCGCCTCGGCCTCAACGTGCGCGCCGTCACCCAGAACCGCAACATGGCCGCCTGCTGCGGCGTGCCCACCGGCCGCGTGGACATGCTCGCCTTCGGCCTCGGCTCGGGCATCGCCGGCCTAGGCGGCGTGGCCCTGAGCCAGATCGGCAACGTCGGCCCCGACCTCGGCCAGAGCTACATCATCGACTCGTTCCTGGTGGTGGTGCTCGGTGGCGTCGGTCAGCTGGCCGGCAGCGTCACCGCCGCGTTCGGCCTGGGGGTCGCCAACAAGATCCTCGAACCACAGATCGGCGCGGTGCTGGGCAAGATCCTGATCCTCGCGCTGATCATTCTGTTTATCCAGAAACGTCCGCAAGGGCTCTTCGCACTGAAAGGACGGGTGATCGACTGATGAACCAGCCCCTGCTGTTGAGCGCCACACAAAAGGCCGGCCCGCGCCTGACCATCGTCATCGGCGGCCTGCTCCTGGTCCTGTTGCTGGCATTGCCGCTGCTGTCATTGCTGCCGGCGCAGAGCCCGCTGCAGGTTTCGGCCTACACCCTGACCCTGGTGGGCAAGATTCTCTGCTATGCCATCGTCGCCCTGGCCCTCGACCTGGTCTGGGGCTACGCCGGGCTGTTGTCCCTGGGACACGGCCTGTTCTTCGCCCTGGGCGGCTACGCCATGGGCATGTACCTGATGCGCGAAGCCTCCGGCGACCAGTTGCCGGCGTTCATGACCTTCCTGTCGTGGAGCGAACTGCCCTGGTACTGGACCGGCACCAACCACTTCCTCTGGGCCTTGTGCCTGGTGGTGCTGGCACCGGGACTGCTGGCGCTGGTGTTCGGCTTCTTCGCCTTCCGTTCGCGGATCAAGGGCGTGTATTTCTCGATCATGACCCAGGCCCTGACCTTCGCCGCGATGCTGCTGTTCTTTCGCAACGAGACCGGCTTCGGCGGCAACAACGGCTTTACCAACTTCCGCAGTATCCTCGGTTTCGGCATCACCGAACCGGGCACCCGCGCCGCGCTGTTCCTGGCCACCGTATTGCTGTTGCTGGCCAGCCTGTACAGCGGCTGGCGACTGGCGCGCAGCAAGTTCGGCCGGGTGCTGACCGCCTTGCGCGATGCGGAGAACCGGCTGATGTTCTGCGGCTACGACCCGCGCGGCTTCAAGCTGTTCGTCTGGGTCCTGAGTGCGGTGCTGTGCGGCCTGGCCGGCGCGCTGTACGTCCCCCAAGTGGGGATCATCAACCCCAGCGAGATGTCACCGACCAACTCCATCGAGGCCGCCGTCTGGGTTGCCCTCGGCGGGCGCGGCACGCTGGTCGGCCCGTTGCTCGGCGCCGGCCTGGTCAACGGCATGAAGAGCTGGTTCACCGTGGCCTTCCCGGAGTACTGGCTGTTCTTCCTCGGAGCGCTGTTCATCGTCGTCACCCTGTACCTGCCCAAGGGTGTGATCGGCCTGTTGAAGAAAAGGGGTGAGGCATGAGAATCACACCGACCGCCGAGTTCATGCTCGAACCGACCGCCCTCGATGCCGGCAGCGGCCGCGACGCCATCGGTCTCGGCCAGGCTGCCGGCAAGGGGCTCAACACCCGCCACGGCACCATCCTGACGCTGGAAGACATCAGCGTCAGCTTCGATGGTTTCAAGGCGCTGAACGACCTCAACCTGTACATCGGCGTCGGCGAACTGCGCTGCATCATCGGTCCCAACGGTGCCGGCAAGACCACCCTGATGGACGTGATCACCGGCAAGACCCGGCCCGGCCAGGGCAAGGCCTGGTTCGGCGAAACCCTGGACCTGACGCAGATGAGCGAAGTGCGGATCGCCCAGGCCGGGATCGGTCGCAAGTTCCAGAAGCCCACGGTATTCGAGGCCCTGAGTGTGTTCGAGAACCTGGAGCTGGCGCAGAAGACCGACAAGTCGGTCTGGGCCAGCCTGCGCGCGCGCCTGACGGGCGAGCAGCGGGACGCGATCGCCCAGGTCCTGGAGACCATTCGCCTGACGGCTTCGGTCAACCGCCCGGCCGGGCTTTTGTCGCACGGCCAGAAGCAGTTCCTGGAAATCGGCATGTTGCTGATGCAGGACCCGCAGTTGCTGCTGCTCGACGAGCCGGTGGCCGGCATGACCGATGCCGAGACCGAGTTCACCGCCGAGCTGTTCAAGAGCCTGGCCGGCAAGCATTCGCTGATGGTGGTCGAGCACGACATGGGCTTCGTCGGCTCGATCGCCGACCACGTGACCGTGCTGCACCAGGGCAGTGTGCTGGCCGAAGGCTCGCTGGCACAGGTGCAGGAAAACGAGCGCGTCATCGAGGTCTACCTCGGCCGCTGACACGACGCGCCCCTGTAGGAGCCGGGCTTGCCCGCGAAGGCGTCCTGACGATCGCTAAAAGGTTCGCGGGCAAGCCACGCGCCTACAAGGGGCGATGCAAGACAAGACAGAGTGGGGAAACTGAGCATGCTGCAAGTCGACACGCTGCACCAATACTACGGCGGTAGCCACATCCTGCGCGGCCTGTCGTTCGATGTGAAAATCGGTGAAATCACCTGCCTGCTCGGACGCAACGGCGTGGGCAAGACCACCCTGCTCAAGTGCCTGATGGGCCTGCTGCCCACCCGCGAAGGCAGCGTCAACTGGGAGGGCAACGCCATCACCGGCTTCAAGCCGCACCAGCGGGTGCATGCCGGGATCGCCTACGTGCCCCAGGGCCGGGAGATCTTCGGCCGGCTGACCGTGGAGGAAAACCTGCTGATGGGCCTGTCGCGCTTTCCCGCCTCGCAGGCCCGGGAAGTCCCGGGGTTCATCTATGAACTGTTCCCGGTCCTGCAGCAGATGAAACACCGGCGCGGCGGCGACCTCTCCGGCGGCCAGCAGCAACAGTTGGCGATCGGCCGGGCACTGGCGAGCCGTCCACGGCTGCTGATCCTCGATGAACCGACCGAGGGTATCCAGCCATCGGTGATCAAGGAGATCGGCGCCGTGATCCGCAAACTGGCGGCCCGCGGCGACATGGCGATCCTGCTGGTGGAACAGTTCTACGACTTTGCCGCCGAGTTGGCCGACCAGTACCTGGTGATGTCCCGGGGCGAGATCATCCAGCAGGGGCGCGGAGAAAATATGGAAACCGAGGGTGTACGCGGGTTGGTTACGATCTAACCTGTAGCGTCCGGACAATAATCGATCATCATGACTTCATCTGCCAACAACGCCCTGTTCACACCCAGCTGGCACGCCGAGCTGGAGCTGGGCTACGCACGTTTCGGCGACACCACCCGCCCGGTCCGCCGTCGCCACCTGGGCCCGCTGCGGGTGCAGAAGCACCTGTACGCCGAAGGCCCGGAAATCTGCCAGCACATCATCGTCCACCCGCCTGGCGGGATCGCCGGCGGCGACCGGCTGGACATCAGTGCCAGCGTCGAACGCGATGCCTGGGCGCAGTTGACCAGCCCCGGCGCCGCCAAGTGGTATCGCGCCAACGGCCCCGCCTACCAGAGCCTGCGGCTGCGGGTCGGTGCCGGCGCCACCCTGGAATGGCTGCCCCAGGAAACCATCGTGTTCAGCGCGGCCCAGGCCGAGCTGGAGACCCTGGTCGAACTGGAGGGCGATGCCCGGCTGTTCTATTGGGACATGGTCGCCCTGGGCCGGCCGGCCAGTGGCGAACGCTTCGACCTGGGGCACTTCCAGTCGCACCTGGATATCCGCCGCGATGGCAAGCCGCTCTGGCACGAGCGCCAGCGCATCCTCGGCAACGACGGCCTGCTGGACTCGCCGATCGGGCTCGACGGCCAGCCGGTCTTCGCCACCTTGCTGGTCACCGGCGAAATCGACAGCGACCTGCTCGAACGTTGCCGCAACCTGCCGACGCCGGTGCGCGGCGACCTCAGCCAGCTGCCAGGTCTGCTGGTAGCGCGCTGCCTGGCCGGACAGGCCCTGCACGCCCGGGCCTGGCTGATCGCCCTGTGGCAGTTGCTACGCCCGGCGCTGCTGGGCCGCGAGGCCGTGCCGCCAAGGATCTGGAATACATGACACCCTGCTTCGACTTGCGCCTTTCAACTGCCTGCCAATGGATCTGTGAACCATGGACCTGACTCCCCGCGAAAAAGACAAACTGCTGATTTTCACCGCCGGCCTGGTCGCCGAACGACGCCTGGCCCGCGGGGTGAAACTCAATTATCCGGAAGCCATGGCCTACATCTCGGCCGCCCTGCTCGAAGGGGCCCGCGACGGCCAGACCGTGGCCGAGCTGATGCACTACGGCACGACCCTGCTCAGCCGCGACCAGGTGATGGAAGGTATCCCGGAAATGATCCCGGAAATCCAGGTCGAGGCGACCTTCCCCGACGGCACCAAGCTGGTCACCGTCCACCAACCGATCGCCTGAGGCCGTTCATGTCTTATGTCATCCGCGACGCCCTGCATGCCGACCTGCCGGCCATTCGCGACATCTACAACGACGCGGTGCTCAACACCACGGCGATCTGGAACGAGCAACCGGTGGACCTGGGCAACCGCCAGGCCTGGTTCAGCGCCCGCCAGGCGCAGGGCTACCCGATCCTGGTGATCGTCGACAACGCCGACAGCGTGCTCGGCTACGCTTCCTTTGGCGACTGGCGGCCCTTCGAGGGGTTTCGCCACACCGTCGAGCATTCGGTGTACGTGCGCAACGACCAGCGCGGCAACGGCCTGGGACCCAGGCTGATGAGTGCCCTGGTCGAACGCGCCAGGAGCTGTGGCAAACACGTCATGGTCGCCGCCATCGAAAGCGGGAACGATGCCTCCATTCGCCTGCATGAGCGCCAGGGCTTCGTCACCACCGGGCAGATGCCCCAGGTGGGCGTGAAGTTCGGCCGCTGGCTGGACCTGACCTTCATGC
This sequence comes from Pseudomonas vanderleydeniana, assembly GCF_014268755.2. Classification (NCBI taxonomy): domain Bacteria; kingdom Pseudomonadati; phylum Pseudomonadota; class Gammaproteobacteria; order Pseudomonadales; family Pseudomonadaceae; genus Pseudomonas; species Pseudomonas vanderleydeniana. Next base: position 877,992 of record NZ_CP077093.1, on the reverse strand, counting down.
AACTGTGCCTGAACCCGGGCGCCCTGCCGCCCGTCATCGCCAAGGAGTAAGCCGATGAACGCCGCCCAACTGCGTCGCGTCACCCACGAAAGCTTTGCGCATTACCGCCAGGGGCTGATCGAACTGTTGCTCGACGCCGTTGAGCACGGAGCCTCGGTAGGCTTCATGGCCGACCTCGACGCAGGCCAGGCGCGTGCCTATTTCGACGGCGTGCAGGCGGCCCTGGACAACGGCGGCCTGCTGCTCTGGGTGGTGGTCCGCGATGAACGGGTACTGGCCAGCGTGCAACTGCAGTTGTGCCAGAAACCCAACGGCCTGAACCGCGCCGAAGTGCAGAAGCTGCTGGTGCGCGGCGAGGCGCGCCGTCATGGCCTGGGCCAGCAACTGATGCAGGCCGTGGAACAGGCGGCCCGCGAGCAGCGCCGCGGCCTGCTGTACCTCGACACCCAGGCCGGCTCCGATGCCGAAGCCTTCTACCGCGCCCTCGGCTACCACCGGGTCGGCGAACTGCCGGACTACTGCACCACGCCCGATGGGCAGCACCACCCAACCGCCATTTACTTCAAGACCCTGGGACGACCCGAATGATTCCTGGTGAATATCAGATCCAGCCTGGCGACATCGAGCTCAATGCCGGTCGCCGCACCGTCAGCCTGAGCGTGGCCAACAGTGGCGACCGGCCAATCCAGGTCGGCTCCCACTACCACTTCTTCGAAACCAACGACGCACTGAGCTTCGACCGTGCCGCCAGCCGTGGCATGCGCCTGAACATCCCGGCCGGCACCGCGGTGCGCTTCGAACCCGGACAGAGCCGCGAGGTCGAGCTGGTGGAACTCGCCGGCCTGCGCCGGGTATTCGGTTTCGCCGGCAGGGTCATGGGCAACCTTGATTGACACTGTTCATGGTGGCGAGGGGGCTTGCCCCCCGTTCGGCTGCGAAGCAGTCGTCGAATCATAGAACGCATTGTATTTGATAGAACGAGGTGGCGGCTTTTAGGGGCGCTGCGCGCCCCAACGGGGGCAAGCCCCCTCGCCCCACTAGACATTTTGCGCTCAGGGAAACCCAATGAAGATTTCCAGACAAGCCTACGCCGACATGTTCGGCCCCACCGTCGGCGACAAGGTCCGCCTGGCGGACACCGAACTGTGGATCGAAGTGGAGCAGGACTTCACCACCTACGGCGAGGAAGTGAAGTTCGGCGGCGGCAAGGTGATCCGCGACGGCATGGGCCAGGGCCAACTGCTGGCAGCCGAAGTGGTCGACACCCTGATCACCAATGCCCTGATCATCGACCACTGGGGCATCGTCAAGGCCGACGTCGGCCTCAAGGACGGTCGCATCGCCGCCATCGGCAAGGCCGGCAACCCGGACATCCAGCCCGACGTGACCATCGCCATCGGCGCCAGTACCGAAGTGATCGCCGGTGAAGGCATGATCCTCACCGCCGGCGGTATCGACACCCACATCCACTTCATCTGCCCACAGCAGATCGAGGAGGCACTGATGAGCGGCGTCACCACCATGATCGGTGGCGGCACCGGCCCGGCCACCGGCAGCAACGCCACCACCTGCACCTCCGGCCCCTGGCACCTGGCGCGCATGCTCCAGGCCGCCGACGCCTTCCCGATGAACATCGGCCTGACCGGCAAGGGCAACGCCAGCCTGCCGGAGCCGCTGGTCGAGCAGGTCAAGGCCGGCGCCATCGGCCTCAAGCTCCACGAGGACTGGGGCACCACCCCGGCGTCGATCGACAACTGCCTGGGCGTGGCCGACCAGTACGACGTGCAGGTGGCGATCCACACCGACACCCTCAACGAGTCCGGCTTCGTCGAAACCACCCTGGGCGCGTTCAAGGGCCGCACCATCCACACCTACCACACCGAGGGTGCCGGTGGCGGCCATGCGCCGGACATCATCAAGGCCTGCGGCTTCGCCAACGTCCTGCCGAGCTCGACCAACCCGACCCGGCCCTTCACCCGCAACACCATCGACGAACACCTGGACATGCTGATGGTCTGCCACCACCTCGACCCGAGCATCGCCGAGGACGTGGCCTTCGCCGAGAGCCGCATCCGCCGCGAGACCATCGCCGCCGAGGACATCCTGCACGACCTTGGCGCCTTCTCGATGATCAGCTCCGACAGCCAGGCCATGGGCCGGGTTGGCGAGGTGATCACCCGCACCTGGCAGACCGCCGACAAGATGAAGAAGCAGCGTGGACCGCTGCCGGGTGACGGTGAAGGCAACAGCAACTTCCGGGTCAAGCGCTACATCGCCAAGTACACCATCAACCCGGCGATCACCCATGGCATCAGCCACGAGGTCGGCTCGATCGAGGTCGGCAAATGGGCTGACCTGGTGCTTTGGCGCCCGGCCTTCTTCGGCATCAAGCCGACGCTGATCCTCAAGGGCGGTGCGATTGCCGCCAGCCTGATGGGTGACGCCAATGCCTCGATCCCGACGCCGCAGCCGGTGCACTACCGACCGATGTTCGCCAGTTTCGGCGGTTCACGGCACGCCACCAGCCTGACCTTCATCAGCCAGGCGGCGCTGGACGCGGGATTGCCCGAGCAACTCGGATTGAAGAAGCGGATCGCCGTGGTCAAGGGCTGTCGCGACGTGCAGAAGACCGACCTGATCCACAACGATTACCTACCCGAGATCGAAGTCGACCCACAGACCTACCAGGTCAAGGCCGATGGCGTGCTGCTGTGGTGCGAGCCGGCGGAGGTGCTGCCGATGGCGCAGCGCTACTTCCTGTTCTGACACCAGGCCGCTCCGGCTCCACGTAGGACTCAAGGGCCTATTCGCGGATAAATCCGGCTCCCACAAGCGCTCGCGCCGTGCATGAATCCTGCGAACGACGCTGGCACTGTGGGAGCCAACTGTCTTTAACTCCCCTGCGATGAGCGGTCGGATACTGGCCGCCTTTGGCGATTCGCGGATAAGTTCTGCTTGTGTCTTTAGGGCAGATAAAATCAGAAGTGAAAGGGTGAACGGCAAGCTGATAATCCGCGGTGCCCTAGAGCACGTGTGGGAGCCGGATTTATCCGCGAAGGGTTCCCACCGCTCAATCGTGGACGAAACGCTGCAGCCGCTGGCGCAGCATGCGGTTCTCTGCCCGCAGTTCGCGGACTTCGCCCAACAGTTCCAGCGCCAGGGCGACGCCCTGCCACTCCAGCTCCAGATCCTGGTGCAGCCGCGCCGCATGCCGGGCGATCGGCAATTCGTGGTCGAGAAAACGCCAGGCGTCCGGTGAGCGGCCCTGAGGTTCGAGGATGCCGTGTTCGACGATTTCGATCACGTAGGCGACCGGCAGATCGGACGCCTCGCAGAAGGCTTGCATATCCAGTTGAACGCTCAGGGCAGGACTCATGATCAACTACTCCATTGTTCTCTCGGGTCGAATGCGGCCTTCTTCGCCAGCTCCTGCCACAGCGCCTTCACCGCGTCGTCGCTGTGCTTGGGCATGACCGCCTTGAGTTGCACGAACAGATAACCGCGCTGCCCGGCCTTGTTCAACAGGCCGTGGCCCTTGGCCCGCATGCGCTGGCCGTTCTGGCTGCCGGCGGGCACCTTGAGATTGATTTTACCCGTCAGGGTCGGCACCGCCACTTCAGTGCCCAGCGCCAGCTCCCACGGAGCCAATGGCAACGTGATGATCAGGTTCTCCCCTTCGACATCGAATTTGGGGTGGGGTGCGAAACGAATGGTCAGGTACAGGTCGCCATTGGCCCCGCCGCCAACGCCCGGCGCACCCTGGCCCTTGAGGCGGATGCGTTCGCCGTCGGTCACCCCGGCCGGAATCTTCACGTTCAGGCTCTTGCTGGTGTTGCTCACGTGCTGGCCGGCCGCGTTGTACTGCGGCACCTGGAAGGTGACCTTCTTCGATTCGTTGGACAGGCTTTCTTCCAGAAAGATCGGTAATTCCATTTCCACGTCCTGCCCTCGCCGGCCGGCGCTGCGACCTGATTGTCCGCCACCAAATCCGGCACCGCGCGAGCCGAAGATCGAACTGAAGAAATCCGAAAAATCACCACCACCGCCAAACCCGGCACCACCGCCACGCCCCTGCCAGCCCGGCGGGCCCTGGAACGGCTGGCCGTGCTGGCCGTATTTGCGCAGTTCGTCGTACTCGGCGCGCTTGTCGGCGCTTTTCAGCGCTTCATAGGCTTCCGAGGCATCCTTGAACTTGGCTTCGGCATCCTTTTCCTTGCTGACATCCGGGTGGTACTTGCGCGCCAGCTTGCGGTACGCGGCCTTGATCGCCTTGTCATCCGCCGTAGGCTCGACACCCAGGATCTTGTAGTAGTCTTTGAAGTCCATCTAGGGATCACCCTGCATTATCGATATCGCGCCGCTCGGCAGGACACAGCATGCGCCTTTCGGTGCAGTATGAATTGACCGTTCTCAAGGCTGTGACTGGGCGGGGCTTCAGAAGTTTATCGGCCGTGTCGGCGATTTCTTGTCATCGCCGATACACAACACGAACCAGTGACAGCAAGTTTGGGTGCAATGGCGCACCTTTCAAGTCGCCAATGCGCAATTGAGCGGATAACCGGCCTTCGATTCCGCGCTCGACTGGCATACACTGCGCGGCCGTTTTTTCACCGGAACTCGAAAGACATGAAAGACGCCTCTGCGGCCCGTGCCTGCGGCATCGACTTCGGCACGTCCAACTCCACGGTCGGCTGGCTGCGCCCCGGCCTGGAAACGCTGATCGCACTGGAGGACGACAAGATCACCCTGCCTTCGGTGGTCTTCTTCAACATCGAGGAACGCCGCCCGGTCTACGGCCGGCTGGCCCTGCACGAGTATCTGGAAGGTTACGAAGGCCGCCTGATGCGCTCGCTCAAGAGCCTGCTGGGCTCCAAGCTGATCAAGCACGACACCAGCGTGCTCGGTACCGCGCTGCCGTTCAAGGACCTGCTCGGGATGTTCATCGGCCAACTGAAGGGCCGCCTGGAAGCGACCGCCGGGCGTGAGTTCGAGCAGGTGGTGCTGGGTCGCCCGGTGTTTTTCGTCGATGACGACCCGGTTGCCGACAAGGAGGCCGAGGACACCCTGGTGGAAGTGGCGAAGAAGATCGGCTTCAAGGACGTGTCCTTCCAGTACGAACCGATCGCCGCGGCCTTCGACTACGAGTCGACCATCGAGCGCGAGGAGCTGGTGCTGATCGTTGACATCGGCGGCGGTACCTCGGACTTCTCGCTGGTGCGCCTGTCGCCAGAGCGTCGGGGCCTGGACAACCGCCACGAGGACATCCTCGCCACCGGCGGCGTGCACGTCGGCGGTACCGACTTCGACAAGCAGTTGAGCCTGCAGGGCGTGATGCCGCTGTTCGGCTATGGCAGCCGGATGAAGAGCGGCGCCTTCATGCCGACCAGCCACCACATGAACCTGGCGACCTGGCACACCATCAACTCGGTGTACTCGCAGAAGTCCCAGCTGGCCCTGGGCAGCATGCGCTACGACATCGAGGACACCGTGGGCATCGACCGCCTGTTCAAGCTGATCGAGCAGCGCGCCGGGCACTGGCTGGCGATGGAGGTCGAGGAAACCAAGATCCAGCTGACCCATGCCGAGAACCGCCATGTGCCACTGGACCGCATCGAGGCGGGCCTGAGCGTGGACCTGAGCCGTGCCCTGTTCGAGTCGTCGATCGACAACCTGCTGGAGCGGATTCGCCAGAGCGTCACGCAGATCCTCGGTACGGCCGGAGTGGCCGTCGAGCAGGTCGACACGGTGTTCTTCACCGGCGGTTCGAGCGGCATTCCGGCGTTGCGCCAGAGCGTCGCGGCGATGCTGCCGAACGCCCGCCACGTCGAAGGGAACATCTTCGGCAGCATCGGCAGCGGCCTGGCGATCGACGCGCAGAAGCGCTACGGCTGACTCCCGCTTCCAACACGCCCGCCCCCGCCCTCTGATCGTTCCCACGCTCCGCGTGGGAATGCAGCACGTGACGCTTTGCGTCACCCGGGACGGACGCCGAGCGCCCTGAGAGACGTTCCCACGCGGAGCGTGGGAACGATCGGATTTCGCGGGCAAGCCGGATCTGATCGTTCCCACGCTCCGCGTGGGAATGCAGCACGCGACGCTTTGCGTCACCCGGGGCGGACGCCGAGCGTCCTGGGAGGCGTTCCCACGCAGAGCGTGGGAACGATCGGTACATCCCCGCGCCGCCCTCTGATCGTTCCCACGCTCCGCGTGGGAATGCAGCACGTGACGCTTTGCGTCACCCGGGACGAACGCCGAGCGTCCTGGGAGGCGTTCCCACGCAGAGCGTGGGAACGATCGGAACATCCCCGCCCCGCCCTCTGATCGTTCCCACGCTCCGCGTGGGAATGCAGCACGTGACGCTTTGCGTCACCCGGGACGGACGCCGAGCGTCCTGAGAGACGCTCCCACGCGGAGCGTGGGAACGATCGGATTTCGCGGGCAAGCCGGATAAACGCAGGGCCGGTCAGACCAGCTCAGCCAGCTTCAGCTCACTCTTGATGTACGCATAGTAGATCGGCCCCGCCACCACTCCGGGCAGGCCGAACGCCGCCTCGAACACCAGCATCGCCATCAGCAGCTCCCACGACTTGGCACTGATCTGCCCGCCGACGATCCGCGCGTTGAGGAAGTACTCCAGCTTGTGGATGAAGATCAGGTAGCCCAGCGCCGCCGCCGCGACCCAGATCGACAACGACAGGGCGACGATGGTGATCAGGGTGTTGGACATCAGGTTACCGATCACCGGCAGCAGGCCGAGCAGGAAGGTCAGCACGATCAGGGTCTTGGTCAACGGCAGCTTGATCCCGCACAACGGCAGGATCACCGCGAGGAATACGGCAGTGAAGGCGGTATTGAGCGCCGAGATCTTGATCTGGGCGAAGACGATGTTGCGAAACGCCTGCACCAGCAACCGCAGGCGATCGAACAACGCCGCCGCCAGCGGTTTGCGCTGGCTGGCATCGGAAACATGCTGCAAGGCCACGATCGCCCCCAGCACCATGCCGATCAGCAGGGTCACGAACATGTGCGCCGCGTCCTTGCCGACCAGTTGCAGCTCGCTCAGGTGGCGCTTGAGCCATTCCCCGATCGCCACCTGGAACTCCGCCGCGCTGGCGGGCAGATAGGCATCGATGAACGGCGGCAACTGCCCGCGGGCCTTGTCCACCACCACCATGAATTTACCCAGCGACGCTCCGGGATTTTCCGCCTCATGCAGCAGGAAGCTGATCGCCCCGGCAAAGATCAACGTCAACACGCTGACGATCAGCGTGCCCAGCAACAGGACCGCCAACCAGCGTGCACGCCGCCCGGCAATCAGATGCTCGAGCTTGGGCGTGAGCATGTTCACCAGTTCGAACACCAGCAGGCCAGCCAGCAGGCTCGGCAACAGCCGCAATGGCAATACCAGCAGCAGGCTGCCGCAGACGATGATCAAACTGGCCAAGACTACATAACGCTGGGGAAACGCCGACATACAGCCTCAAAACTAAACAGTGCCAAAGGATGGGCAGTCTGCCAGCGTTCAACTGACAGAACTAGTCTTCGGAAACCTTGCGGGAAGCGGGCGGGAAGTCTTCCAGGAGTGCCACCGGCATCCGTGCACTGGCCTGGGTAATGTCATAGACCTGCTGCTGGCAACCGTCACCCCTCAGGGAAAACTCCACCAGGTAGACCTTCCGTTTCTCGGGCACGAACGTCGTTCCCAGCACCCCACAGGAAGTAAAGGTCGATACCGTGGGGATATCGAGCGGCTTGTCCTCCCATCGGTTCCTTTAGGTGTTATACACCTTTTCAGTGACGCTTCGGTGTTCGTAACCAGGCGCCGGCTTCTGCCCAGCGTGTTTCCAGTACCCCAGTACCTGCAACTTCAGACCGGCGTCGACCTGCACTTCCAGTTGGGGAGAACTCTTTTCCAGGACACTGTCGACGGCAGCGAGCCAGCCGAACGCACGCGACAATGGCTTCGACGCACGGCCCAACTCTTCAGGGCGCTGGCCAGGACTATTTCCACGTCGGACGGAAAATTCGCGCTGGACAACGGCGCCCCGAAGACCTCCAACCGCCACAGTAGAGGTCTTGCCAGGCAGGGTCACTTCTTCAGGCAGGTGCTCATGAAGGTCTTGCGCTCATCGCCCTTGAGAGCCTTGGCGGTGGCGTCGGCGTTGCAGGTCTTCATCTTGTCCTGCTGGGTCGCCGCCTTGGCGGGCTGGGCTTTCAGGCAGTTGCTCATGAAGGCCTTGCGCTCATCGCCCTTGAGCGCCTTGGTGGTGGCGTCAGCGTTGCAGGTCTTCATCTTGTCCTGCTGGGCCTGTTGGGCAGCGGTGGCGGCAAAGCCCTGGGAACACAGCAGCAGGCCAGCCAGCAACAACGGGATACGCAGCATGTTCATGGAGTTTTCTCCTTGTTGCCGCGCCGATGGGCACGGCTCTCGGAGAAGTGTAGACAAACCCCGTTACACCTCCAGTGACCGGCATTCCGGTATCAGGGCAGCCGCGACTGGCGCCGGTACTGCTCCGGCGTACAGCCAGCCTGGCGCTGGAACATCGCGATGAAGGCCGAGGCGGTGCTGTAGCCCAGGTCGAAGGCGATCGCCTGGACGCTGCGGGGCCCTTCCAGCGCCTGAATCGCCCAGACGAATCGCAGGCGCTGGCGCCACTCGCCAAAACTCACGCCCAGCTCGCGCACGAACAGGCGCGCCAGGGTCCGCTCACTGACATGCAGGCTCGCCGCCCACTGCGCCAGCGAACGGTTGTCCGCCGGGTCGTCCTGCAATCCTTCAAGTACGCTGAGCAGCCCCGGGTCATCCGAGTACGGCAGGTAGCAACTGTGGACCTTGGCCTGATGCAACTGGTCGACCAGCACCTGGGCCAGGCGGATATCGGCCGGATCACTGGGGATCTTCACATCGCGCCGGGCGAAATCGCCGAGGATCGCCTTGAGAATGTCGCTGATGGCCAGCGTGCTCGCCACCTCGGGCATGCCCCGGCAATGTTCCTCGGCCACATAGACCGAGCGGTAGACGATCGCCTGGGTGTTGTAGGCGCTGTGCTCGGTATCGGGCGGAATCCACAGGGCGTAGCGCGACGGCGACATGAAACGCCGGCCGGCGACCTCATAGTGGATGACGCCATGGGACACATAGTCCAGCGAACCCCAGCGATGTCGATGGGTGGCCGCATGGCTACCCGGGCCGAACTCGGCATAGCGGAAATAGACCGGCGCCGGCAGATCGGGGAAAGAAGGGATCTCGATGGGGATCTTTTGCATGCTGTCCGGATTCCGACGCCGATTGACTGGATTGAAGTATAAGCTTTGATCCGGACAGCGGGATAATTCCACTCACCCTGTCATTCCGGTTGGAACCCTATGCAATACGCGTTTCCCCTGCTCGCCATCTTCATCTGGGCCGGCAACACCGTCGTCAACAAGATGGCCGTCGGCTCGATCTTCCCGGCCGAAATCGGCTTCTACCGCTGGTTGCTGGCGGCCCTGCTGTTCAGCCCCTTCCTGCTGCGTCCGGTCATCGCCAACCGTGCGGCGATCCGCCCGCACCTGGGCAAGATCATCACCCTGGGCGTGCTCGGCATGGTCGCCTACCAGAGCCTGGCCTACTACGCCGCAACCCTGACCACCGCGACCAACATGGGCATCATCCTCTCACTGATGCCGTTGATGTCCCTGGCCCTGGCGATCGTCAGCCTCGGTCAGCGCCTGACCGCCGGTGCACTGTCGGGGGCGGCGCTGTCCTTCATCGGCGTACTGGTGGTGGTCTCGGCGGGCAACCTCGCCTCGCTGCTGACCCACGGCGTGAACCTGGGCGACGGCATGATGCTCGGCGCGACCCTGGCCTACGCGGTCTACAGCACCCTGTTGAAAAAATGGCAGCTGCGCCTGCCACCGTTGCAGTTGCTGTACCTGCAGATCCTGGTGGCGGTGGTGGTGCTGTTCCCGCTGTACTGGCTCTCACCCAAGGTCGGGCCGAACCTGCACAACGCCGGCCTGGTGCTGTACGCCTGCCTGCTGGCGTCGATGCTCGCGCCGCTGGTGTGGATGAAGGCGGTGGCCCGGCTGGGACCGAGCCGCACGGTGCTGTTCTTCAACCTGCTGCCGATCCTGACCGCGCTGATCGCCGCCGTGGTCCTGCGTGAGCAACTGGCGGTGTATCACCTGCTGGGTGGTGCCATGACCCTGGGTGGCGTGATCCTCTCCGAGCGCTGGACCACGCCACTGCGCAAGGCCGCTAGAGTCCTGCGGCCTTGAGCCGCCGCGCATGCTCGACGAACAGCCGGATCGGCTCGGCCCCCTTGCCGACCAGGCCCAGTGACTGGTTGACGATATCGAAGTGATCGAGGGGATAGTCATCGCCGATGACCGTCCCCAGGTGAGAGCTGTAGCGCCCGACCATGCCATCGCACTGTCCGGCTTCGCGGATGAACGTCCTGGCGAACAGCCGGCAACTGCGGTTGGTGCCATCGAACAGGTTGCGCCCACGATCGGTGATGCCCGGCTGCAGGGTCCCCGACCAGGAGTAGTAGCGCACGCCGTCGACCAGTTCAGCCCCCTGCCCGCCCCAGCGTTCCGGGAGGCCCTGCGGGTATTGCCGGTTGAACAGCGCGACGCCCTCGCTGGTCAGCGACTGGTGCGAGGCGGTCAGGTCCATCGGCAACACGGGGCCGCGATAGCCGGTTTCCAGCCAGCCCATCAGCCGCGCGACGGCGCACAGCACGAAGGTCAGCAAGCGCCCGCGGACGCTGCTCGGCGGATAGTGGCGCTGGAAATGATCGGCCAGTTCCGAACCATGATTGGGCCCGGCCACCGAAGTCACCGATGCCACCCATTCCGGCCGTCGGGCCGCCGCGTACCGTGCGGTCAGCGAGCCCTGGCTATGGCCGATCAGGTTGACCTTTTGTGCCCCGGTTTCATGGCGTATCCGCTCGATCCGCTCCAGCAGCTGCTCGCCACGCACCTCGTTGGAGTGCAGCGGCGATACCTGGATCGCGAACACCTTCGCACCACCTGCGCGCAAGGCCGGGGTGATGCCATACCAGTAGGGAAACCACAGCAGCCGGACGAACCCGAGCATGCCCGGCACCAGCACCAGCGGGTAACGCGTGGCGAGCTCTTGCGACATCAATGACCATCCATGACAGGGAACCAATGAAAGCCTAGGCCAGGGGCGAAAGCATCGGCATAGAAGATGACAACACGACGACAGGCGCCGTTCTGCCAGCCATGCAGTAACAATCGGATAAAACTTTTCCGCTCTCGCAACACTCACACCCTGGGTAGCGATCTCGCCAGCAGAGCGAGGCGCCCTAACCGTATCAGCCAGGAGATCGAGATGAGCGACATGCATTTGTCCGATGTAACCACCCTGCGTGAACGTGCACGCAAGAACGTCGAGAACGGCGCGGTCACCGAAGGCTACGGAGCCGACCGCAGCGAAATCCTGCGCCTGCTCAACGAATCGCTGGCCACCGAACTGGTCTGCACCCTGCGCTACAAGCGCCACCACTTCATGGCCACCGGGCTGAAGGCCAGTGTCGCCGCCGACGAATTCCTCGAGCACGCCAACCAGGAAATGGCCCACGCCGACCGGCTGGCCGAACGGATCGTGCAACTGGGTGGCGAGCCGGAATTCAACCCGGACCTGCTGTCCCAGCGATCCCACGCCCAGTACGTGGCCGGCAAGACGCTCAAGGAAATGGTGTACGAGGACCTGGTGGCCGAGCGGATCGCGGTGGACAGCTACCGCGAGATCATCCAGTTCATTGGCGACCAGGACCCGACCACGCGGCGGATCTTCGAGGACATCCTCGCCCAGGAGGAAGAACATGCCGATGACATGGCGGATATCCTGAAGGACCTGTAGGAATCGCACACGTTCTTTTAAGGGGTATCTCTGGAGTTGGGGAGTCCCCCTGTGGGAGCGGGCTTGCCCGCGAAGCTTTTAGCGGTCTCACGGACCTCTTCGCGGGCAAGCCCGCTCCCACAGAAAAGCGAGTCATCCTGCCATCGCGGCAGCCTCAGTTCCTAACCGTCCGCGGCGCCTTGCCGGACTTCATCTGCTCCAGCAACGGCGCACACTGGTTCGGCACATCGCCCCCCGGCGCCACCAGCGCCAGCAAGCCGGTCGCCGGCCCCGCAATCACGCCCAGCGCCACCATGCCCGCCCCGCGCAGCAGCAGCGGTACCGCCTGCACGCCCGCGTCGGGCTTGATGAACCTGCCCCGCACATACAGCGGCGAACGCAGGGACAGCAGCCGGAAGCCCTTGGACTCGGGACTGATCTTCAGGTCCAGTTGCTCGTTGGCAAAATTGGCCGTGCCGTCGATGTAGATGATCGCGTTCTCGGTATCGAAGACGAACAGCCGGGTGCTCGCCAGGCCATTCTTGATACCGAGGTCGGCCGCCGCGCAATTGATCTTCACCTCCTTGTCGCCAAAGATCTTGCCCACCACATAGTTGCCGACATTGAGCCCGGCGATCTCCATCAGCCCCCGGCTGATGGCGCCATCGTTGATCAGCATCTTCAGGTCGCCATTGGAGGTCCCCAGCAAGCGGGCCACCGAGTTGCCGGTACCGCTGATATCGGCATCGCCATTGAGTTCGCCAAAGCTGGTTTTCATCGGTTCGAAAGTCGGGAACAACTGCTTGAGCTTGAAATTGCGCGCGGTCAGCTTCGCCCGTCCCTGCATCGGCGTGGCACGACCGTTGAGGCGGATCTGCGCATCGAGCTTGCCTCCGGCGACGCCGAAACGCAGCGGCTCCAGGCTCAGCTGACCATCGTCGAGCAGCAGGTGGGTGTAGAGGTCGGTGAAGGGCAACTCGGCGCTGTGGACGATGCGCTTGCCGGTGAACTCGACATCGGCATCCATGTCGCGCCAACGCTCGGTGCGGAACTCCTCGACCGGCAGGACCTTGTCCGCCGGCTGCTTGCTCTCGCCGCCGCGGGCCTTCTGCTTGGCGTTGGAGTCCGCACCGATCAGTGGCGCCAGGTCGGTCATCAGCAGTTGGTTGGAGACCAGCACGCCGGTGAGTTTCGGCCGTGGCTGGCTGGCGACGTACGACAGGTCGCCATGGATGTCGCTGGTGCCGATCTTGCCGTTGAACTGCTCATACTTGAAGGTCGCACCGGTCGGCTCGTGCAGCTTGGCGACCAGGTGGCCGTCCGTCTCGTAGGCCGGCGAATCCGGCAGGGTCACGCCGGTCAGCGGGTAGAGATTGCCCAGGCTGTTGCCGGCCAGCTTGAGGCGCAGGTCCAGGGCCCCGAGGTTGCGTGGGTCGGTCAGGGTACCGGCCACGGCGATGCGGGTATCGGCAATCTTCACATCGGCCTGCACCGGAAACGGCTTGGCCGCATCCTGCAATGCCAGCAGGCCGCCGACCTTGCCGGTCCCCGCGAGCCCCTGGCCGTGGTACTGGCCCTTGACCTTCAGAGCGAACGCATAGTCCTGCGGTGCGGAGCCCTTCTCCAAAGCCTTTTTCGCCGCGCTGTCGCCAACGATATCGCTGAACGGGACCGGCTTGCCCAGCGGGTCGATGATCAGGTCGAGCTGGGTCTTGAGGCTCTTGTCGTCGAGGGTGACATGGCCCTTGTCGAAACCGATGGCGCCAATATCCACCGTCCAGGCCGACGGTGGCTCGTTGGGGTCCTTGGGGTCGAACTGGAACGTCCAGTTGGCCCGGCCATCGGCCAGCCGTTCGAGGCTGGCGTTCGGCTCGGTCAGGTCGATCCGCGGGATCACCACCTGCCGGGCCAACAGCGGCAGAGGCGCAAGGCGCAGCTCGACACGCTTGAGGGTGACCATCTGCGGGTTCTTCGACCAGTCCGGGTTGCCCAGCGTCAGGTCCTCGGCAATCACGTGGGGCCAGGGCATCCAGGCGCGCCAGCCGCCTTCGTCGGGTTCTCGCTGCCAACGCACCGACAGGTCACCATTGATGGCGAACGGGCGATGGAGGATTTCGGAAACCTTGGCGTTGACCGGCGGCTTGATCCGGTTCCAATCGAAGAACGCGATGATCGCCACCAGCACCGCCAGCAGCATGACCAGGCTGGCGCCGGTCCAGAGGAAGATTTTTCGAGTGCGCGTCATTGCACGAGGCTCCTGATAACGGCTGAACGTCCAAAAAGCGACGCGATATACCTTTACGACTGGCAAACCCCCGGCAAGGTTTAATGAAAAACCACCAACCGGGGGGAAATCGCAGCGGGCCGAAGCTGACCAATCCATCAGTTTTTCGTTCCTCGCCACGCCCTTTCATGAAGCAGTGATGGGTAGAAAATACCCAATACGGAGCACAGGTAACACCCTGTAAGGCCCGAGCTAGACACCTCGCCCAGAACAATCAATTCCGTTGATTATTAACATTGTCTTTATGAACTTTTATATCGATTTTGCAAGGGTAACATTAGCTCCGTACCCACTTTATCGCCCTCCCACGGAGCAACCGATCATGAAACGCCAATTACTTCTCAGCCTCACCCTTGCTGTTCTGACCGCCAACGCCTATGCCCTGCCAGCCCGTGAACAGGCTGCACCACAGGCCCAAGCCAGCCACGCCACTGTCAGCCAATCGCTGAACACCCTGGCCTCGGATGGTTCCGAACGCACGCCACAAGGTCAAACCCTGGCGTCCGACGGCAGCGACCGCACCCCACAAGGCCAGACCCTTGCCGAAGGTGGTAGCGACCGTACCCCACTGGGCCAGACTCTCGCCGAAGGTGGCAGCGACCGCACCCCACTGGGCCAGACCCTCGCCGAAGGTGGCAGCGACCGCACCCCACTGGGCCAGACTCTCGCCGAAGGTGGCAGCGACCGTACCCCGCTGGGCCAGACTCTCGCCGAAGGCGGTAGCGACCGTACCCCACTGGGCCAGACCCTTGCCGAAGGTGGCAGCGACCGCACCCCACTGGGCCAGACTCTCGCCGAAGGTGGCAGCGACCGTACCCCGCTGGGCCAGACTCTCGCCGAAGGTGGTAACGATCGCCTGAAAGACAAGGGCCTGATCACCGAAGGCGGTGCCGATCGCCTGGCCGAACGTCATCAAGCTCTGAGCTAAGGCCATGATGGCCTGGAACGAAGCCCGGTCCCTTGGATCGGGCTTCGACATTTCAGGACCCCGCTTCTTCCCTGCTCCCTCCCCGCGCCACGTTCGACGCCGGCAAAGCTGATTTGCTAGAGTGCGCCGCTCCTGTCTTCCAGAAAACGTCCCGCCGATGCTGCCTCGTGCCGAACAGAAACAACAGACCCGCCATGCCCTGATGGACGCCGCGCGCCATCTGATGGAGGGTGGCCGTGGTTTTGGCAGCCTCAGCCTGCGTGAAGTGGCGAAAACCGCCGGCATCGTGCCGACCGGCTTCTACCGGCATTTCGACGACATGGACCAACTCGGGCTGGCGCTGGTCAGCGAAGTAGGCCAGACCTTCCGGGAAACCATCCGCCTGGTTCGCCACAACGAATTCGTCATGGGCGGCATCATCGACGCCTCGGTACGTATCTTCCTCGACGTCGTGGCGCTGAACCGCTCGCAGTTCCTGTTTCTCGCCCGCGAGCAATACGGCGGCTCCCTGCCCGTGCGCCAGGCCATCGCCCGCCTGCGCGAGAACATCAGTTCCGACCTGGCCGCCGACCTGGCGCTGATGCCCAAGCTGCAACACCTGGACACCGATGGCCTGGCGGTGATGGCCGACCTGATCGTCAAGAGCGTGTTCGCCACCCTGCCGGAGATCACCGATCCACCGCTCGAGCCGCTGCCCGATTACCTGGCGCCACAGGCGAAGATCACCCAGCAGTTGCGCTTCATCTTCATCGGCCTGAAACACTGGCAAGGACTCGGCAGCACCGAGTGACTCTCTTTCGGGGCCGGGCGCCCCATAAACGCGCCCCCCTCCCACCGGCGCACCATCTTGAAACATTCAGAAACATCGCTACGCTCCTTTTTCAGGCGCGTCGCGCTTTCTGACAGGGATTTCCCAACTTTCACCCGATTGGCAAGCCCCTTGCTCTAGCTCAAGCATTGCTCATTGCTGGAAGCCCCAAGATGCTGGTGATTCATCGCAGAATCGAACCCCAACCCGCCTGGACCGCCGAGCTGCACCTGAACTTCGAGGCACGTAGCAAAAGCCGCCTGCGCTGTTTCAGTGCCGCCGGTGAAGACGTGGGATTGTTCCTTGAGCGCGGTCAGCCACCACTGTACGACGGCGAGTTCCTGCAGGCCGAGGATGGACGTATCGTCCGCGTCTGTGCCCGCCCCGAGCAGTTGCTGCATGTCACCTGCGCCAGCGCCTTCGAACTGACCCGTGCGGCCTATCACCTGGGCAATCGCCATGTCGCCCTGCAGGTCGGCGACGGTTGGCTGCGCCTGCTCGACGACTACGTGCTCAAGGCCATGCTCGAACAACTCGGCGCCCACACCGAAACCATCGAGGCGCCCTTCCAGCCGGAACACGGTGCCTACGGTGGAGGCCACCATCATTCGCGGCACGGCGATGAAGACTTCAACTACCCACCCCGCCTGCACCAGTTCGGTGTACGCACATGAATCCGGCCTGGGCGCTGCTGCGCCTGGCCAGCCCGCAACTGCCCATTGGTGGCTACAGCTATTCCCAGGGCCTGGAAATGGCCGTGGAGCAGGCACGGGTGCATGATCCGGCCAGCGCCCGGCGCTGGATCGGCGACCAGTTGTTGCTCAACCTCGCCCGCTTCGAGGCGCCGCTGCTGCTGGCCCACTGCACCGCGGCGGCGCAAGCCGACTGGCCGCGCCTGGAACAGCTGGCCGAAGAACACCGCGCCAGCCGCGAGACCCGCGAGCTGTACCTGGAAAGCCGGCAGATGGGCTATTCCCTGCAACAACTGCTCGGTGGCCTGCCCGAACTCGATGAGACCGCCCGGGACCTCCTCGTGCGCCATGGCGAACCCCACCTGGCGCTCGGCTGGGCGCTGGCGGCCCGGGCCTGGCGAATCAGCCCGCAGGACGCACTGGCGGCCTGGCTCTGGAGCTGGCTGGAAAACCAGCTGGCGGTGCTGATGAAGACCCTGCCGCTCGGCCAGCAGGCCGCGCAGCGCCTGACCAGCGAACTGCTGCCGCTGCTGCAGCAGGCGCAACAGGCGGCCAGCGAACAAGACCCGCAACACATCGGCAGCGCCGCCTTCGGCCTGTCCCTGGCATGCATGGCCCATGAGCGCCAGTACAGCCGCCTGTTTCGTTCCTAGGAGAGCAAGATGAACGCACAACCCCTGCGTGTCGGTATCGGCGGTCCCGTCGGCTCCGGCAAGACCGCCCTGACCCTGGCCCTGTGCCTGGCCCTGCGCGAGCGCTACAACCTGGCCGTGGTCACCAACGATATCTACACCCGCGAAGACGCCGACTTCCTGGTGCGCAACCAGGCCCTGGCGCCGGAGCGGATCATCGGCGTGGAAACCGGTGGCTGCCCGCACACCGCGATCCGCGAGGACGCCTCGATCAACCTCGAGGCGGTGGACCAGCTGAACCGCCGCTTCCCGGGCCTGGACCTGATCCTGGTCGAGTCGGGCGGCGACAACCTGTCGGCGACCTTCAGCCCGGAACTGTCCGACCTGACCATCTACGTGATCGATGTCTCGGCCGGCGACAAGCTGCCGCGCAAGGGCGGGCCGGGTATCTGCAAGTCCGACCTGCTGGTGATCAACAAGATCGACCTTGCCCCGCTGGTCGGCGCCTCGCTGGAAATGATGGACGGCGACACCCGGCGGATGCGCGGTGAGCGGCCCTTCGTATTCAGCAACCAGAAGACCGGCCAGGGCCTGCAAGACATCATCGCCTTCATCGAACGCCAAGGCCTGCTGACCGCAGCCTGATCCTCCCACCAACAGGAATGTGCCCATGAGCCTGAAGAAACTCCTTACCGCCGTCACCCTGCTGTTGGCCCCGGCCATCGCCTTCGCCCACCCCGGCCATGGCGACAGCGGACTGGTCGCCGGCATCAGCCATCCCATCGGTGGTATCGACCACCTGCTGGCGATGGTCGCCGTCGGCCTGTGGGCCGCCCAGCAACAGGGCACGGCGCGCTGGGCCCTGCCCTGCACCTTCGTCGGCACCATGCTGATCGGTGGCGTGCTCGGTTTCGCCGGCCTGGAACTGCCGGCCCTGGAAAGCGGCATTGCCGCCTCGGTGCTGGCACTCGGCCTGGCCGTGGCGCTGGCGGTACGCCCTCCGGTCAGCCTGGCGGTGGCCGCCACGGCGCTGTTCGCGCTGTTCCACGGCGTGGCCCATGGCCTGGAACTGCCGGAGATGTCCAGCCCTTGGGCATACGCCGCAGGCTTCGTGCTGGCGACGGCGGCCCTGCATGGCTTGGGGTATGCGCTGGTACGGGTGTTGCCGCAGGCGGCGGCGCCGCTGGTGCGCGTGGCTGGAGCGGCTTCGGCGGCGACCGGAGTCTGGTTGCTGGCGGGTTGAGCACAGCGGTGACCTGAGGAGTCCCTTCGCGGGCAAGTCGGATCGCCGCCCGCCTGCGCCTACAGGATCTGTGTCGAATACACCCTCGCGGCGCAGCGTTACCTTGGAGGAGCCGGGCTGGTCGGGGCGCAGAACCGCCGCGATTCCCGTTCCGCCACATCGGCGCTATCTGCCCGGCAAAAGCCGGGCATCTGACACGATGCCGGACTGCCTGCTACCATGTCGGGCAAACAGCCCTTGCCCGACGATCCCTGCCGATGCCCGATGTTTCCAGCTCTGCCGCCACTCCCGAACTGAAAAGTCTGTTCACGACCGTGCAGCAGCACTTTCGCCAGGTGATCGTGCCCCTGTGGCAGGGCCCCGGCTGGAATGCCGAGCTGGCCTTGCCCTATGAAGCGTTGGACGCCGGGCACCAGCCTCTGCCGCCACAGCGCTATCGCGCTATGGCCTGCGCCCGTCAGTTGTACCTGTTCTCCAGCCTGATCGGTGACCGTGCCTTTCCCGACGCAGCCACCCGCGCCGCCGCCCTGTTCCGTTCGCTGCAACGGCACTTCCACGATGCCGAGCACGGTGGCTGGTTCTACAGCATCGACCCGCACGGCGCGCCCCTGGATACCCGCAAGGACCTCTACACTCACGCCTTCATCCTGTTCGCCTGCGCCCACTACTGGGCCAAGGTGCGCGAACCGCTGGTGGAGTCGGTACTCGATGCCGCGCTGGAAGTGATCGCCGTGCGCTTCGCCACCGGCGACGGGCTGTACGAGGCGAACCTGGAGCGCGATTGGACGTCGCTGGGCAGCGGCCCCCTGCAGAACCCGCTGATGCATCTGGCCGAAGCGTTCCTCGCCACGCTGGCGGCGCGCGAGGACGCCGACGTGCAGCGTGACCTGCTGGCCCTCGCCACGGCCCTGCAGAAGCGCTTTATCGACCGCCGGCAAGGGGTGATGCTGGAGAAGCCGCTGGGCACTGTGGATAACTGGTTCGAGCCGGGCCATCAGTTCGAGTGGCTGTTCCTGCTCGAATCCTCACCCGTGTTGCGCGACACTGCCCTGCACCAATCGCTGAAGCAAGGCTTCGCGTATGCCGAGCAGGTGGGCGTCGACCCGCACAGCGGGGCCGTCGCCGCGATGCTGACCCTCGATGGCACGGTGCGCGACGCGACCCAGCGGATCTGGGCCCAGGCCGAATACCTGCGGGCCCTGACGCTGCGTGTGGATAACTCGGCGCGCCTGCAGCGCCAGCTCCAGGCCTTGCATACGCACTTCATGCATGACGGCGGCTGGCATGAATGCCTGGATGCGAAGGGCGTGGTCAGCCGCGCGGACATGCCGTCGACCACCCCCTATCACCTGGCGACCTGCCTGTACGGGCTGGCCGACTACCTGGGCTGAGCCGCACCGCGTCTCCTTGTGGCGAGCGGGCTTGCCCGCGTTGGGCTGCAAAGCAGCCCCACTACCTGCGAACCCGTTGTGCCTGGTGTATCTCGATCGCTGGCGTTGGGGCCGCTTCACGGCCCAACGCGGGCAAGCCCGCTCGCCACGGAATTGAGGATCAGGACTTGTCGCGCTCGATCGCGAAGCCGGCCCAGGTCTGGCTGACCGGCATCAGCTCCAGGCTGTTGATGTTGACGTGGGCTGGCGTGTTGAGCACCCAGAAGATGGTCTCGGCGATGTCTTGCGGCTGGATCGGCTCGGCGCCGGCGTAGGTCGCGTCGTAGCGTGCCTGGTCACCACCGAAGCGCACCAGCGAGAACTCGCTTTCACACAGCCCCGGCTCGATGTTGCTCACGCGCACGCCCGTGCCTTGCAGATCGCAACGCAGGCTCAGGGAGAACTGTTTGACGAACGCCTTGCTCGCGCCATACACATGGCTGCCGGGGTACGGGTACTTGCCGGCGATCGAGCCGACGTTGACGATGCTGGCGCCACGGCCATGGGCGATCAGGCGCGGCAGCAACAGGCGGGTGCTGTACATCAGGCCCTTGATGTTGGTGTCGACCATGGTGTCCCAGTCGTCCAGGCTGCACTTGGGCGCCGGGTCGACGCCCAGGGCCAGGCCGGCGTTGTTGATCAGCCCGCGCAGCTTGGCGAAGCTCGGTGGCAGGTTGGCGATGGCGGCTTCCATGGCCTTGCGGTCACGCACGTCGAGCACCAGGCCATGCACTTCGGTCTGCTTGGAAAGCTCGGCGCACAGGGCATTCAGACGCTCTTCGCGACGCCCGGTCAGTACCAGTTTCCAACCGGCCTCGGCAAAGCGACGGGCACAGGCCTCGCCAAAACCGGAAGTGGCGCCCGTGATAAACAGCGTGGATGTCATCGTGTTCTCCTAGCTAGACTCGGTTACAGCATGAAATAAAGTCGTTCTCCGCCCAGCATGCCCGGCCCGGCGGAGGCCAGCAACTGTGTCGCACGCTTCGACAGCAGACTGTGCAAAAAACGTTCAAATACCTGCAGCCCAGGCCAGACGTGGCCTGGCGCCTGCTGTACGCACCTTATCCACAGCCCCTTCCACAATCTCTGGGGGCAAGTCGAAAAGCGCCAGCCCGCTATCCACAAGGCCTGCAGCGCGGTTCTGAAAGTTTTTTGCTTGACCTCGAACAAGCCCATGTGCCGCAACCGGATGCCAGAGCCAAGCTGTGGACTTTCGCGGGATGGCTCCAAGCCAGCAGCCACGCCGCTCATAGCGGTCTTTCCAGAGTTTGCCCACAGAGTTATCCACAGGCTGTCCCTATTGATTCAAAGACACCCGGCGCATCCACAAACCTGTTGACAAATGCGCCGCGAGCTTGCTGAAAATCGACTGATCAAAAAACGTACAAAGCCTTGAAAGCCACGTTCCACAAGGCTTCCAGCCAGCTACTCCCACGTTACCCACAGCCGATTCCACAGCAAACGGGGACAAGTCAAAACGGTGACAAAACAACCGGTTGCAGCGGTTTCATGTCGCACCCCACGAAGTTTTCAACTGCGTTTTCCACAATTTCACCGCCGCTCTGTGGATATGAAAAACGCCCCGGACCGACAAGGTCACGGGGCGTTCCTGTGGATAGACCCTCGGGGGATCAGTGACCGCCCAGGTAGGCGTTGCGCACCTCCTCGTTGGCCAGCAGTTCCTTGCCGGTGCCGCTCAGGCGAATCTGCCCGTTGACCATCACGTAGGCCCGGTCCGAGAGCTTGAGCGCATGGTTGGCGTTCTGCTCGACCAGGAAGATGGTCATCCCCGAGGCCGCCAGCTCGCGCAAGGTGGCAAAGATCTGCTTCACCACGATCGGCGCCAGGCCCAGGCTCGGCTCATCGAGCAACAGCAGCTTGGGCCGGCTCATCAGCGCCCGGGCGATGGCGAGCATCTGCTGTTCGCCGCCGGACATGGTCATGGCCCGCTGGTTGCGCCGCTCCTTGAGTCGTGGAAACAGCTCGAACATGCGTTGCATGTCCTCGCTGGCGAACTGGTCGCCAATGGGGATGGTGCCCATCAGCAGGTTCTCTTCCACGGTCATGTCGGGGAACACCCGGCGGCCTTCCGGCGACTGGGCGATACCGTTGGAGGCGATGTAGTGCGACGACTTGTGGGTAATGTCGACGCCACGGTAGATGATCTGCCCGGAGGCCGCCCGCGGCTGGCCGAAGATCGACATCAGCAGCGTCGACTTGCCGGCACCGTTGGAGCCGATCAGGCTGACGGTTTCGCCTTCGTCGATGTGCAGCGAGACCTTCTTCAGGGCCTGGATCGGGCCGTAGTACACGTCCAGGTTCTTCAGTTCGAGGATAGACTGACTCATACCAGCTCCTCTTCATCCGCACCCAGGTAGGCCGCGATCACTTTCGGGTCGTTGCGGATCGCCTCGGGCCCGCCCTGGGCGATCACGTTGCCGTGGTCCAATACCACGATGTGGTCGGAAATGCTCATCACCATGCCCATGTCGTGTTCGATCAGCACCACGGTCAGATCATGCTCGTCACGCAGCAGCCGGATCATCGCGCTCAGCGCTTCGGTTTCCTGGGGGTTGAGGCCGGCTGCCGGCTCGTCGAGGCAGATGACCTGCGGGCGCGTGCACATGGCCCGGGCGATTTCCAGGCGGCGCTGCTGGCCATAGGAAAGCTCACCGGCCAGGCGGTTGGCGCAGTCCACCAGGTCGACCACCTCCAGCCAGTAGAACGCGGTGTCCAGCGCATCGCTCTCGGCCTTGCGATAGCCCTTGGTATTGAGGATGCCGGCCAGCAGGTTGCGATTGACCCACATGTGCTGGGCCACCAGCAGGTTCTCCAGCACCGACATTTCCTTGAACAGGCGAATGTTCTGGAACGTCCGCGCCAGCCCCGCCCGGTTCACCAAGTGGGTACCACCGAACATCTTGTAGTACAGGCGGCTGGCGAAGTTCTTCGGCGAAACGAAGTCGCTGGCCCGGAACGACTCGCCCAACAGCTGGATGACGTTGGTCACCCGGCCACGGGTATTGAGTTCGATGGTGCCGCCGGACGCCTTGTAGAAACCGGTCAGGCAGTTGAACACGGTGGTCTTGCCGGCACCGTTGGGGCCGATCAGGGCGAAGATCGAGTTGCGCTTGACCTGCAGGCTGACGTCGCTGAGGGCCTTGATCCCTCCGAAGTGCATCATCAGTTTCTCGACCGAGAGAATGATTTCATCGTTCATTGCGCGGCTCCCTCGTGCAAGGCACCTTTACGCGGGGCAACCCCGGTACGGCTGATACGGATCAGGCCACGCGGGCGCCAGATCATCATCAACACCATCAATACGCCGAACAGCAGCACCCGGTATTCGGCGAAGCTGCGCAGCAGTTCCGGGGCGACGGTCAGCACGAATGCGGCGATGACCACGCCAATGGTCGAGCCCATGCCACCGAGCACGACGATGGCAAGAATCAGCGCCGACTCGAAGAAGGTGAACGAGGTCGGGTTGACGAAGCCCTGGTAGGTGGCGAAGAACACCCCGGCCAGGCCCGCTGTCGATGCACCGAGGGTGAACGCCGAAAGCTTGACCAGCACATGGTTCAGGCCCATGGCACGGCAGGCGATCTCGTCTTCACGCAGGGCTTCCCAGGCCCGGCCAACCGGCATGCGGGTCAGCCGGTGCTTGATGTAGAGCACCGCCAGCACCACCAGGAACAGCACGGTGTAGATGAAGTAGAACTTCACGTCCGGGTTGTAGGCGAGACCGAAGAATTCGTGGAACGGCACCCCGCCGTCCTTCGCCCGCTTGCCGAACTCCAGGCCGAAGAAGGTCGGCAGCGGCGCCGGCATGCCGTTCGGGCCGCCGGTCAGCGACAGCCAGTTGTTGAGCACCAGGCGAATGATCTCGCCAAAGCCGAGGGTCACGATCGCCAGGTAGTCACCATGCAGGCGCAACACCGGGAAGCCCAGTATGCAACCGGCCAGGGCCGCGCAGATGGCCGCCAGCGGCAGCACGGTCCAGAAGCCGAGGCCGAGGTATTGATAACCCAGGGCCAGGCCATAGGCACCGATGGCGTAGAACGCCACGTAGCCAAGGTCGAGCAGCCCCGCCAGGCCCACCACAATGTTCAACCCAAGGCCGAGCAGCACGTAGATCAGGCCGAGAATCACCACGCCCAGCAGGTAGGAGTTGGCGAACACCGGGAAGATCACCGCGATGGCGATCATGATCGGGATGATCCAGCGCAGGCGCGACTTGTAGTCCGGTGCCAGCACATGCACCCCCGAACCGCCCCCTTCGAAGCTGTCGAGCAGCCGCTGCCCTTTCGAGGTTTGCAGGTAGAGGCTCAGGATGAAGCGACCGAGCATCACGATCGCCACCAGCAGGGCGACACGCTTGGGTTCCAGGTTGAAGCTGTAGCCCTCGAGGACGACCCCGACGATCGGGCCGAAGACGATCAGGGCGATCAGGCCGGCAAGAATGGCATCCACCAGGCTTTTTTTGATATCGAGCGATTTTTCAGTGGCAGTGGACATGGCTTACACCTTCGACACAAGAGGACGGCCGAGCAGGCCTTGCGGCCGAAAGACCAGGACCAGGACCAGCAGCGAGAAGCTGAACACGTCCTTATAGTCCGAGTTGACCAACCCGGAGAACAGCGACTCGGAAATCCCGAGGATGATCCCGCCCAGCATCGCTCCCGGCAGTGAACCGATGCCGCCAAGCACCGCCGCGGTGAACGCCTTGATGCCGATGACGAAGCCGGCGTAGAAGTCGAAGGTGCCGTAGTTCATGGTGATCAGCACACCGGCCAGGGCCGCCATGGCCGCGCCGATGACGAACACATAGGAAATGATCCGGTCGGTATTGATCCCCAGGATCGAGGCCATCTTGCGGTCCTGCTGGGTGGCCCGGCACATGCGCCCCAGCTTGGTGTACTTGATGATGTAGGTCAGCACGCCCATGCCGACGAACGCGGCCACCAGGATGAACACCTTGGTGTAGGTGAGCTGGACGAAGCCGCTGCCGACGTCGATGCGCCAGGCACCGGTGAGCAGCGTGGGCACGCCCTGCTGCTTGGCGCCCTGGCTGATCTGCGCGTAGTTCTGCAGGATCAGCGAGATGCCGATGGCACTGATCAGCGGCGCCAGGCGGGTGGAGTTGCGCAGCGGCTTGTAGGCGATACGCTCGATGGTCCAGCCATACACGCCGGTGACGACGATGGTGAACAACAGCGTGCCGAGCATCAGCAGCGGGAAGGATTCGATACCGAAATAGGCCAGCAGGGCCAGACTGATTGCCGAGAGGTAGGCGGAAATCATGTAAACCTCGCCATGGGCGAAGTTGATCATGCCGATGATGCCATAGACCATTGTGTAGCCGATGGCGATCAGGCCATAGACCGACCCGAGGGTCAGGCCATTGACCAGTTGCTGCAGGAAAATACCATCCATAACGCAATCTCACGCACGTTGAGAGACTGCACAGAAGCGCACCGCGACGGACCGGGGTTCAACCGCCGTCGCAGCACAGCCATGTGCAGTTCTACGAGAAAAGACAGGTAACTGCACGGACACGCGTGGCGGACGGCCCGCACTCGTAGTGCCGGCCGTCCGGTTCATGTCACTTCTGTTTTTCCAGCTGGTGGTATTTGCCGCTCGCGTCCCACTGGTAGACCACGTAGTCGGAGACCTTCAGGTCACCCTTGCTGTCCCAGGCCTTCTCGCCCATGACGGTCTTGACCGGATGCGACTTGAGCCACTTGGCGGCGTCTTCGCCCTTGTTGGACTTGGCACCGGTGAAGCCGGCGGCCAGGGCCTGGATCGAAGCATAGGCGTACAGGGTGTAGCCTTCAGGCTCGGTGCCGTTCTTGCGGAATTGCTCGACCACCGCCTTGCTGTCCGGCAGCAGGCGTGGGTCGGCGCCAAAGGTCATGTAGACGCCGTCGACGTATTGCGGACCGCCAGCGGTGGTCACCAGTTCGTCGGTCACCACACCGTCGTCGGACATGAACTTGACGTCCTTCAGGCCTTCGGTACGCAGTTGCTTGACCAGCGGACCGGCTTCCGGATGCAGGCCACCGAAGTAGACCACGTCGGCGCCAGCAGCACGGATCTTGGTCACCAGGGCGCTGAAGTCCTTCTCGCCACGGGTCAGGCCCTCGTAGATCACCGGGGTCACGCCGCGCTTGATCAACTGTGCCTTGGTCGCATCGGCCAGGCCCTGGCCGTAGGTGTCCTTGTCGTGGATCACGGCGACCTTCTTGCCCTTGAGCACGTCGACGATGTAGTCGCCGGCGACGATGCCCTGCTGGTCGTCACGGCCGCACATGCGGAACATCGCCGACAGGCCGCGCTCGGTGACCTGCGGGTTGGTCGAGCCGGGCGTGATCGCGATGATGCCGGCTTCGTCATAGACTTCCGACGCCGGGATGGTCGACGACGAGCAGAAGTGCCCGACGACACCGGCCACCTTCTGGTTGGACAGGTCCTTGGCGACCGTCACCGCCTGCTTCGGCTCGCATGCATCGTCACCCTTGACCAGGACGATCTTCTCCCCATTCACCCCACCGGCCGCGTTGATCACATCCGCTGCAGCCTGTGCCCCTTTCATGTACTGCTCGCCAAACGCCGCGTTGGCACCGGTCATGGGACCGGCAACACCGATTTTCAGATCAGCCTGAGCAAACGCAGAAACACCCAGCGCAGCAGCCACTGCGAGGGCGACAAAGCCTTTTTTGTAAAACTTCTGGGACATGAGGTGGTGCTCCAAGTTTTTTTAGTTTGGCACTGCGACTTCACTGAATGCTCAGAGCAAGGGGCGTGCCATCGGTTTTTTGTTCTGAAAAAAGTCGCTGTCTTGTTGTTTTCTGGACTGTTTCGAGCCCTTTTTAACTGGGCGTGCAACCGTCTAATCCGCTGAAGGTAGAACCCTTTTTAAAAAAAGGTGCAACCTTCGAGTGCCACTACTGCAACCACGACACACATACGCGTGCAACCGCCCTGTAACAACGTGCGTCACCGAAGTGCACACTCACAGTGCACGACTGCTACATCGCGCACCATATAGGCTAGCCGTATCAGGTAAAAGCGCCGTCCGGATTGGCGCTTTTGTTGTATCAAATGACGATCCGCAGGCACTGGCCCGCGTGATACAGCGAAAATCCGACCTCGTATAGACAACTGCGCAAGCCTACCGCCGGCACCGGCCGCATGGGGGCGAAGGGAATCGGCAGGGCCTGAGGATTTCCGTTACACAGGTAGTCGGCGAACGCCTTGCCGACCACCGTGCCGGTCGTGACACCCCGCCCGTTGTAGCCCGTGACGGCCACCAGCCCTGGCGCCGGCTCGAACAGGCGCATCAGGTGGTCGGGGGTAAAGGCGATGCATCCCGTCCAGGTGCACTCCCAGTCGACCTTTTGCAGGTAGGGGAAATAGTGCTGCTGGACCCGGTCGGCCCAGGCCCGCAGGAACCAGGCGGGTTTCTGGTTGCCGTTGCCCAGGCTACCGAGCAGCAGGCGGCCGTCGGCATCGCGGCGAATGCTGCTGAGCACCTGGCGGGTATCCCAGGAACCCTGGCCACCCGGCAGGATCCGCCTCGCCGCATCATCGTCGAGCGGAGCGGAGGCGACCTGGTAGTAGTAGCCCGGGAAAAAGTTGCGCCGCAGTTCGGTCCACTCGCCCTCGGTGTAGGCATTGGATGCCATCACCACCTGCTCGGCGCTGACCGCGCCATCAGCCGTCTGCACCGACCAGCGCTGGCCCTGGCGCTCCAGCCGGGTGACTGGAGACTGGTCGAACAGTTGTGCTCCGAGCCCCGCGGCAGCCTTGGCCAGGCCCGAGGTGTAGGCCATCGGGTTGAGGGTGCCGGCCCGCCGGTCGAGCAAGGCGGCGGCGATCCGGCGTGTACCGGTGGCGGCTTCGCAGGCGCTGCCGGTCAGCAGTTCGACCGGGGCACCGCGACGCTTCCATTGAGCTTCACGACTGCGCAGGTCAGCCTCGCCGCGGGCGTTGTGGGCCATGTGCAGGGTGCCCTCGCGGCGCAGCTGGCAATCGATGCCGTACTTGTCGACCAGGCTGAACACCAGTGCCGGGGCGGCACCGAGCATACGGTTGAGCTGGCTGCCGACAGCCTCGCCGAAGCCGGCCTCGATGTCGTCTGGAGCAATCCACAGCCCGGCATTGACCAGCCCGACGTTACGCCCGGAACCACCATGCCCGGCGCGGTGGGCCTCCAGCACGCAGACGCTCTTGCCCTGCTCTCGCAGATGGATGGCCGCCGACAAGCCGGTGATGCCGGCGCCGATGACACAGACATCGACACTCAGCTCGCCCTTGAAACGCGGCGCTTCAGGCCGCTGCGGCGTCAGTTTTTCCCAGAGACACTCTTCACGTAACGCCATTGCCAGACTCCAAAAACGAAACCCAACAGCCACCTGAATGTGGCGAGGGGGCTTGCCCCCGTTCGACGGCGAAGCAGTCGCAGGCCAGTACTCGCCTGCATCCCGATACACGCGAGTACCGATTTCAGGGCCGCTTCGCAGCCCAACGGGGGCAAGCCCCCTTGCCACAAGGCTACCCGACGTCAGTGTCAGTCGAAGACGATGCCCTGGGCCAATGGCAGTTCCAGCGAGTAGTTGACGGTGTTGGTCTGGCGCCGCATGTAGCCGCGCCAGGCATCGGAGCCCGACTCACGACCACCGCCGGTCTCCTTTTCGCCACCGAACGCGCCACCGATCTCCGCACCGCTGGGGCCGATGTTGACGTTGGCAATGCCACAGTCGCTGCCCACCGCCGACATGAACAGCTCGGCCTCGCGCACGTCGGTGGTGAAGATGCACGACGACAATCCTTGCGGCACCGCATTGTTCAGGCGCAGGGCCTCGGCGAAGTCGCTGTAGCCGATCACATAGAGAATCGGCGCAAAGGTTTCATGGCGGACGACATCGCTCTGCTCGGGCATCTCGACGATCGCCGGCGAGACGTAATAGGCGTTGGGGAACTGGTCCTGCAACTGGCGCTGGCCACCGAATACCCGACCGCCTTCGCTCAGCGCCTGCTCGAGGGCGTCCTGCATCGCATCGAAGCTGTGCTTGTCGATCAGCGGACCGATCAGGTTGCCTTCCAGCGGATGACCGATACGGACCTTGGCGTAGGCCGCCTTGAGCCGGATGACAATCTCGTCCTTGACCGACTCGTGGGCGATCAGCCGGCGCAGGGTGGTGCAACGCTGGCCGGCGGTGCCGACGGCGCTGAACAGGATGGCACGCACGGCCATGTCCAGATCGGCGCTGGGGCCGAGGATCATCGCATTGTTGCCGCCCAGTTCCAGAATGCTCCGGGCAAAGCGGGCGGCAACCTTGGGCGCCACCTCGCGCCCCATCCGGGTGCTGCCGGTGGCGCTGATCAGGGCCACGCGCGGGTCGTCGACCAGCGCCTCGCCCGCGTCACGACCACCGATGATGACCTGGCTGAGGTACGGTGGCGCATCACTGAAATTTTTCAGCACGCGGTCGAACAGCGCCTGGCAGGCCAGCGCGGTCAGCGGGGTCTTTTCCGAGGGCTTCCAGATCACCGGGTTGCCGCAGACCAGCGCCAGCGTGGTGTTCCAGGCCCAGACCGCGACCGGGAAGTTGAAGGCGCTGATCACCCCGACCACGCCCAGCGGGTGCCAGGTTTCACGCATGTGGTGGCCAGGGCGCTCGGAGGCGATGGTCAGGCCATACAACTGACGGGACAGGCCGACCGCGAAGTCGCAGATGTCGATCATCTCCTGGACTTCGCCCAGGCCTTCCTGGGTGATCTTGCCCGCTTCCCAGGAGACCAGCTCGCCGAGGTCGGCCTTGTACTGGCGCAACAGTTCGCCGAACTGCCGCACCAGCTCGCCACGGCGCGGTGCCGGCACCTTGCGCCAGGCCTCGAAGGCCCGTTCGGCGCGACCGACCTGCTGCTCGACCTCGGCCGGGCCCTGCCAGTTCACGGCGCCAATGCGGCTGCCGTCGATTGGCGAATGCACGGGCTGCCGGCCCTGTTGATACAGCGCCGGGTCAACACCAAGACGATCGAGCAATGCGGCAACCATGGGATCACTCCTGCAAACGGGAATCGGAACCCTAGTTGTAGCGGTGTTAAGAGTTGGCAACAAACGATGATTAGGCGAGATATCATTCCGTTTATTCATGCTGCGCAAGAAACAGAAGAAAAGGCCCGTCCATGCTGAATAAAAGACACCTGCCCTCGATCACCGCCCTGCAGTGTTTCGAGGCCGTCACCCGCCACCTGAGCTTCACCCGTGCGGCAGAGGAACTGAACCTGACCCAGAGCGCAGTCAGCAAACAGGTCGCGCAGCTCGAAGAACTGCTCCAGCACCTGCTGTTCCGTCGGGTGCGTCGCCGCCTGCAACTGACGCCGGCCGGAGACCTGTATCTGGTGGAAGTGCGAAAGATCCTCACGCAGATGGAGATGTCGACCCATTACCTGCGCTCCTACGGCGGCGAAACCGAGGTCCTGCGGGTCTCCACGCCGCCGACGTTCGGTGCCCGCTGGTTGGTGCCCCGCCTCAAGGGCTGGCGCCTGCGCCATCCGCATATTCACCTGGACCTGCGCAGCGAACAGGAGGCCGAGGACCTGTTGCAAGGGCACAGCGACCTGGCGTTCTACTTCGGCCAGGGTTCACGCCCGGGCACCGAGTGCCTGAAGCTGTTCGGCGAGGAACTGGTACCGGTCTGCGCCCCCGCCAGCCTCTCCGAACACCCCCTGGAAGACCCGACGCAACTGAGCGAGCTGGTCCTGCTGCAGAACGCTTCGCGCCCCCAGGCCTGGCACGAGTGGTTCGACAGCCAGGGCTATCACACCGAACACAGCTATCACGGGCCGCGCTTCGAGACCTTCTACATGTGTATCCGTGCGGCGCAGGTCGGCTGTGGCGTGGCCCTGCTGCCGCGTTTCCTGGTGGAGGAGGAACTGGCCGACGGCAAGCTGGTGATCCCCTGGCAGCATGCGATGCCCAGCCATGACGCCTATTACCTGGCGTACCCGGAGCATTCGGCGGAAGTGCCCAAGGTGAAGAGTTTCGTGCATTGGATGCAGGAGCAGATCAACAGTCCGGCGCAGCCTTGATAGCCTGCCAGCCATTGAGGCTGGCCCGCGAAGAAGCCCACAGGATCAACAGAAATCGCTGGTAAAACCGCCCCCTGATATGCGCCACTAGCGCCATTCACCCAAAAGCTGCCGGAGCGTCGACCGGCATGGAGACACCCGTTATGAGCGATAAGGCCTTTGGCGATCGCATCGTGCAGAACCTGCTCGACACCGACTTCTACAAGCTGACGATGATGCAGGCGGTACTGCACAACTACCCCAACGTCGAAGTCGAATGGGACTTCCGCTGCCGCAACAGCGAGGACCTGCAGCCGTACCTGGCGGAAATCCGCTACCAGATCGAGCGTCTCGCCGAGCTGAGCCTGAGCGCGGACCAGCTGGGATTTCTCGAGCGCATCAGTTTTCTCAAGCCGGACTTCCTGCGCTTCCTCGGCCTGTTCCGTTTCAACCTGCGCTACGTGCACACCGGCATCGAAAACGGCGAGCTGTTCATCCGCCTGCGCGGCCCGTGGCTGCATGTGATCCTGTTCGAGGTACCACTGCTGGCAATCGTCAGCGAAGTGCGCAACCGCTATCGCTACCAGGAAACCGAGTTGAACCAGGCCCGCGAGCAGCTGTACCGCAAGTTCGACTGGCTGACCGCCAACGCCAGCGCCGATGAGCTGGCGCACCTGCAGGTCGCCGACTTCGGCACCCGCCGGCGCTTCTCCTACCGGGTCCAGGAGGAAGTGGTGAGCGTGCTCAAGCATGACTTCCCGGGGCGCTTCGTCGGCACCAGCAACGTGCACCTGGCCCGCGAGTTCGACATGAAACCCCTGGGCACCATGGCCCACGAATGGATCATGGCCCACCAGCAACTCGGCCCGCGACTGATCGACAGCCAGATCGCCGCGCTCGACTGCTGGGTCCGCGAGTACCGCGGCCTGCTGGGGATCGCGCTGACCGACTGCATCACCACCGACGCCTTCCTGAAGGATTTCGACCTGTACTTCGCCAAGCTGTTCGACGGCCTGCGCCATGACTCGGGCGACCCGGTACAGTGGGGCGAAAAATGCATAGCCCGTTACCACCAGCTGGGCATCGACCCGATGAGCAAGACCCTGGTGTTCTCCGACAGCCTCAATCTGCCCAAGGCCCTGGAGATATTCCGGGCGCTGCGCGGTCGGATCAATGTCAGCTTCGGCATCGGCACCAACCTCACCTGCGACATTCCCGGGGTGGAACCGATGAGCATCGTGCTTAAAATGACCGCCTGCAACGGCCAGCCCGTGGCGAAGATTTCCGATGAGCCGGGCAAGGCCCAGTGCAAGGACCCGAACTTCGTCTCCTACCTGCGTCATGTGTTCCGGGTAGCCGATTAATCCGTTTTCGACCGAATCCTACGCAAGGAGTGAATCATGCAAGCCGTACAGCGCCAGATTGCCGAACAGCTCAAGGTCCAGCCACCGTTCGCCGACCAGGCCGCTCTCGAGGCCGAGGTGGCCCGGCGCATCACCTTTATCCAGGACTGCTTGCAGAACTCGGGTCTCAAGAGCCTGGTGCTGGGCATCAGTGGCGGCGTCGACTCGCTGACCGCCGGCCTGCTGGCCCAGCGCGCCGTGCGCGAACTGCGCGAGCGCACCGGTGACGAGCAGTACCGCTTCATCGCGGTGCGCCTGCCCTACGAAGTCCAGTTCGACGAACATGAGGCCACCGCCTCGGTGGACTTCATCAACCCCGATGAACGCCATACCGTGAACATCGGCCCGGCAGTCAAGGCACTGGCGGCGCAAGTCGCGGCGTTCGAAGGCAAGGCCACCGTCTCGCGGGACTTCGTGCTCGGCAACACCAAGGCGCGGATGCGCATGGTTGCCCAGTACACCATCGCCGGTGCCGCCAACGGCCTGGTGATCGGTACCGACCACGCGGCCGAGGCGGTGATGGGTTTCTTCACCAAGTTCGGTGATGGTGCCTGCGACCTCGCGCCCCTGAGCGGCCTGGTGAAGAACCAGGTCCGGGCGATCGCACGCAGCTTCGGCGCCCCCGAGTCGCTGGTGGAAAAGGTACCGACCGCCGATCTGGAGGACCTCGCTCCCGGTAAGCCGGACGAGGCATCCCACGGCGTGACCTATGTCGAGATCGACGCCTTCCTGCACGGCCAGCCGGTACGCCAGGAAGCCTTCGACATCATCTGCCGGACCTACGAGAAGACCCACCACAAGCGCGAAATGCCATTCGCGCCGTAACCCCCGGGGGGCTCAGGGTGACGGCCTCAAAGGCCTGATCCCGGCCAGTTTGCCGTAGGACTTTTCTGTTTTTCTCGGTAACTGTTGAGCCCCTCATAACGACGGCGCAGTCTTCGCCCTCCCCTGTTGGCCAGGACTGCTGCCGATGTTGCTCAAGCAAAAGCCTCCCCATATCCGAACCACCCCACTCCTCCAGCGCCCCTGGATCATCCCGTTGTTCGGAGTGGTCGCCTGCCTGTGCTGGGTCGCCATCGCCACCCGGCAGCCCGAGCGCCCGGCCAACGGCCAGCCCAGCAAGGAACACTTCATCCTCAGCGGCAGCATGCCGATCCAGACAGCCCTGCACGCCAGCGCCCGCTACACGCCCGGCAACCTCCAGGACAGTTGCCCCTACCAGCATCCGACCCTGCATTTCGACACGCTGCCGCTGGACGCACCGCGGACGTTCGACTTCACCGTGCCCATCGGCTACGAGCTGCCCGACTGCAAGCTCCACCTGAGCGAAATCAGCTTCGAGACCGAGGCCTTCTATGGCCAGGACAATCAACAGCGCAGCATCACCAGCAGCGGCGCGATCACCCTGCGCGACGACCTGCGCAAAGGTGTCTCGGGGTTTCCGTCATCGGGGGAAAAACACTATCGCGGCCTGTGCGACTGGCAATTGCACAGCACACCGGCAGGACTGGAACCGCAGAAAAGCCTGAACTGCTACAGCGTCGACGAGCAGTGGCAGGCATTGGGCAACGACTACAAGCGCAAGCAGTTGGGCGGGGTATTCAGCCGGCAGGAACTGGAGGGGAAGAGGATTCGGCTGGAGCTGAGGAAAAACGAAGCGTCCTGATCCCGCACGAGGCGGGACCAGGTGAAGGCCATCACTTGAGGGTGACGGTGCCTTTCATCATCGAGATGTGGCCTGGGAACGAGCAGAAGAAGCCGTACTTCTCGGAAGCACTGAGCTTCGATACGTCGAAGGTCACCGAGTCTTTCTCGCCGGCACCGATGATCTTGGTGTGGGCGATAACACGGG
Source organism: Pseudomonas vanderleydeniana (assembly GCF_014268755.2). NCBI lineage: Bacteria > Pseudomonadati > Pseudomonadota > Gammaproteobacteria > Pseudomonadales > Pseudomonadaceae > Pseudomonas > Pseudomonas vanderleydeniana. Next base: position 843,793 of record NZ_CP077093.1, on the reverse strand, counting down.
TATCACCGTCTTTCAGGTAGTTCTTGTCGATACCGGCGGAAATGCCGTCCGACGCGATCGGCTGCATGTCGGCTTCCTTGCTCAGCACCCAGTTATGGCCCATGACGTTCTTCGGCAGGCTGCCACCGTGGGTCAGCTCGACGGTGAAGGTCTTGCAGCTCTTGTCGATCTCGATGGCCTTGGTGTTGAAGGACATCTGATCGGTGGAATCGATAGTGGTTTTACACTCGGCTGCGAACACCTGGCCGCTGGCGAGGGCCAGCAGGGATACCGCGACAACTTTGGCAAACATCGTGAATCTCCAAGGCAGGGTATGAAATTGGCGGATCAATGCAGGAAGACTGCCTGAACCCAGGCGGCATTCCCATGATCTGGATCAAGAAATTGTATACAATCCTAGGCTATCACACCGATGGATACAATCAACCAGCCAGCCGAACCGACGCGGCCTAACATTAGTCCATCGTCACTGATTGGAGTCCACGTCATGTCCATCGACAGCCTGCTGTACAGTTTGCTCGCCGCCTATGCCTGTGGTGCCAGCGGCACCTGCGAAACGCCTGTTCGCGAGCGCTGAGCCCCAAATGCCCTCCCCCTTCCTGCGGCTACGCAACGGCTAGCGCCGTCTCGGCAGGGTACGGCGCAGGCTTTCGCGTTGCTTGCGGATTTCCACCAGGCGTTCTCGCATCTCTCGGTGTCGTTTGCTATTGAGGAGCAATACGCCCAACAGCGGCGCAAAAATCGCCAAGGCGTAAATGACCCGGTGAGGATGGGACGTGATGGTTGGCAACACGCTCAGAAAACAGACCACAAACACCAGCACCAGCCCTCGAACCCACTGGGGATAGCCACGCACTATCATGAAGTTGCAATGGACAACTACCAATCCGAGAGCCATGCAGGCGATGTACATGCCGGTTGCGACCTGACCCAACGTAGCCGTAGGAAAGTAATGATCGCCCACCAACGGGACACCGCATGAGATGGACACCACTGCCGCAAAGAACCCACCGATGAACGTCGGGAAGTAGTGCGCCAGAAAGCGCCGCAGGCTCAACGTCTCCATTACTCCTCGATCTCCTCGTAAAGCCCCACCGCAATGGTTTTCACGTTGCCGGACAAGGCACTGCCGGTCAGCCCGATTGCCGCGCCCAGCGAATCCTTGATCTGGGTGACAGTGGCGTGGCGCAGCTCGGTGGGAGTGAAACGCTTGGGCAGATCACCGGCCAACTGTTTCAGCTTGAGCATCTTCGGCGTCAGCCGTGGGTCGTTGATACTTAACAATTCCTTGGTCAACTTGGCCCGCTCCTGGCGATTGAGCCCGCGTAGCACGTCACGAACGCTCTTACCGGTGGTGGCCTTGGTGATGCGCACCAGCTTGATGGAAGTCAGCGCGGAAGCGCCGACACCCAACAGCGAAGCAGCGTCCAGAGCAATCGAGGTGTACTGGTACCAGGCTTCACTGTCGAGGTAGTCGTTACGTGCCGGGTTGGTCACCTCGTTGACCGTGCGATAGCCTCCGACGATGCACTGCGCGGTACTCGCGGTCGCGGCGGTATAGCCGATGGCAACCAGTACCGAACTGGCCCCGGCCGAAAACGGCACCGCCACCGAACCACTAAGCACCACGACCCAACCGATCACCGCACCGGCACACGAGAGGCTGGTGTTGATCGCCTCGCTGACCAACCGCGACTCCCGGGGGTTGTCCTGCACCTGCTGGGCGAACTGCTTCGGCGCGATGTATTTCTGTGCCTCACGCAGGATCACCCGCTTGGGCTTGATGCTGCAGATCGGCTGGAACTCGCGCAGGGTCACTACGTTGAATTCGGCATCGATATACACGACACCCGCACCAACAATACCGGGATCGGCATCGATCGCGGCGAACAGCTTGGGCAGGTCGACCTGGCTGGCGATGCGCTGGCGGGCGAAAAACTGGGAGGGACTGGAGTCCATGCCGATGCCGGCTAGCGAAGAGCTCACGCGGTATTCATCCTTGAGTCGAACGGTGGAAAATTCGCGGCCACCTTAACAAACCCACCGGATCTTCGATAGAAAGCAAAACGCCAGCACGAGGCTGGCGTCCTGTCAGGCACAACGGCTTGTCAGCGCGGCACCACCGGCTTGCGGGCCGGCTTCTTGCCCTTGCCCTTGACGGCATCGGAGCGATCCTTGGCCGCCTGCTTGTTGCGTGCGGCGGCGGCGGCCTTGGCTTCCTCGCGCTTGTCCCACGGCTTGCTGCCGTCGCTGCCACGCGGTGGCAGGCCGGTGTGCTGGGTGAGGATGCGACCGCTGTCCTTGCCGACCTTGTGGCTGCCAGCCGGCGTCGAGTTCTTGCGCCGGGCACTCTGGTAGCTGTCGGTCTGCGGCTGGTGCAGCGGGATCAGTTGATGCTTGCCTGGCCCGATCAGGTCGCCACGGCCCATGCGCAGCAGGGCTTCGCGCAGCATCGGCCAGCCCTTCGGATCGTGGTAGCGCAGGAACGCCTTGTGCAGCCGACGCTGTTCCTCGCTCTTGACGATGGTCACCGCATCGCTCTTGTAGGTGACCTTGCGCAGCGGGTTCTTGCCCGAATGGTACATCGCGGTGGCACTGGCCATCGGCGACGGGTAGAACGCCTGCACCTGGTCGGCGCGGAAACCATTGGCCTTGAGCCACAGCGCCAGGTTCATCATGTCTTCATCGGTGGTGCCCGGGTGGGCGGCGATGAAGTACGGGATCAGGTACTGCTCCTTGCCGGCCTCCTTCGAGAACTTCTCGAACATCCGCTTGAAGCGATCATAGGTACCGATGCCCGGCTTCATCATCTGGTTGAGCGGACCTTCCTCGGTATGCTCCGGGGCGATCTTCAGGTAGCCGCCAACGTGGTGGGTCACCAGTTCCTTGACGTACTCGGGCGACTCGACCGCCAGGTCATAGCGCAGGCCGGAGGCGATCAGGATTTTCTTCACGCCCGGCAATGCACGGGCACTGCGGTAGAGCTGGATCAGCGACGAGTGGTCGGTGTTCAGGTTCGGGCAGATGCCGGGGAACACGCACGACGGCTTGCGGCACGCCGACTCGATCTCCGGACTCTTGCAGGCGATGCGGTACATGTTTGCGGTCGGGCCGCCGAGGTCGGAAATGACGCCGGTGAAACCCGGGACCTTGTCGCGGATTTCCTCGATTTCGCGAATGATCGACTCTTCGGAGCGGTTCTGGATGATCCGCCCCTCGTGCTCGGTGATCGAGCAGAAGGTGCAGCCGCCAAAGCAGCCACGCATGATGTTCACCGAAAAACGGATCATCTCGTAGGCCGGGATCTTTTCCTGACCATAGGCCGGGTGCGGAATGCGCTGGTAGGGCATACCGAACACGTAGTCCATTTCCTCGGTGGTCATCGGGATCGGTGGCGGGTTGAACCACACATCCACCTCGCCGTGCTTCTGCACCAGCGCGCGGGCGTTACCCGGGTTGGTTTCCAGGTGCAGCACGCGGTTGGCGTGGGCATAGAGCACCGGGTCGTTGCGTACCTTCTCCATCGACGGCAGGCGGATCACGGTCTTGTCGCGGGTCATCCGCGGGCTGGCCAGGATCTGCACGACCTTGGCTTCCTGCGGGTCTTCAACCGGACCCTTTTCCTGCTCGATGGCGCACGCGGCGGTGTCCTGGGTGTTCACGTAGGGGTTGATGATCTTGTCGATCTTGCCCGGCCGGTCGATGCGCGTGGAGTCGACTTCGTACCAGCCCTGCGGGGTGTCGCGACGGATGAACGCGGTGCCGCGCACATCGGTGATGTCTTCGATCTTGTGGCCGTAGGACAGGCGCTGGGCCACCTCGACGATTGCCCGCTCGGCGTTGCCATAGAGCAGGATGTCGGCACTGGCATCGATCAGGATCGAGTTGCGCACGCGGTCCTGCCAGTAGTCGTAGTGGGCGATCCGGCGCAGCGAGGCCTCGATGCCACCGAGAACGATCGGCACATGCTTGTACGCCTCCTTGCAGCGCTGGCTGTAGACCAGGCTGGCGCGGTCCGGCCGCTTGCCGGCCAGGCCGCCCGGGGTATAGGCGTCGTCGGAGCGGATTTTCTTGTCGGCGGTGTAGCGGTTGATCATCGAGTCCATGTTGCCGGCCGCGACACCGAAGAACAGGTTCGGCTCGCCGAGCTTCATGAAGTCGTCTTTGGACTGCCAGTTCGGCTGGGCGATGATCCCGACGCGAAAGCCCTGGGCTTCCAGCAGGCGGCCGATGATCGCCATGCCGAAGGACGGATGGTCGACGTAGGCGTCACCGGTGACGATGATCACGTCACAGGAGTCCCAGCCGAGCTGATCCATCTCTTCCCGGCTCATGGGCAGGAAAGGCGCTGGTCCGAAACATTCGGCCCAGTACTTGGGATAGTCAAATAACGGCTTGGCTGCTTGCATGGCGATGACCGGTGTCGAAATGAAAGATGACGAGATGAAAATTCGCGGGCGCGGAATATAGCACAAAAAATGATCAAACCCGACGATAATCGTCGGGTTTATCAGCATCGAGCCGGCCTCGCCGCACGCCTGGCGGCTGGAGGTTACTCGTCGTCGTCGAAGTTGTAGCTGCCCGGCGCGAGGTTCTCGAAGCGGGTGTACTTGCCGATGAAGGCCAGGCGGATAAAGCCGATCGGACCGTTCCGCTGCTTGCCGATGATGATTTCGGCAATGCCCTTGTGCTCGGTCTCCGGGTGATAGACCTCGTCGCGGTACACGAACATGATCACGTCGGCGTCCTGCTCGATCGCTCCGGATTCACGCAAGTCGGAGTTCACCGGGCGCTTGTTCGGCCGTTGTTCCAGAGAGCGGTTGAGCTGGGACAGCGCCACCACCGGGCAGTTGAATTCCTTGGCCAGGGCCTTGAGGGAACGGGAGATCTCGGAAATCTCATTGGTCCGGTTGTCGCCACTGGAGCCCGGGATCTGCATCAGTTGCAGGTAGTCGATCATGATCAGGGCGATATCGCCGTGCTCGCGCACCAGACGGCGGGTCCGCGCACGCATTTCCGACGGACTGATACCGGCGGTATCGTCGATGAACAACTTGCGGTCGTTGAGCAGGTTGACCGCCGAGGTCAGGCGCGGCCAATCGTCGTCCTCCAGCTGGCCGGAACGCACCTTGGTCTGGTCGATACGGCCGAGGGACGAGAGCATACGCATGATCAGCGATTCACCTGGCATCTCGAGGGAGTACACCAGGACCGCCTTGTCGCTGCGCAACACGGCGTTCTCCACCAGGTTCATGGCGAAGGTGGTCTTACCCATCGACGGACGACCGGCGACGATGATCAGGTCGGCCGGCTGCAGGCCGCTGGTCTTCTCGTCGAGGTCGGTATAGCCGGTGGACAGGCCGGTGATCGCGTCGGAGGTGTTGAACAGGGTGTCGATGCGGTCGATGGCCTTGGTCAGCAGGTCGTTGACGCCCACCGGGCCACCGGTCTTCGGCCGCGCCTCGGCGATCTGGAAGATCTGCCGCTCGGCCTCGTCGAGGATTTCCGCCGCCGTGCGCCCTTCCGGATTGAAGGCGGCGTCGGCGATATCGTTGGTGATGCCGATCAGTTGGCGCAGGGTTGCCCGCTCGCGAACGATCGAGGCATAGGCCTTGATGTTGGCCACCGACGGGGTGTTTTTCGCCAGTTCGCCAAGGTAGCCGAGGCCGCCGACCTGCGCGGTCTGGCCCTCCTTGTCCAGCTGCTCGGCCAGGGTCACGACGTCGATCGGCAGGTTCTGGTCGGCCAGGCGGGCGATCGCACGGAAGATCAGGCGGTGGTCATGCCGATAGAAATCACCGTCCGAGACCAGGTCCAGCACGCGTTCCCAGGCGTTGTTGTCCAGCATCAAGCCACCGAGTACGGCCTGCTCGGCCTCGATGGAATGCGGCGGCACCTTCAGGGCAGCGGTTTGCAGATCGTATTGCTCGGGAGCGGAGATTTCGTTCATAGCCACTTGGAATCAGATGGTTGGAGCCAAAAAACAAAGGGCACGACCTGAATGAACAGAGTCGTGCCCGATGTTAACCGCCCGGCGGGCAAGCCGCCAGACGATCGAGTGCTGCTTAGGCAGCCACCACAACAACGCGTACGGTTGCTTCGACTTCGGCGTGCAGGTGCACGGCCACGTCGAATTCGCCAACGTTGCGGATGGTGCCGTTTGGCAGACGAACTTCGCTTTTTGCCACTTCAACGCCGGAGGCGGTCAGGGCATCAGCGATGTCGTGGGTGCCGATCGAACCGAACAGCTTGCCTTCGTCACCAGCGGTGGCAGTGATGGTCACTTCCAGCTCAGCCAGTTGGGCGGCGCGCGATTCAGCCGAAGCTTTCTTCTCGGCTGCAGCTTTTTCCAGCTCGGCACGACGCTCTTCGAAAGCGGCCAGGTTGGCAGCGGTCGCAGCGGTGGCTTTGCCGAAAGGCAGCAGGTAGTTACGACCGTAACCGGCCTTCACTTTTACTTTGTCGCCCAGGTTGCCCAGGTTGGCGATTTTTTCCAGCAGGATCAGTTCCATTTGGTAATAACCTCTTAACTTTTAACCTTCACCGTTCGCGGAACCGTTACCGGGGTCCTTCGACGCCAGGCGTCCGCGAAAATCAATCAGGCTGTCGACAATGGCCAATACCACGAGCAACGGACCGAGCAGGTGCATGAACGGCAAGAGCGTGACGTATATCCCCACCAGCCAGAAAGAGGCCAGTCGCTTCTGCGCCACCAGCCCGTGAATCAGGGCCAGGCCGGCGAAGGCGAGCGGTACGCTGCACAGCGGCAACAGGATCAGTGCATGCAACCCGAAAAACGGGGCGATACACATGACGGCCAGCAGTGACAGCGTCACGTTCTTCGGCAGTCGGATAGCGCGAAACTCGCGACCGAAACCACCGGGGTTATACAACAGCGCTTGCCAGTAGCGCCCAAGAATCAGGCACAGCACGCTGAAGACCTGCAACGAAATCGCTGTCGAAATGATCATCAGCGGAACGGTCAGCGAGATGAGAAACGCCTTCTGGTCGGCCGAGAATTTCTCGTAGACCTCACCCATCGCCAGCGGCATGACGTGTTCGAACGTCTGCGCCAGCGATTCGATGAAGGAACTGAACACAGTTCCCAGGCTCACCGCACACAACAATCCCACGGCCATGCTGCACAGCAGCACGCGGTTCCAGGTATGCCCGGCGCGCAAGATCAACGCCAGGCTGCAACTGCCGAGCAGCACCAGAAGGGCCGTCGGGTCACCCAGGAAGTGCCAGCTCAACAACACCGACAACAGTCCGATACCCAGGACGCTCGAGGCGTCCGAACCGCGCCGCAGGAGTACAAGACTTCCCGCAGCGGCACTCAACCAGAACAACAGCGGCAATGCCGCAGCTCCGGCCACGACCAGCGTGGCCTGCACACGTCCCCGCATGATGAAGTCAGCTAAGGCACGCATGCACTCAATCCTTTACTACTTGTCGACGACCCGGTCTCAGCGGCCGTGGCTGTCGGTGTAGGCCAGCAGGGCCAGGAAGCGGGCGCGCTTGATAGCGGTAGCCAGCTGACGCTGATAACGAGCCTTGGTACCGGTGATACGGCTTGGAACGATTTTGCCGGTTTCGGATACGTAGGCTTTCAGGGTGTTGAGATCTTTGTAATCGATCTCTTTCACGTCTTCAGCGGTGAAGCGGCAGAATTTACGACGACGGAAGAAACGTGCCATGTAATAGGCTCCTCAAAAGATCCGTGGATTACTCGTCAGCGTTATCGCTGTTGTCGCTGTCATCACCCTCAACGCCTTCAGCGTCGGAGTGCTCAGGACGGTCGCGACGCTCACGGCGCTCACTGCGGTTTTCTTCAGCCTTGAGCATCTCGGACTGACCAGTGATGGCTTCGTCACGACGGATGACCAGGTTACGGATCACAGCATCGTTGTAGCGGAAGTTGTCTTCCAGCTCGGCCAGGGCCTTGCCGGTGCACTCAACGTTCAGCATCACGTAGTGAGCCTTGTGAACATTGTTGATTGCGTAGGCCAGTTGACGACGGCCCCAGTCTTCCAGGCGGTGGATTTTGCCGCCGTCTTCTTCGATCAGCTTGGTGTAACGCTCAACCATGCCGCCGACTTGCTCGCTCTGATCCGGGTGGACCAAGAAGATAATTTCGTAATGACGCATGAATGCTCCTTACGGGTTGTAGCCTGCCACTCAAAAGCGGTCAGACAAGGAGTGAATGACACTGGTGTGTCTTGCCTTGGAGTAGGCACAAATGCGCCAGCCATCACGGCAAGGGGCGCAATTGTAGAGAAGGGGCGCGAGGGGCGCAAGATAATTGGTGATTATTTGAGCAACTGAAGCATGCTCCAGCGACGAACGCAGGGCTTGTGATCGTTCCCACGCTCCGTGCGGGAACGCAGCCCGTGACGCTCGGCGTCACCAGGGGGACGCCAAGCGTCCAGGGAGGCATTCCCACGCGGAGCGTGGGAACGATCGGTCATTGCGAGAAGGGTTCTCAGGCCTTCTTGGCGGCGGCCTTGACGCTGCGCTGGCGCATCGCCTCGAACAGACACACGCCGGTGGCGACGGAGACGTTGAGGCTGCTGACGCTACCGGCCATCGGCAGCTTCACCAGGTAGTCGCAGTGCTCACGGGTCAGGCGACGCATGCCCTTGCCTTCGGCCCCCATGATCAGGATGGTCGGGCCGGTCAGGTCTTGCTGGTACAGCTCCTGCTCGGCCTCGCCGGCGGTGCCGACGACCCACAGGCCGCGCTGCTGGAGTTTTTCCAGGGTGCGCGCGAGATTGGTCACGGCCACCAGCGGAATCACTTCCGCCGCACCGCAGGCCACCTTGCGCACGGCTGGCGTCAGGGTCGCCGACTTGTCCTTGGGCACCACCACCGCCAGCGCACCGGCCGCATCGGCCGTGCGCAGGCAGGCGCCCAGGTTGTGCGGATCGGTCACGCCATCAAGCACCAGGATCAGCGGCGCCCCCTCGGTGCGATCGAGCAGCTCGTCGAGCATCGCCTCGCCCCAGACCTGGCTCGGGCTGACCTCAGCGACCACGCCCTGATGCACGCCCTCGACCCAGGCATCCATCTCACGGCGCTCGGCCTGGCCGACCGGCACGCGGTTCTCGCCCGCCAGTTGCAACAGGGGCTGAACCCGCGGATCGCTGCGGCCTTCAGCCAGCCAGATCTGCTTGACGCGCTTGGGGTGATGACGCAACAGCGCCTCCACGGCATGCACGCCGTAGATCTTTTCCAGCTGACTCATGACTTGCCCTTGGATTTACGTGCCGGACCGTTCTTCGACGGCCCCTTGCGATGTTTGGTCGGCTTTTCCGAAGAACCGCCACGACCCGCCTTGCTCTCGGCCTTGGGCTTGCCACCGGCCTTCGCCTCGGCCAGCAGCGCCTGCTTCATCTCCCGGCTCTTGCGCACTTCGGCGTTCTTCGCCGCAGCATCGCTGGAGCGATAGGCGTCGCCGGATTTCTTCTCGGCAGCACCACGAGAAGGACGGCTCGGCTCGCCAGCCTTCTCGACCACGGGTGCCGGAGCGGTTTCGACCCCACGCTTCCTGGCGCCGCTGCGGCCAACCGGCGCCGACAGAGTTTTCTCGGCCATTTCGAAGTCGATCTTGCGCTCGTCGAGATCGACGCGCATGACCTTGACCTCGACCGTGTCACCGAGACGGAAGCTGCGACCGGTGCGCTCGCCGGACAGGCGATGGTGCACCGGATCGAAGTGGTAGTAGTCGCCCGGCAAGGCGGTGACGTGCACCAGGCCCTCGACGTAGATATCGGTCAGCTCGACGAACAGGCCGAAGCCAGTCACTGCGGTGACCACGCCCGGGAACGACTCACCCACGCGGTCCTTCATGAACTCGCACTTGAGCCAGTTCACTACATCGCGGGTGGCTTCGTCGGCACGACGCTCGCTCATCGAGCACTGCTCGCCCAACTGCTCCAGCGCGGCTTCGTCGTACGGATAGATACGCGCCTTCGGAATGCTCATCGCACCGGCACGACGCACGTGCGGCGTGTTCTGCTTCGAATGGATCACACTGCGGATCGCCCGGTGCGTCAGCAGGTCCGGGTAACGACGGATCGGCGAGGTGAAGTGGGTGTAAGCCTCGTAGTTCAGGCCGAAGTGACCATCATTCTCGGCGCTGTACACCGCCTGGCTCAGCGAGCGCAGCATCACGGTCTGGATCAGGTGGAAATCCGGACGACTCTGGATGCTCGCCAGCAGCGCCTGGTAATCCTTGGGCGTCGGCCCTTCCTTGCCCTTGTGCAGGGACAGCCCCAACTCACCGAGGAACGCGCGCAGCTTTTCCAGGCGTTCCGGTGGCGGGCCGTCGTGCACCCGGTACAGGGCCGGGATCTCGTGCTTCTGAAGGAATTCGGCAGTGGCGACGTTGGCCGCCAGCATGCATTCCTCGATCAGCTTGTGCGCATCGTTGCGAGTGGTCGGGCGAATTTCGGCGATCTTGCGCTCGGAGCCGAAGATGATCCGGGTCTCCTGGGTTTCGAAATCGATCGCGCCACGGGTATGACGGGCCGCCAGCAGCACCTTGTACAGGGCGTACAGCTGCTTGAGGTCCGGAATCACCTCCGAATACTGGGCACGCAGGCGCTTGGCCTCGGCAGTCTTCGACTGCTCCAGGATCGTGCTGACCTTGTTGTAGGTCAGGCGCGCATGGGAGTGGATCACCGCCTCGTAGAACACGTAGTCGGTCATCTCGCCTTTCTTCGAGATGGTCATTTCACAGACCATCGCTAGGCGGTCGACATGCGGGTTCAGCGAGCACAGGCCGTTGGACAGCTCTTCCGGCAGCATCGGCACCACGCGCTCGGGGAAATACACCGAGTTGCCGCGCACCTGGGCCTCGGCGTCCAGCGCCGAGCCGACCTTCACGTAGCTGGAAACATCGGCAATCGCCACATAGAGCTTCCAACCGCCGGAGAACAGCCGCAGCTTGCCCGGAATCGCCTCGCAGTAGACCGCGTCGTCGAAGTCGCGGGCATCCTCGCCGTCGATGGTGACGAACGGCAGGTCACGCAGGTCGATGCGTTTCTCCTTGTCCTTCTCCTCGACTTCCGGCTTGAGCTTGCGCGCTTCCTTGACCACGGCTTCGGGCCAGACATGGGGAATATCGTAGGTGCGCAAGGCAACGTCGATTTCCATGCCGGGGGCCATGTAGTTGCCGACCACTTCGACCACGTCGCCCTGGGGCTGGAAGCGCGGGGTTGGCCAGTGGGTGATTTTCACCTCGACGAACTGCCCGATCTGGGCATTGGCGTTACGACCCGGGGTGACCAGCACTTCCTGCTGGATCTTCGGGTTGTCGGCAACCACGAAGCCGATACCGCCTTCTTCGAAGTAGCGGCCGACGATGGTTTCGTGGGCACGGGAGACCACCTCGACGATCACGCCCTCGCGACGACCACGCCGATCCACGCCGGAAACCCGCGCCAGGGCGCGGTCACCGTCGAACACCAGGCGCATCTGTGCGGGACTCATGAACAGGTCTTCACTGCCATCGTCCGGGATCAGGAAGCCGAAGCCGTCCCGATGGCCGGCAATGCGACCGAGGATCAGGTCCAGCTTGTCCACCGGGGCGTAGGTGCCACGACGGGTATAAATCAATTGAGCGTCGCGCTCCATGGCGCGCAGGCGGCGGCGCAGGGCCTCCACCTGGTCTTCGGTGCTCAGACCGAACTCTTCCACCAGTTGCTCGCGACTGGCCGGCGACCCGCGCTCGGACAAATGCGCCAGGATCAACTCACGGCTGGGAATAGGGTTTTCGTATTTTTCCGCTTCACGAGCGGCCTCGGGATCGAGGGACTGCCAATCGGCCATTAGATAAATTTCACCTTGTCTATATGCCCGGATAGTTTGGCATACGCGTATTGAAACGGGAAATTTCAGGCACCAATGATGGCAGAAAAGCCCTTCTGCCAACCGCAACAAAGGCCACGGCAGAGCGCCTGCGAGAATTTTTGATTTTTTTTGCACATTGGGCTTTACAGCTTTTGAGAGGCTCCGTATAGTGCGCGCCATCGACAGCGACAACGCTGAAGATGATGCCCAGGTGGTGAAATTGGTAGACACGCCAGCTTCAGGTGCTGGTGACCGAAAGGTCGTGGAAGTTCGAGTCTTCTCCTGGGCACCAATTTCAAACTTCAGAAATTCTGGAGTTCTCCAAAAACCCGCGAAAGCGGGTTTTTGCGTTTCTGGCTGTCAGAAAAATCTCTTACCCGCCCTTTTCTGCCAAAAGCCAAGTTGAGGGCGAATACCTCCTGACAGTCAATATTATGTCGCGCGGCTCGCTACTGCCGCCAGGAGACACATTCCCTTCAGGATGGAAAGACGCCCTGCCACCCCTACCGGCAAAAAATGATTTATTAAAAGCAAAACAGGGGTTTACAGATCAAAACAGTGCCCGTATAGTGCGCCACATCAACAGCGACAACGCTGAAGATGCTGCCCAGGTGGTGAAATTGGTAGACACGCCAGCTTCAGGTGCTGGTGACCGAAAGGTCGTGGAAGTTCGAGTCTTCTCCTGGGCACCAATTTCAAACTTCAGAAATTCTGAAGTTCTCCAAAAACCCGCGAAAGCGGGTTTTTGCGTTTTAGCCCACTGACACACCGCCCTGTGGCGAGCGGGCTTGCCCGCGCTGGGGTGCAAGGCACCCCCAAGACAATTCCCCCCGAAGCAGCAGGTAAAATACTTGCCCGAGCCCTGCGACTGCTCTGCAGTCGAGCGCGGGCAAGCCCGCTCGCCACTTCCTCCAACTGCTATCGATCAGGCCCGGAACTGCCCCAGGCTCGCCTTGAGCTGTGCCGCCAGGCTATCGAGCACCTTGCCGCTGGCCGTGGTCTCCACCACCGCCTGCGCCGCACGCTCGGCCTGGGCATGAATCACCTCGACCCGACCACGCACGGCATGCGCGCCCTCCGCCTGCTGCGCTGCCGCCTGGGTCGCCAGACCGATAGCCGCATGCACCTGCTCGACCGCAGTCTGCACCGTCTGCTGCAGCTTGGCGCTGTTACGCAGTACCGCCAACCCCTCGTTGGCCTGGCGCCCGGCCTGGCCAATCGCCGCCACCGCTTCGCGCGCCCCTTGCTGCAAGGCACCGATGTGCGCCTGGATATCCCCAGTGGAGCTCTGGGTCTTGCTGGCCAGCGCCCGTACCTCATCGGCCACCACCGCGAATCCACGCCCGGTCTCCCCGGCGCGCGCCGCCTCGATGGCCGCGTTCAAGGCCAACAGGTTGGTCTGCTCGGCAATACCATGGATCACGGTCAATACCACCTCGATCTGCTCGCTCTGCTGGGCCAGGCGCTCGATCACCTTGGCACCGGTGTCGACCTGCCCCGCCAGCGCCTCGATCAAGCCGCCGACCTGCGCCGACGTCCGGGTGTTTTCATCAGTGGCCTGACGGATGTCGACCACCTGCTGGAGTGCCGCCTGCATGGCATGGCTTTCCGATTGCGCCTCGTCAGCCATGCGCTCCAGGGCCCGCAGGCTCTGCTCAACTTCATCGCGCTGCAACTCGGCCGCCTTGTCGGCACCGGCATTGCGCAGGCTCATCGCGCCGATCTCGACGCCAGTACGCTGGGCCACATCCCCGGCTTCACGCACGATGGGCTGCAGCTTGTCGACGAAGCGATTGACCGCCGAGGCCATGTGACCGATCTCGTCATCACTGTCGAGCTGTACACGCTTGGTCAGGTCGCCCTCGCCCGCCGCCAGGTCATTGAGCGCCGCGATCAGCAGATGCAGCTTGCTGACCACCCGACGCCCCAGCACCACCGCCAACAACAGCAACACGCCCAGGCCGACCAGCGCCAGTCCCAGACCAATGCGCCAACGCAGGGTCTGCGCCGCGTCCTGAACAGTGCTGGCCGTATTGGCCTGCATCTGCGTGGCCGTGGATTGCGCGGACTGCAGGCGCGCGCGCATCGCGGTCGAGCTGTCGGCCGCCGCCCCCTTGAGGCTGTCGCCAACCAACTGGTCACTGCTGGCGATCAAGGCCGAGAAGCGCTGGTCCAGGGCCTTCAGGTCAGCATCAACCGAAGCGGTCGACACCCCCATCAACACCTTGCCGATTTCCACGCCGTTGGGGTTGATCGAGGCCTCGAGGTAATAGACCGAAGGATCGTTCTTCGCCGCGTTGAGCAGCTTGTCCAGCGCCCGCTCGCCCTGCCCTTTCTCCAGCAACGCCTTGTTGATCGGGTTCTCGCGATTCAGGTAACGGGTCAGGTGCTCGCCAGTGGCATCGTCATACACCACGAACAGCACGTTCGGATTGCGCTGGGCGCGCCGAGCGAACTCGGAGAGAGTGGGTACGTCGCTGTCCCACATGGCACGCGGGGCAACCGAGGCGAGCAGTTGCGCCATGTCGCTGGCCGAATCCTTCAGATCCTTTTCCAACGCAGCCCGCAGTTGTGCCTGCTCGTCCTTCAGGCGCGAGGACAGGCCGACCGTCAGTCGCTGGCGAGTACTGGACGAAAGGCTGTCGAGGCTCGACGTCACTTCCTTGCCCGCCTGCTCCAGCTCACCGGAGAGTTTCTGGCTGTCAGCTCCCAGGCGATTGCCCAGGTCAGCCTCGAGCGCGGTGACCGTGCTTCGGGTCAGGGCGACCGCCACCAGAACCTGCACCAAAAGGGCGATACCCAGGGTAACGAACACAGGCCGAAGCAAACGACTCTGTAACAGCGAGAGAATGGCCGACACCGAAGACTCCTCCACGTTGGCGCCATTAATCTGATGGCACGCTTTTTTAGAAGATAATCACAGCAAGGGTCGTGCCGCACAACAGACAGAAACGACAAAGGGCCCCAGAAGGGGCCCTTTTTGATTTACATCAACGACTTATCAGGCGAATGGATGACGCAGGACGATGGTTTCGTTGCGATCCGGACCCGTCGAAATAATGTCGATCGGCGCGCCGACCAGCTCTTCGATACGCTTGATGTAGGCGCGAGCGGCCGCTGGCAGCTCTTCCAGGGTCTTGGCACCCAGGGTCGACTCGCTCCAGCCTGGCATCTGCTCGTAGACCGGCTCCAGGCCGATGTAGCTGTCAGCGTCGGTCGGCGCATCGATGACTGCACCGTTTTCGTTCCGGTAGCCCACGCAGATGTTGATGGTCTCCAGGCCGTCCAGCACGTCCAGCTTGGTCAGGCACAGGCCCGAGATGCTGTTGACGTCGATGGCGCGACGCAGGATGACGGCATCGAACCAGCCGCAACGACGAGGACGGCCGGTGGTGGCACCGAACTCATGGCCACGCTTGGCCAGGAAGGCACCGACGTCATCGAACAGCTCGGTCGGGAACGGGCCGGCACCCACGCGAGTGGTGTAGGCCTTGGTGATACCCAGGATGTAGTCCAGGTACATCGGACCGACACCGGAGCCGGTGGCGATACCGCCAGCAGTGGTGTTGGAGCTGGTGACGAACGGGTAGGTACCGTGGTCGATATCCAGCAGCGAACCCTGGGCGCCTTCGAACATGATGTCCTTGCCGTCGCGACGCAGGCTGTGCAGTTCGGCGGTGACGTCGAGCATCATCGGCTTGAGCTGCTCGGCGTACTCCATGCACTCGTCCAGGGTCTTCTGGAAGTCGATGGCCGGCTCTTTGTAGTAGTTGACCAGCACGAAGTTGTGGTAGTCCAGCAGCTCGCCCAGCTTCGCGGCAAAACGCTCGCGGTGAAACAGGTCACCGATACGCAGGCCGCGACGAGCGACCTTGTCTTCGTAGGCCGGGCCGATACCACGACCGGTGGTACCGATCTTCTGCTCGCCACGAGCTTTCTCGCGAGCCTGGTCCAGGGCCACGTGGTAGGACAGGATCAGCGGGCAGGACGGGCTGATACGCAGGCGCTCGCGCACCGGCACGCCTTTCTCTTCCAGCTTGGTGATTTCACGCAGCAGGGCGTCCGGTGCAACCACCACGCCGTTGCCTATCAGGCACTGCACGCCTTCGCGCAGCACGCCCGACGGAATCAGGTGCAAGACGGTTTTCTCGCCGTCGATCACCAGGGTGTGGCCCGCGTTGTGGCCACCCTGGTAGCGCACTACGGCGGCAGCATGTTCGGTCAGCAGATCGACGATCTTGCCTTTGCCCTCATCACCCCACTGGGTGCCCAGGACTACGACATTCTTACCCATAACACTTGTCCTCATTCGCGCAAACTTGGTGCCGGCAGCCGCCGGCGGGAAAACTCAGGAAACCAGCGGCAATACTTGCCAAAGCCCATTCTGCAGTATCAATTGCCGGTCGCAGTCCGCTTCGCGGGCGGCGGCCAAAGGTTGCCCAGGCAACGCCTGGACGACACGCTGCCCCTCACCGCGCAACTGGCAGACCTTCTGCCAGAGAGCCGCATCCGCGCTGTCAGGCATCCAGATACCGCCAGACGGTAGCTCGACCTCAGCACGCCCCAGGGTCACCAGGGTTTTCAAATCGGTGGAGAAGCCGGTCGCCGGACGAGCGCGACCGAAGTCCGCGCCGATGTCGTCGTAACGACCGCCCTGGGCGATGGCCTGGCCAACACCCGGAACGAACACCGCGAACACCACGCCGGTGTGGTAGTGGTAGCCCCGCAGCTCGCCCAGATCAAAATACAGTGGCAGGTCCGGGAAGCGCACGGACAGCCGCTCGGCGATCGCCAGCAGGTCATCCAGGGCCGCGGTAACCGGCGCTGGAGCACCCGCCAGGCGCACGCGCGCCGCGGCCAGCACTTCGCGGCCGCCGCACAGGTCGACCAGCGAACGCAACATCGCCGCGAGGTCAGGCTGCAAGCCGTCGGTGAGATCGATCACCTCGTCGATGGCCTTGCGCTGCAGGGCATCGAACAACTGCTGCTCGACCTCGCCGGACAGCCCAGCCGCACGGGCCAGGCCACGGTAGATACCGACATGGCCAAGGTCCATGTGCACGTCCGGCACGTCGGCCAGTTGCAGCATCGCCAGCATCAGGCTGATGACCTCGACGTCACTGCTCGGGCTGGCATCGCCGTACAGCTCGGCGCCCAGCTGGATCGGGCTGCGCGAAGTCGACAGCGCCCGTGGCTGCGCGTGCAGCACGCTGCCGGCGTAGCACAGGCGGCTCGGGCCGGCGCGACGCAGGGTATGGGCGTCGATGCGCGCCACCTGCGGGGTGATGTCGGCACGGAAGCCCATCTGCCGCCCCGATTGCGGGTCGACGACCTTGAAGGTACGCAGGTCCAGGTCCTGGCCGGCACCGGTCAGCAGGGACTCCAGGTACTCGATATGCGGGGTGACAACGAACTCATAGCCCCAGCCCTGGAACAGATCCAACACCTGGCGACGCGCCACTTCGATGCGCGCCGCTTCAGGTGGCAGTACTTCTTCGATGCCATCTGGCAAGAGCCAGCGGTCTACCGTTGCCATTACGCCTTTCCCCTATGATCCGGGCGGCCAGCCCACAGGCGAGCCTTGAGTGAAGCAGAAAATGGTTAACGCACGCGCAAGCAAGGCGCGACGAAACAGCCGAAACCGGCTTCGTCTACCACTTTCCTCGAAAAACCTGTCGGGTCGATCAACCCGTATTCCAAGCATCTGCCGCTAATCAAACATGCAGACGCAAAAAAGCCGGGAATTTCCCGGCTGCCGCATCATACACCCGTTTTCCGAAAGGATCACCCCGCCAGGCGTTTTAGCCGCCCGGCGGGTGTGTAGATGCGCGGTGGATCAGGGCTTGGCTTTTTCCAGATAGTGGAAAAAGTCGCTGCTCGGGTCCAGCACCATCACGTCGCTCTTGTTCGCAAAACTCTCACGGTAGGCGCGCAGGCTGCGGTAGAACGCATAGAACTCCTGGTCCTGGCCGTAGGCCTTGGAATAGATGGCAGCGGCCTGGGCATCACCGTCACCGCGAGTTTCCTCGGACTGACGATAGGCCTCGGCCAGCAGCACGCGACGCTGACGATCGGCATCGGCACGGATACCTTCGGCCAGCTCGTTACCCTTGGCACGATGCTCGCGCGCCTCACGCTCACGCTCGGTGCTCATGCGCTCGAACACGCTGCGGTTCACTTCCTTCGGCAGGTCGATCGCCTTGACCCGGACATCGATCACCTCGATACCCAGCTCCTTCTCGGCCATCTTGTTCAGCGAACCGGTGATATCCGCCATCAGCGCATCCCGCTCGCCGGAGACCACCTCATGCAGCGTGCGCTTACCGAACTGGTCACGCAGCCCGGACTCCAGGCGGCGGGACAGGCGCTCGTCGGCGATCTGCTTGAGACCGGAAGTCGCGGTATAGAAGCGCTCGGCATCCTTGACCCGCCACTTGGCGTAGGCATCGACCATCACGGCTTTCTTCTCCAGCGTCAGGAAACGCTGGGTCGGAGCATCCAGCGTCATCAGGCGGGCGTCGAACTTGCGCACCTGGTTGACGTAGGGAACCTTCACGTGAAGGCCGGGCTGTACATCCGTCTGCACCACGCGACCGAACTGCAGCAGTACGGCACGTTCGGTCTGCAGCACGATGTAGAAGCAGTTCCAGCCCGCCAGTACCACAATCACGCCAACAATCAGGGCGATCAGCGATTTATTGCTCATCAGCGGCTCTCCCTTGTGCGCGTTTGCGGCAGGTCAGTGATATGCGGCACCACGTCCGTGTTGCTGCTGGCAGCGGCCGAACCGGTTACCGGCGAGCTGCTGGCCGGGCTGTTCTGGATCATCTTGTCCAACGGCAGGTAGAGCAGATTGTTCTGGCCGTTCTTGTTGCCGGTCACGAGCACCTTGCTGGTATTGCTGAAGACTTCCTGCATGGTGTCCAGATACAGGCGCTGACGAGTGACTTCAGGTGCCTTGCGGTATTCGGCGACCAGCTTGGTGAAGCGGTCGGCCTCACCCTTGGCCCGGGAAATCACCTCGTCGCGATAGCCGTTGGCATCCTCGATGATGCGCTGGGCCTGACCACGGGCTTCCGGCACCACGCCATTGGCGTAGCCTTCGGCCTGGTTGCGCGAACGCTGCTCGTCTTCACGGGCACGGATCACGTCATCGAAGGCTTCCTGGACTTCACGTGGCGCCGCGGCGCTCTGCACGTTGACCTGGGTCACGGTGATACCGGTGCGATAGGTATCGAGGAAACGCTGCAGGCGCTCCTTGATCTCGCTGGCCATCTGCTCGCGACCTTCGGTCAGCACCTGGTCCATCGCGGTGGAACCCACCACATGGCGCAAGGCACTGTCGGTCGCCTGCTGCAAGCTGATTTCCGGCTGGTCGACGTTCAGCACGAAGTCCTGCAGGTTGGTGATCTTGTACTGCACGGTCAGCGGCACCTCGACGATGTTCTCGTCCTCGGTGAGCATCTGCCCCTGCTTGGTATAGGCACGCTCACGCGTGACGTTCTCCATGTACTTCTTGTCGATCGGCGGGAAATAGATGTTCAGGCCCGGGCCAACCGTCTCGTAGTACTTGCCGAAGCGCAGCACCACGGCCTGCTCCTGCTCGTCCACGACATACACGGCGCTGTACAGCCAGACAGCCGCCAGCACGACGAGACCGATGCCCAGCAGGCCGAAACCGCCGCCGTTGCCACCCGATCCACCACCGTCGTCACTGCGTTTCTTTCCGCCACCGAACAACCCATTCAGGCTTTCCTGCAGCTTGCGGAAGGCCTCGTCGAGATCCGGGGGCCCCTTGCGATCGCCGTTGTTACGACGCTTGCCACCCCAGGGATCCTGATTGTTCGAGTTGCCACCCGGCTCATTCCAAGCCATAGCGCTCTCCATCTGATAAAGCAAAGACGCACCCACGGCGCGCCGACCAATGCTACAGAATGCCTGCGACAGCAGCACAACCGCTTTGTCAGGCTTTTATTGCAAAGTGTGTTGTTCGATGAACTCTGGCGGTTTCATGCCTTCGCGCGAGACCACCCGGTTGAACTCGGCCATGGGCAGACGAATCGACAGCAGACAGGCGCCTTCTTCGTCATGCTCTTCCTTCTGGACCGCCCCCAACTCGAAGAACTGTGCACGCAGTCGAGCAAAACGCTGTGGCAAGCGCAAGGTGCCGACGAACAAATCGTTGCCCAGCAACTCGGCGATCGCCTGTTCGAGCAGCTCCAGCCCCACCCCTTCGCGCGCCGAAAGCCAGACCCGCTGCGGCTTGCCATCCTCGCCACGCTGGATCTGCGGCTCGACGCCCTCGAGCAGATCGAGTTTGTTATACACCTCGAGGATCGGCAAGTCCTGGGCTCCGATCTCGCCCAGCACCACCATCACCTGCTCGATCTGCAGCATCCGGTCCGGCTCGGCCGCATCGATGACGTGCAACAGCAGGTCGGAGTTGCTCGACTCCTCGAGCGTAGCCCGAAATGCCTCGACCAGGTTGTGCGGCAAGTGCCGGATGAAGCCCACGGTATCGGCCAGCACGATCGGCCCGAGGTCATCCAGGTCGAGACGACGCAGGGTCGGGTCGAGGGTGGCGAACAATTGGTCGGCGGCATACACCTCGGATTCGGTGACCGCGTTGAACAGTGTGGATTTGCCGGCGTTGGTATAGCCAACCAGCGATACGGTCGGAATGTCGGCACGCTTGCGTCCGCGACGGGACTGCTCGCGCTGGCTGCGCACCTTCTCCAGGCGGCCCTTGATCTGCCGCAGGCGAACCCGCAACAGGCGCCGGTCGGTTTCCAGCTGGGTTTCACCCGGACCCCGCAGGCCGATACCACCCTTTTGCCGCTCGAGGTGGGTCCAGCCACGAACCAGGCGCGTGCTCATGTGCTCAAGCTGGGCCAGTTCGACCTGGAGCTTGCCTTCATGGGTACGTGCGCGCTGGGCGAAAATATCGAGAATCAGGCCCGTGCGATCCAGCACGCGACACTCGAAAGCACGTTCGAGGTTACGTTCCTGGCTGGGCGTGAGGATGTGATTGAAAATCACGATGTCGATCTGCTCGGCCTTGACCAGGTCGCGAAGCTCCTCGACCTTGCCAGTGCCAATCAGATATTTGGCGGTTGGCCGATGACGCGGCACGCTGAACAGCGCGACGGTCTCGGCGCCAGCCGATGATGCCAACTCCTGAAACTCCTGCGGATCTTCGCGCGCCTCAGGGTCCTGACCTTCCAAGTGAACGAGAATGGTTCGTTCACCACCACCGTGGCGCTCAAAGAACAAAGGAGACTCCTATCAGGCGTTACCTGGCTCAGCGTCACCCTGTTCGGATTCACTTGCGCTAGGCAGGCGGATTGCACGAACCGGCACCACTGTCGAGATAGCGTGCTTGTAGACCATCTGGCTTACGGTGTTTTTCAGCAGAATCACGAACTGGTCGAAGGATTCGATCGTGCCCTGCAGTTTGATCCCGTTGACCAGATAGATGGAAACCCCGACTTTCTCTTTACGCAAGGTATTCAAGTAAGGGTCTTGTAGCGAATGCCCTTTTGACATGTGCCGCACTCCTTTAAGGATCAATAATAAAAAATGAGCAAACAGTGACTTGTGCCGTCACCCCCCAAGGATAGACGGCATTTACAGGGACTCAGCTCAATATGGAGATGGTCCCGAGGTATTTCAAGGCGCGTGGCAGATTGTCGCAATCCAGGCTGTCCAGCCAGTGCAGGTCGGCCCAGCTGCGCAACCAGGTAAACTGACGTTTGGCCAATTGGCGAGTGGCGATGATACCGCGCTCGCGCATTTCGTCCGACGTCAGCTTGCCCTCCAGGTAATCCCAGACTTGTCTGTAGCCTACAGCACGTATAGACGGCAACCCGACATGCAGGTCACTTCTCTTACGCAGGGCTACGACCTCGTCAACGAATCCCTGTTCCAACATTTGTGTGAATCTTTGTGCAATCCGGTCGTGCAGTACCTGGCGATTTGCCGGAGCGATAGCCAGGTTGGCAACAGTATAGGGTAATTGCGGGCGTCCCGAAGCGGCTGCGTCAGTACTTTGCGCAGATTGTCGCTGCCGATGGGCCGTCATGCTCAAGCCGCTGACCCGATAAACCTCCAGCGCCCGGCTCAGTCGTTGCGGGTCGTTGGGGTGAATACGTGCCGCCGACTCCGGATCGATGCCTGCCAACTGGTCGTGCAGGGCCTGCCAGCCAAGGCGCGCCGCCTCTTCCTCGATCTCGGCACGCACCTGCGGGTCGGCCGCCGGCATGTCCGCCAGGCCTTCAAGCAAAGCCTTGTAGTAGAGCATTGTACCACCGACCAGCAGGGGGATTTTGCCCCGTGCGGTGATCTCTGCCATCGCCGCCAGGGCATCGTGGCGGAATTCGGCGGCCGAATAGCTCTGCGCCGGGTCGAGAATGTCGATCAGCCGGTGCGGAAACTGCGCCAGCAGCGCCTTCGAAGGCTTGGCGGTGCCGATGTCCATGTCCCGGTAAACCAGGGCGGAATCGACACTGATCAGCTCGCAGGGCAGTACCTTGGTCAATTCGATGGCCAGGTCGGTCTTGCCGGCCGCCGTTGGGCCCATCAGGAAGATCGCCGGCGGGAGGGAATTCGAAGCTGTCATCAACGTCCGCGCAGGAAAAGTTTGTCCAGGTCATCGAGACCCAGTTGGGTCCAGGTCGGACGACCATGGTTGCATTGGCCGCTGCGCTCGGTGTTTTCCATGTCCCGCAACAGGCCGTTCATTTCCGCCAGGGCCAGCCGGCGGTTGGCGCGCACGGCACCGTGGCAGGCCATGGTCCCGAGCAGTTCGTTCAGGTGCGCCTGGATCCGGTCGCTGGTGCCGTACTCCATCAGGTCCGCCAGCACATCCTGCACCAGGCGATTGGCCTCGGCCTGCTTGAGCAGGGCCGGGATCTGCCGGATAGCCAGGCTTTCCGGGCCCAGGCGCTGCAGCTCGAAGCCCAGGCGCTGGAACCAGGCCGCGTGCTCCTCGGCACAATCGGCCTCGCGCTGGCTGACCGCCAGGGATTCCGGCACCAGCAGCGGCTGGCCACTCAGGCCCTCACTGGCCATGGCGATCTTGAGCCGTTCGTACATGATCCGCTCATGGGCGGCATGCATGTCCACCAGCACCAGACCCTGGGCGTTTTCCGCCAGGATGTAGATCCCCTTGAGCTGCGCCAGCGCATAGCCCAGCGGCGGCACATCGCCCTGGTCTTCGGGCAGGGCCGGTGCAGAGGCCTGCGGCAATGGCGCGTAGAATTCGCGATAGACGCTTTGCGTCTCCGCCGCCGGCGGCATCGGTGTCGATTGCGGACGGTACTGATATTGGTAACCGGCTCCCGCACCCGAGCCGGCAGAGGGCACCGAGGGCGAAAACGGTTGGGACAGGGGCTGCTCGAGCAGATTCGCCGACAGGCGCATCTCCCCTTGCGGGCCGAACTCGCCAGCCTCGAGGCCCGTAGGCCGGACGATACCGGCTACCGCCGCCGGCGCAGCCAACTGGTCTTCCGGCCGCACGTCACCCAGGGCGCGATGCAGGGTCCCATAGAGGAAGTCGTGGACCATGCGCCCGTCACGGAAACGCACTTCGTGCTTGGTCGGGTGCACGTTGACGTCGACCGCCGCCGGGTCGACCTCGAGAAACAGCACGAACGTCGGGTGTCGACCATTGAACAGCACGTCGCGATAGGCCTGGCGCACCGCGTGGGCCACCAGCTTGTCGCGCACCGCCCGGCCGTTGACGTAGAAATATTGCAGGTCGGCCTGGCTGCGGGAGAACGTCGGCAGGCCGACCCAACCCCACAGGTGCAGACCGTTGCGCTCGACTTCGATCGGCAGCGCCTGCTCGAGGAAACCCGACCCGCAGACCGCCGCGACGCGTCGGGCACGGGCCGCATCATCATGGGCCTCGTGCAGGGCGAGGATGCCCTTGCCGTTATGACGCAGATGGAAGGCCACATCGAAACGGGCCAGCGCCAGGCGCTTGATCACTTCCTGCAGATGGTCGAATTCGGTCTTCTCGGCCTTGAGGAACTTGCGCCGGGCCGGAGTATTGAAGAACAGGTCGCGCACTTCCACCGAAGTACCGACCGGATGCGCCGCCGGCTGGACCCGCGCCTCCATTTCCCGGCCTTCGGTCTCCACCTGCCAGGCCTGGTCGGCGTCACGGGTGCGCGAGGTCAGCGTCAACCGCGCCACGGAACTGATCGACGCCAGGGCCTCGCCACGGAACCCCAGGCTCATCACCTGTTCGAGGTCTTCCAGGTTGCGGATCTTGCTGGTGGCGTGACGCGCCAGCGCCAGCGGCAGCTCATCGGCGGAAATACCACTGCCGTCGTCACGCACGCGCAGCAACTTGACCCCAGCCTGCTCGACATCCACGTCAATTCGCCGGGCTCCGGAGTCGAGACTGTTCTCCAGCAACTCCTTGATCACCGAAGCCGGGCGCTCGACCACCTCGCCCGCGGCAATCTGGTTCGCCAGGCGCGGGCTGAGCAGTTCAATACGCGCGCGTTCCTTCAAGGCCGACTCGCTCATTGCTTGGCCGCCAGTTCGGTGCCGGGAATGGTCAGGGTCTGGCCAACCTTGAGCTCATCACTGCTGAGGTTGTTGACACTGCGCAGGGTTGCCACCGAGACCTGGTAGCGCACGGCGATCATCGCCAGCGTCTCGCCCGGCGCGACGCGATGATCACGCGGGCCCTGGGCGATTTTGCCGGAGTCGCGCAACCAGGCGATATAGGTGCCCGGCGGCGGGTTCTGCTGGAAGAACTGGCGGATACCGCTGCTGATCGAACGCGCCAATGCCTGCTGGTGGCTGGTGGAGGCCAGCTTGGAAGCTTCGTTGGAGTTGGAGATGAAGCCGGTTTCCACCAGGATCGACGGGATGTCCGGCGACTTGAGCACCATGAAGCCCGCCTGTTCGACGCGTTGCTTGTGCAGTGGCGTGACCCGGCCGATGTTGCTCAGAACCTTCTGCCCAACGTTCAGGCTCGAGGTCATCGAAGCCGTCATCGACAGGTCGAGCAGCACGCCAGCGAGCATCTTGTCCTTGTCATCGAGGCTGACGTTACCGGCACCGCCGATCAGGTCGGACCGGTTCTCACTGTCAGCCAACCAGCGCGCGGTTTCAGACGTCGCGCCGCGGTCGGACAGGGCAAACACCGATGCCCCGAACGCCGCCGCCGAAGGCGCGGCATCGGCGTGGATCGACACGAACAGGTCGGCGCCTTTCTTGCGGGCAATCTCGGTCCGCCCACGCAATGGAATGAAGTAGTCGCCAGTGCGGGTCAGCTCGGCGCGGTAGCCTTTCTGGCCGTTGACCTGGCGTTGCAGCTCGCGGGCGATCGACAGCACCACGTCCTTCTCGTGCTGGCCACGGGAACCGGACGCACCCGGGTCCTCACCGCCGTGACCGGCATCGATCACCACGATGATGTCACGCTTGCCGGCAGGAGCCGGTGGCAGCTTGATCGCAGGTTCGGCAGGCGTGACCGGCACGGCCGGCAAGGTCGCCACGCTCGGCGCTGGATTGGAGGCCGGCGTCGGTGTCGGCGCCGCATCGGCCGGGTTGTCGAACAGGTCCACCACCAGCCGGTTGCCGTACTGCGCATTCGGCGCCAGGGTGAAGCTCTTGGGGGTGACCGCCTTCTTCAGGTCGACCACCACCCGCAGATCGGTCGGCGTGCGTTGCGCGGCACGCACGGCGGTAATCGGTGTATTCGCGGTCGGCACGTTCAACGGGCCGGCCAGGGTCGCACCATTGATGTCGATCACCAGGCGATCGGGGGCCGTCAGCGTGAAAACGCTGTGCTGGACCGTACCGGACAGGTCGAATACCAGTCGGGTGTTATCCGGGGCTCGCCACAGTCGAACACTCTTGACCTGTGTCGCCGCCACGGCGTCAACGGCCAGTGCCGCAAGCAACAATCCTGCGACTGCAAGCAACGCGCGAAGGCGCATACCAAACCCCATCCTCTATTTGAACTCCAACGCCAATGCGGCACACCAGGCATCGCCTCGCGCGCCCTGGGACAACAGATACAGCGAACGACCGCCGCCATGCGGGCTAATGGTAATGGTCAGGTCAGGCTTTGGCAAAAAGCCTGCACCCTTGTCCGGCCACTCGATCAGACACAGTGCATCGCCTTCGAAGTAGTCGCGAATCCCCAGGAATTCGAGCTCTTCCGGATCGACCAAACGGTAAAGGTCGAAATGGTAGGCACGCACATCAGCGAATTCGTACGGTTCGACGAGCGTAAACGTCGGGCTCTTGACTGCTCCGGCGTGCCCCAGCCCGCGAATGATGCCCCGCGACAGCGTGGTCTTGCCGGCCCCCAGGTCGCCTTCGAGGAAGATCACCCCGACACCGGCGGTGACTTCGGCGATGTTCCGGCCGAATGCCACCATGCTCTCTTCATCAGGCAATTGAAGGGTTAATTCAGACACGGCGATTGTTCCTCCAACAACTGGCGAATGGCTGGAATCAGATCACTGGCCGCCAGCCCACGGCCCTTCTTACCTTGCAACTCGCCGGCACTGGCATGCAGCCAGACGGCCAGGCAAGTCGCCTCGAAGCCGCCCATGCCCTGGGCACGCAGTGCCCCGACCAGCCCCGCGAGCACGTCACCCAGCCCGGCCGTCGCCATCGCCGGATGGCCGCGTTCACAGATCGACACCCGCCCATCGGGTGCGACCACCAGGCTGCCGGCCCCCTTGAGCACACAGACCGCCTGGTATTTCGCTGCCAGCGCACGTGCTGCACCGACCCGGTCGGCCTGCACCTGGTCGGTCGACAGTCCGAGCAGGCGCGCAGCCTCTCCCGGATGCGGCGTGATGACGCTATCGGCCGGCAGTCGCGCTTCGCCCATGGCGAGCAGGTTCAATGCATCGGCGTCCCAGACCTGCGCCACCGCGGCATTCGCCGCCAGCGACAACAGGCTGCGGCTCCAGGCCGACTGACCAAGCCCCGGGCCGACCACCAGCACCGTGGCCTGCTGGAGTACGCTCATCAACTGGTTCGCCGACTCGACGCCCAGCGCCATCACTTCGGGCAGTCGTGCGAGCGCTGCGCCCACGTGCTCCGGACGCGTAGCCAGGGACACCAGGCCCGCACCGCTACGCAGGGCCATTTCGGCGCCGAGCAGGATCGCGCCACCCAAGCGCCGGTCACCGCCGATCAGCAACGCATGCCCGAACTGCCCCTTGTGAGCATCCGGCTGGCGCGCGGGAAGACGCGGCAAGGTGGCGGCAGTCAGCGACTGAATATCGGGAAAAGGCGGTTTGGTCTGCGGCATGCGTCGTTCGGCTCTGATGTCTGGCAGAATTATACGCACCAAAGCCTAGGTTTCTCCTGTCTCATGCCTGTAAATAGCGTCGACCTCCCCGCCCTCGCCCAATCCATCAAGCAATGGGCTCGTGAACTGGGCTTCCAGCAGGTGGGCATCGCAGGCCTGGAGCTGGGCGAACACGAACAGCACCTGCAGCGCTGGCTCGATGCCGGCTATCACGGCGACATGGACTACATGGGCGCCCACGGCAGCAAGCGCTCGCACCCGGACGAACTGGTGCCGGGCACGCTGCGGGTCGTCTCGCTGCGCATGGACTACCTGCCGGGCGACACGCAAATGGTCCAGCGCCTGGCCGAGCCGGAAAAAGCCTACGTCTCGCGCTACGCCCTGGGACGGGATTATCACAAGCTGATCCGCAAACGCCTGCAGCAGCTGGCCGAGCGTATCCAGCAGGTCATCGGCCCCTTCGGCTACCGCGCCTTCGTCGACAGCGCCCCGGTGCTGGAAAAGGCCATCGCCGAGCAGGCCGGGCTGGGCTGGATCGGCAAGAACACGCTGGTGCTCAATCGCAAGGCCGGCAGCTACTTCTTTCTCGGCGAACTGTTCGTCGACCTGCCACTGCCGGTGGACGAACCCCATGCCACCGAGCACTGCGGGCGCTGTTCGGCGTGCATGGACATCTGCCCGACGGCAGCCTTCGTCGGCCCCTACGTGCTGGATGCCCGGCGCTGCATTTCCTACCTGACCATCGAGCTGAAGACGGCCATTCCGGAAGAACTGCGCCCGCTGATCGGCAACCGGGTATTCGGTTGCGACGACTGCCAGGTCGTCTGCCCGTGGAACCGCTTCGCCCGCCCCAGCACCGAGAGTGACTTCCAACCCCGGCACAGCCTGGATAACGCCGGGCTGGCAGAGCTGTTCCGCTGGGACGAGGAAACCTTCCTGAAGAACACCGAGGGCTCGCCACTGCGCCGGGCCGGCTACGAACGCTGGCTGCGCAACCTGGCCGTTGGCCTGGGCAATGCGCCATCAACCATCAACGTGCTCGAAGCCCTCAACAGCCGGCGGGACTATCCCTCGGAACTGGTCCGGGAGCATGTGCAATGGGCCCTGAACCAGCATGCCGAGCGAGCCGGGCAACCAGGCTAGTGCCTTCAGTGGGCGTCGTTGTAGATGAACTTGGGCATTTCCCAGTGAAAGCGGATCGCCAGGAGGCGCAGCAGGAACCCGCCGAACAGCGTGATCAGAATCGCCTGCTCGCTGGGTAACTGCCAGTAGGTGCAACCCAGGAAGCACCAGGCGGCGGCGAAGGAGACGCTGGCATAGAGTTCACGGCGGAATACCAGGGGGATGTCATTGCAGAAGATATCCCGCAACACGCCACCGAATACGCCGGTAATCACCCCGCTGACCGAGGCCACCATCAGGCCCTGTCCCATTTCCAGGGCCGTCATGCAGCCGATCAGGGTGAAGGCCACCAGGCCCAGCGCATCGAGCACCAGGAACAGCGAACGCAGGTGGCGCATCAGCGGGGCGATGAACACCGTCACCAGGGCCGCGACCGACGTCAGCACCAGGTATTCCGGGTGCTTGACCCAGGTCAGCGGGTAATGCCCCAGCAACACGTCGCGCACCGAGCCACCGCCCAGAGCGGTGACGCAGGCGATCAGCACCACGCCGAACCAGTCCATGCCGCGTCGTCCGGCCGACAGCGCCCCGGTCATGGCTTCAGCGGTAATGGCGACGAGGTAGAGCATCAGCAGCATGATGGCGATCCGGGCAGGAGAAGCCGCGCAGTCTACTCATTTGCCCGGCGCACCAAAAGAGCGCAACCGCCGGGCCAGTCACTCCGGGGCCCACTGATCACCGCAGGAGCCTCCCGCGACCGCTCAGAACTTGATGAAGTGCTTGCGGTAGTGCTGCAGCTCGGCGATCGACTCGCGGATGTCGTCCAGTGCCAGGTGGGTACTGCCCTTCTGGAAGCTGTCACGCACTTGCGGTGCCCAGCGTGCCGCCAGTTCCTTCAGGGTCGAGACATCCAGGTTGCGGTAGTGGAAATAGCGTTCCAGGGATTTCATGTGCCGGGCCAGGAAGCGGCGATCCTGGCAGATGCTGTTGCCACAGATCGGCGACTTGCCCTTCGGCACCCACTGCTCCAGGAAGGCAATGGTCTGCGCCTCGGCCTCGGCCATGCTGATGCGGCTCTCACGCACGCGCTGGGTCAGGCCCGAACCGCCGTGCTGGCGAGTGTTCCACTCATCCATGCCGGCAAGAATCTCGTCGCTCTGGTGGATGGCGATCACCGGGCCTTCGGCCAGGGTGTTGAGATCGCTGTCGGTGACGATGGTGGCCATTTCGATGATGACATCGGTGTCCGGGTCGAGACCGGTCATCTCCAGGTCGATCCAGATCAGGTTCTGTGGATTTTGCATAGCTTGACTCCTCGGCATAGCCGCACAGTTTAGCGCAGGCTGTGGCTGCCGGGCGTGCTAAACTCGCGACCGCTTGACCCTCCCCGACGATTCGACCACACGGAACACCCATGGCCAAACGCCAGCTCAACCGCCGCCAAAACTGGCGCATCGAAAAGATCCAGGGCGAACGCGCCGCACGCGCCGCCAAACGCGAGTCACAGGCCGTGGAAGCACTGGAGGGCGGTGACCTGGGACCCGAACAGACCGGCCTGGTGATTGCGCACTTCGGCGTGCAGGTCGAGGTCGAGGCCCTGGAGGGGGAACTCAAGGGCCAGGTATTCCGCTGCCACCTGCGGGCCAACCTGCCCGCCCTGGTGACCGGCGACCAGGTGGTCTGGCGCCCTGGCAACCAGGGCATCGGCGTGATCGTCGCGCAACTGCCGCGCACCACCGAGCTCAAGCGCCCGGACAGCCGCGGCCAGCTCAAGCCGGTGGCCGCCAACGTCGACATGATCGTGATCGTCTTCGCGCCGCTGCCCGAGCCCCATGCCAACCTGATCGACCGCTACCTGGTGGCCGCCGAACACGCCGGTATCCGTCCGCTGCTGCTGTTGAACAAGTTCGACCTGATCGACGAGCACAACGCACCGGCCCTCAATGCCCTGCTGGCGGTCTATCGGCAACTGGGTTACCCGCTGCTGGAGGTCTCGGCTCATCACGGCAATGGCATGGAGCAGCTTCAACAGCAGCTGGACGGGCGCATCAGTGTGTTCGTCGGCCAATCCGGGGTTGGCAAGTCGTCGCTGGTCAACAGCCTGCTGCCCGAGGTGGAAACTCGTGTGGGTCCGCTCTCCGAGCTGTCCGGCCAGGGCACCCACACCACCACCACCGCGCGCCTGTTCCACTTCCCGGGCGGTGGTGAACTGATCGACTCGCCGGGGATTCGCGAATTCGGCCTGGGCCATGTCAGCCGCGCCGACGTCGAGGCCGGCTTCATCGAATTCAATGACCTGATCGGCACCTGCCGCTTCCGCGACTGCAAGCACGACCGCGAGCCCGGCTGCGCCCTGCTCAAGGCCCTGGAAGACGGGCGCATCCAGCAGCAGCGGATGAACAGCTACCGCTCGATCATCGCCAGCCTGCCGCAAGATACCTACTGAACAACTGACGAACACGAAAAGGCCGCGATCATCGCGGCCTTTTCGTCTGGCTCAGGAGCCGGTCTTGGGCTTGCCGGTCTCGTCCATCTTCAACACGCCATCCTCGAAGATGTTCAAGCGCTGCCGAACCTCATGGGCCGGCAGTGGCTGCTTGTCCGCCGGCAACGCATTCGGGTCGGCCGGAGCCGCATTCGAGGCCCCCGGCGCACCTGGGGCCGCGCCATCCGGCTTGGCTTCATCCGCACCCTGCTCACCCTCGATGGCTTTCTGGGCCTTCTTGGTCAGCACGACGATGTCGATACGGCGGTTGACCGGGTTGAACGGATCGGCCTTGTCGAACAGTGCCGAGGAGGCATAACCGACCACCCGCGCCACTTGCGAGTCCGGATAGCTACCAGCCACCAGGGCCCGGCGTGCGGCGTTGGCGCGGTTGGCCGACAGCTCCCAGTTGCCGAAGTCGCCGGTGCCCGAGTATGGCTTGGCATCGGTATGGCCGCTGATGCTGACCTTGTTCGGCACCGCCTTGATGGTGTCGGCCATCGCCAGCAGGATGTCCTCGAAGTAAGGCTTCAGGCGCGCACTGCCGGAGTCGAACATCGGCCGGTTCTCCGCGTCCATGATCTGGATGCGCAGGCCGTCCGGGGTGATCTCGAACAGGATCTGGTCCTTGAACTTCTGCAACTGCGGACTTTCATCGACCTTGTTCTGCAACTCCTGCAGCAGCAGCTCCAGGCGCTCCTTCTCGACCTGCTCGGCCATGCCTTCGACCTGGTCGGTGTCGACCGTGACCTTGTCCGGCTGTGGCTGGGACTTCACTTCCGGATTGAGCGTCTTGTCCGGTGCCAGCGTCGGTGAACCACCCAGGTCGATAATGTAGGGCGTGCCGCTCTCGGAGAAACCGATCGGATCCTTGAAGTAGCCGGCGATGGCGATCTTCTGTTCCGGGGTCGCGGTGGACATCAGCCACAACACCAGGAAGAACGCCATCATCGCCGTTGCGAAGTCGGCAAAGGCGATTTTCCAGGCACCGCCGTGGTGCCCGCCGCCAAAGCGCTTGACGCGCTTGATGATGATCGGCTGATTATTCTCCATGACTCAGCGACCGCGAACCGCTTGTTCCAGCTCGGCGAAGCTCGGCCGGTGCTTCGGATAGAGCACCTTGCGCCCGAACTCCACGGCCAGCGACGGTGGCATGCCGGAGGCCGAGGCGACCAGGGAAGCCTTGATCGCCTCGTAGACGTTCACCTCTTCCTTGGCATCATGGGCCAGGCACTGCGCCAGTGGACCGAAGAAACCGTAGGCCGCGAGAATACCGAAGAAGGTACCGACCAGTGCCGCACCCACGTGCAGACCGATGGACTTCTGGTCGCCGTCGCCCAAAGACGCCATGGTTACCACGATACCCAGTACCGCCGCGACGATACCGAAACCGGGCATGCCGTCGGCAATACCGGTCACGGCATGGGAGGGATGCTCGAGCTCTTCCTTCATGCTCAGCAGCTCCATGTCGAACAGGCCTTCCAGCTCATGGGGAGCCATGTTGCCGGAGGACATGATGCGCAGGTAATCGCAGATGAACGCGGTCATGCGCTCATCCTTCAGGACCGCCGGGTACTTGGCGAAAATCGGGCTGGCGGCGGCATCCTCGATGTCGCCCTCGATCGCCATCATGCCCTCGCGGCGGCTCTTGTTGAGGATCTCGTAGATCAGCCCCAGCACTTCCATGTAGAAAGCGTGGCTGAAGCGCGAACCGAACATGCTCAGGGCTTTCTTGACCACGTGCATGGTCATGTAGCCCGGGTTGGACTGCAGGAAAGCACCCA
The DNA here is from genome assembly GCF_014268755.2 of Pseudomonas vanderleydeniana. Lineage (NCBI taxonomy): Bacteria > Pseudomonadati > Pseudomonadota > Gammaproteobacteria > Pseudomonadales > Pseudomonadaceae > Pseudomonas > Pseudomonas vanderleydeniana. The sequence continues at coordinate 811,254 of NZ_CP077093.1, read as the reverse complement.
ACGCCGCACCGCCGATGATCATCACCTCGAAAGGCTGGATGAGCGCGGCGATCTTGCCGTGGGAGAGCACGTACCCGCCGAGCACGCTCGCGAATACGACAATGATGCCGATGATTTTAGCCATAGAATGAGAGTACTTGTTGAGTCGGGTTCAAGGTCATATTCGGAAGTTAGTAAATCTCTTCTTCTACTTATCGGCGAAACTGCGCCAGACTATAGCCAGTTCAGGCGAAAAGCCAGAAAACCGGCAGTGCATGGCCTCGGCAGCAGGGCCTGCGCGGCGCCACCAGGCCCACCCGGGCGCACCTACGATGATGATCGCGTTCAATCATGACGAATGAAACGGCTGTGTCCAGTGCAAGACCGAAAACCCTGCAAGGCTGGACCAAGCTGCTGCAGGGCGTACGCCTGCCTGTCCCGCAGGACAGTCATGACCGCGTCTGCCGGGCCATTGCCGACAGCCGCAGCTCGCTACGCGATATCGCCGAGCTCATGCAGGATAGCCCAGCCCTGGCGCTGAGCGTGATCTGCGAAGCCAACCACCACACCCAGGGCAGCATGACGGAGCCGGCCGAGAACCTCGAGGTCGCCATCAATCGTCTCGGCCTCAAGCGCACCGGGGAACTGCTCGAACGCCTGCCCGCGCGGCTGCCGGAAGACATCCCGATCGCCCTGCGGCAGTTGCAACTGATCAGCCAGCACGCCAGCCAGCAGGCCAACGGCCTGTTCGCCGCACGCCTGGCCCGGCTCTGGCAGGACATCCACTGGGGCAGCCTGCTGTTCCTCGCACCGCTGTGGCCACTGGCGCTGACCCATCCCAAGCTGCTCGAAGCCTGGGAGCTGCGCGTCCTGCACAAGCACGAGCCTGCCGCCAAGGTCGAACGGGAGCTGTTCGGTGTTCGCCTGCTGGAACTGTGCCTGGCCATGGCGGAGTTCTGGCGCCTGCCGATGTGGGTGACCCAGGGCTATCAATTGTTGCTGAATGAAAGCAAAACCCTGGTCCGGGCATTGCGCATTGCCCGCGACAGCGAAAACCCGCTGCATCAGCAACAGCAACTGGATGCCGACCCGGAGCTGCAGCGCTGGCTGAACCAGCCCGCCAACACCGTGCTGCTGGCCAACGGCCTGGCCGTGGCGGCACAGCAGGCCTGGGACAGTCCGCACTGCCTGCGCTGGCAGTACCTGTCGAGCCTGTACCTGCAGCAACCGATGAGCGAGTTGCAGCAGCAGATCCACCAGCAGGCGGCCCAGAGCGCCAACCAGCATTCGATGCAGGACCTGTGGCACCCCGCCGAAGCCCTGATCTGGCCCTGGCATGCGCGCCGCACTCACGCCGACCAGCAGCCCGCCGCCGCCCCGACCGCCGAGGCGATGGGCGCCTGGCGCAAGCACTGCGCCCAGTTGCTGGCCACCCCCAGCCGTTTCACCAATGCCATGCACCTGACCACCGTGGCCCGCGATGCCCTGGCGGCCTGTGGCCTGCGCCGGGTGATGATCCTGATGACCGACCGTAGCCGCAGCGCCCTGCGAGTCCACCAGACCGCCGGCCTGCCTGCGGAATCGAGCCACCTGACCCTCCAGGTGGCCCAGAGCACGCTCCTGCAGCGCCTGATGAGCCAGCCGACGCAGCTTCGCCTGTCGCCGGAAAACGCTCCGCAGTTCCTCGCCCTGCTGCCCAACAGCCTGCGGGCCCAGTTTCTGCCTGGCGAGCACCTGCTGCTGCGCTCACTGAGCAACAACGGCCGCGTGGTGATGGTGATCCTGGGCGACCAGGAAGGCGTACCGTTTTCGGAAATCACCGTGCAGGCCTTCGGCAAGACCGTGCAATGCATCGAGAAGGCGCTGCACGCCTTTACCAACCGCAGCGCCTGAAGCTTGCGCTACAATCCTCCCCTTTGCGTCCAGGAGACCCCACATGCCTGACTTCTCCGGCTTGCCACTGGTAATCGAGCCCAGCGACCTGCTGCCGCGCCTCGACACCCCCGGCCTGATCCTGGTGGACCTGACCAGCAGCGCCCGCTACAGCGCAGGGCACATTCCCGGCGCCCGCTTCGTCGACCCCAAGCGCACCCAGCTGGGCCAGCCTCCGGCTCCGGGCCTGATGCCACCAAAAGAGGCGCTGCAAGCCCTGTTCGGCGAACTGGGGCACAACCCGGACGCGGTCTATGTGGTCTATGACGACGAAGGCGGCGGTTGGGCCGGTCGCTTCATCTGGCTGCTGGACGTCATCGGCCATACTCGCTACCACTACCTCGACGGCGGCCTGCTGGCGTGGCTGGACGAAGACCTGCCACTGTCCGAAGACAGCCCGGCGGCAGCCGGCGGACCGGTCGCCCTGACCCTGCACGAGGCACCGACCGCCACCCGCGACTACCTGCAATCACGCCTGGGCGCAGCCGACCTGGCAATCTGGGACGCCCGTGGCCCGCTGGAGTACTCGGGCGAGAAGGTCCTGGCCGCCAAGGGTGGGCACATCCCCGGCGCGGTCAACTTCGAATGGACCGCCGGCATGGACAAGGAGCGCAGCCTGCGCATCCGCAAGGACATGCCAGCGATTCTCGACAGCCTGGGCATCACTCCCGACAAGGAAGTGATCACCCATTGCCAGACCCACCACCGTTCCGGCTTCACCTATCTGGTGGCCAAGGCGCTCGGTTATCCGCGCGTCAAGGGCTACGCCGGCTCCTGGGGCGAATGGGGCAACCACCCCGACACCCCTGTAGAGATTTGAGATTCACAAGGACCCTCGATGAAAAAGAGTTTGTTCATCCTCAGCCAGTACCTGCTGCCCCATCACCTGCTGTCGCGCCTGGCCGGCTGCATTGCCGAATGCCGCGTGCGCTGGTTCAAGAACGCCTTCACCGCCTGGTTCGCCAAGCGCTACCAGGTGGACATGTCCCAGGCACTGGTCGAGGACCTGACCGCCTACGAGCACTTCAACGCCTTCTTCACCCGCGCCTTGAAAGACGGTGCCCGCCCCCTCGACCCGACGCCGGGCGCGATCCTCTGCCCGGCCGACGGTGCGGTCAGCCAGCTCGGTCCGATCGAACATGGCCGGATCTTCCAGGCCAAGGGCCACAGCTTCAGCGCCCTCGAACTGCTGGGCGGTGATGCCGCGCTCGCCGCGCCATTCATGGGCGGCGAGTTCGCCACCATCTACCTGTCGCCCAAGGACTACCACCGGGTGCACATGCCACTGGCTGGCACCTTGCGCGAGATGGTCTACGTGCCGGGCCGCCTGTTCTCGGTCAACCAGACCACCGCCGAGAACGTTCCGGAACTGTTCGCCCGCAACGAGCGGGTCGTCTGCCTGTTCGACACCGAGCGCGGGCCGATGGCCGTCGTGCTGGTCGGCGCGATGATCGTTGCCTCGGTCGAGACCGTCTGGGCCGGCCTGGTCACGCCACCCAAGCGCGAGCTCAAGACTTTCCGCTACGATGAGGCAGCCCGTGCACCGATCCACCTGGAAAAGGGTGCGGAGCTCGGTCGTTTCAAACTCGGTTCGACCGCCATCGTGCTGTTCGGCCCCGACCAGGTAAAATGGGCCGAAAGCCTGGGCGCCGGGTCGACCGTGAGCATGGGCCAGGGCCTGGGCCTGCCCAAGCAGGCCTGACGGGCCAGTGGCCTCGCGAACCGAATTGCGCGAGGCCACGCCATGGACAATCGGTCGCAACAGGAACCGACCGGCAACGATGCACCTGAAACGTATTGCTGCTAGAGTCGTGGCATTATATTGCCACCAATTTTTTGTCACCTTGCCGATGGATGATGCACGTTTTCCTTGCTGGAGCTGGCCCGTTAGATGAGCAATCCGAGCCCCCATCTTCTGTTACGCGCGCCGACGCCCACGCAGTTGAGCCTGTCCTTCTGCGATGGAACGCCGCGTGATCTGAGACGTTGGATCGCTGAACTGCCGAAAGCCAACCTCGGTGAAACCGCGCGCCTGCTTTACCAGGGCCTGGCCGAGCTCAACCAGTTCCTCACCCCCAGCGAAAACCGCCTGCAACTGCTCGAGCTGCTACGCCCCGAGGTGTATTACGTCTGCAAGCACCTGGAGCGACATTTCCTCAACCAGTCCGTGGTGCTCGACGAACGTCCGCGCAAGGTCGCCAACCTCTGCCAGGCCCTGCAGAACCACCTGGCCATCGGCTACAAGCAGATCGCGGTACGTATTGCCTCCAAGTTCAGCAAGGAGCGCGCCGGGCTGCTGACCCTGGCGGTACAGCGCGCCCTGCATTGCCTCAATGGCCCGCTGATCCGCGCCAACCAGTTGTACTGCCCGGTACCGGAGGGCCTGTGGCTCGAGGTACACCAGCTGTACCAGGTCGCCGTCGCCCATCAGCTCCAGCAAAGCACGGTGCGTGACGAACTGGCCAGCCAGACCCAGTCCCTGACCATCGAGCAGACCTACATCGTCGCGCTGCTGCTGGGTTGCTCGCGCTGCAACCAGATGCGTCAGAACAATATCGCCCGGCTGGCCGAGGTACTCGAGCCCTGGAGTAGCCTGGTCAAGCTGCAGGACGCCGGCCTGGCATCGAGCCTGTTCGCCGTCGCCCCACGGACAGATGCGCCGCCACGCTACACTTCGCTGTTCGCCATCGAGCAGCGTTCCAGCCTGATGGGCATCAATACCCTGGCCCTGGTCGAGGCCATGAAGGACTACCTCGACCAACCCGCCGAACTGCGCGGGCAATCACGCCTGCTGGTCCCCAGCGGCTTGAGCCTGGACACCCTGCAACACCTCTGCGCGGCCTGGGGCGAATCGGCCGAACGGAGCTTCCAGCGCACACCAGGGCAGGGTTCGCTGACCCTGTGCATCGGCATGAGTGCCCTGCACTTCTACCTGGGCGGGCAGCGTTCCTTCAGCGAAATCCTCAAGAGCCCGACAGCCAGCCGTGCCGCACACTTTTCCGCGCAGCTGGCCAACAGCGCACAGAAGGACAGCTGGGCCCTGGCCTTCGACGCCGAGCGTCACGGCAGCGCCGACACGCTGCTGCCCTACGAGGAAATCCAGTATCACCCGACGGAAGCCGACACCAGCCAGGCAGCGGCCAACAGCGCTGAAGACTTCCCGACCTTCAGCCTGCAGATCATCAACCACAGCCCTGGCGGCTATTGCCTGGCCTGGCCACGGGAAGTGCCCAGCCAATTGCAGGCCGGAGAACTGGTCGGCATCCAGGATGCGACCTCCCACGGCTGGAGCGTCGCGGTGGTGCGCTGGATTCGCCAGGTGCGCAGCGGCGGGACGCAGATGGGGATCGAGCTGATCGCCCCGCACGCCCAGCCATGCGGCCTGCAACTGGTGCGCAACAGCGAGGAGAACAGCCAGTACCTGCGCGCGCTGCTGCTGCCGGAAATCAGCGCCATCGGCGTGCCCGCCACCTTACTGGCACCGCGCCTACCGTTCCAGGAAGGCCACAAGGTGATGATCAATACCAATGGTGATGAACGTCGCGCTGCGCTGAATACCCGAAAGGCCAGCACCGGCAGCTTCAACCAGTTTGAATATCGGCTGCTCGAGCAACCGGCAGCGGCCGGGAGCACAGCCTCGGGAAGTGACACAGGCGGCCAGGAGGAAGACTTCGGCTCGCTGTGGAAGACACTCTAGCAAGGGACCTGCCCAGCGACAGGCCCCGTGCCGACAAGAGCAGGCCGTCAGTTGCGACCGTGGCGGTCCTGCATGCCCAGCAGATACAGCACGCCATCCAGACCGAGGGTGGAAATCACCTGCTTGGCCGACTTGCGCACCAGCGGCTTGGCGCGGAAGGCCACACCCAGGCCGGCAATCCCCAGCATCGGCAAGTCGTTGGCGCCATCACCGACGGCAATGGTCTGTTCCAGGCTCAAACCTTCCTTGGCGGCCAGCTCACGCAGCAGGTCGGCCTTGCGCTGGGCATCGACGATCGGCTCAACCGCAACGCCGGTGCACTTGCCGTCCACCACTTCCAGTTCGTTGGCGAATACGTAGTCGATACCCAGTTTCGCCTGCAACTGCCGGGCAAAATAGGTGAAGCCACCCGACAGGATCGCGGTCTTGTAGCCCAGGCGCTTGAGTTCGGCGAACAGTGTCTCGGCACCTTCGGTCAGACGCAGCGAGGCGCCGATCGAGTCGAGCACACTGACATCCAGCCCCTTGAGCAGCGCCAGGCGTTCCTTGAAGCTGGCGCGGAAATCCAGCTCGCCGGCCATCGAGCGCTCGGTAATCGCCGAAACCTGCTCGCCAACGCCCGCGGCCTTGGCCAACTCGTCGATGACCTCGGCCTCGATCAGCGTGGAGTCCATGTCGAACACCGCCAGGCGCCGATTGCGGCGGAACAGCGAGTCCTCCTGGAAAGCGACATCGATATCCAGCTCCTGGGCCAGGCCGAGGAACTCGGCGCGCAGCGCCTGCGGATCGGCTGCCGCACCCTGGACCGAGAACTCGATGCAGGCCTTGCTCAGGCCCGTCGACACGTCCAGCGGCAGGCGTGCCGACAGACGGTCGATGCGTTCGATGTTCAGGCCGTGGCGCGCAGTGATCGCACTGACCCGCTGTACCTGCTCGGCGGTGATCTGGCGGCTCAGCAGTGTAACGATATGACGATCCTTGCCCTCGTTGGCGACCCAGTTGCGGTAGTCCGCTTCCGAGACAGCGGTGAGGCGCACCTGCTGCTCCAGGCCCTGGGCGGTGGACAGCACGTGCTGCAGCACCGGCGACTGCTCGCCGCCAGGAACCTCGACCAGAATGCCGAACGACAGGGTATCGTGGATAACCGCCTGACCGATGTCGAGAATGTTCACACCACCTTGCGCCAGCACGCCGGTAATGGCCGCGGTAAGACCTGTCCGGTCGCTACCGGTGATGTTAATCAGGACGATTTCGCGCAAAGCGCACCCCCGTTCGTTAAAAAAGTCGCATTCTACCCACTTTCGGTGACCATCGGCACCGCCAGCGCTTTGCCGGTCTAGGGCCTCTCGCTATACTGCGCGTCAACTTCACGGACAAAAGAGCCGCGCTCAGTGAACCGGCCCACGCCAGTCAAAACCGATAACTTCTTCCTGCTGATCTTCCGGGCATTGCGTCATCGCCGGGTACCGATTGCACTGCGTATTGCCAGCCACAACGTGATTCTCGTCGCGCTGGCGCTGGTCATCTACGCCTGCGTGATGGGGCTGCAGTTCAAGGAAGCCATGCACCAGCAGGCCGACGCCCTTGGCCAGAGCCTGACCACCCAGACCGCCACGTCGGCAACCGAGCTGCTGGTGTCCAATGACATCCTCAGCCTCAACGTGCTGCTCAACAACCTGACGAAGAACCCGCTGGTGGCCCATGCGGCGATCTACAGCGTCGACAACCGGATCCTCGCCGAAGCCGGCCAGCGCCCGAAAAGCGGCCTGTTGGGCGAGACCGAAGGGGTCTACCAGACCAAGATCACCTTCCAGGACGTCACCGCCGGCAACCTGCGGATCAGCCTGGACATGACCCAGTTCCAGCAGCCGATGACCATCAGCCTGCAGAGCATGGGGATTCTCAGCGCCATCCTGTTGGCCCTGGCACTGGCCCTGAGCCTGCGCCTGGGCCGGCATATCTCGACGCCGCTGCTGCAGTTGCGGGTCTGGCTGCGGGACATGGACGAGCACACGCCGGCCACCCAGCGCCAGGACGAGATCGGCGATCTTGCCCGCCAGTTGCATTCGCGCTTTGCCCCGGTGAAGCCGGAACCCGAGCCGGAACCGGAAATCGACTACGACGATAACGACTACGAGCAAGAGCCTGCCGGACAGGGCTTCCAGGTTCGCAACCTGCGCGATCCGAGCTTTGACAGCGGTGCAACAGGCGCCCCGGCCAGGCCGGCAGTACGCCCCGTTCCCCGCCCTGCGGACGACGAGCTGGAACTGGACGACGAGGAAGACCCGTTCGCCGACCTGCGCGAAGGTCCGCAAGGCTCGACCGCTGCGGCGGCGAAGCCGGTGGAGCCCGCGCAACCCCAGCACAGTGCGGTGCTGGCCGTGCAGCTGGGCGCCCAGGACCAACTGCGACGCCTGCCACGCGCGCGCCTGACCGAACTGCTGGAGCGTTATCGCGACTGCCTGGACCAGGCCGCCTCGTTGTACCAGAGCGAACTGCACACCCTGAACGATGGCAGCACGCTGATGCTGTTCCATACCGAGGACAGTGGTGACGACTACCTGACCAACGCCATCTGCTGCGGTGAACTGCTCAGGGCGCTGGGGCACCAGTTGCAGATCGAAGTCGCCGACAGCGGTATCACCCTGCAACTGCAGCTGGGCCTGACCCTGGGTGACGAACTGTTCGGCGTCAGCCAGATCGACCTGCTGCTGACCGAAACCGCCCAGGACGCCCTCGCCCTGTCGCAGCACAGCCGCAACCTGCTGCTGGTGGAACGGCAGATCAGCGATGACCCGCTGATTCGCCAGCGTGCCCGTATCCGCCCGATCGCCAGCCCCGAAGGTGCCTGCTGCGTGGAGCGACTGATGGAGCCCTATCCCTCGATGCTGGAACGCCAACTGGCGCGGATGCACGAGAGCAGCAAGTAAAGCGCTCTCCGGTAACCCCAAACCCAACAAAAAAGCCCGCATCGAATGCGGGCTTTTTTGTTATCCGGTGATGGCCTCAGAAGCGGAACACTTCCATATCCGTGCGGATCGGCGTCGCCATCGGAATCTTCGGCTTCTGGGGTTCGGCTGGCTTGGCCGGGGCTGGCGCGGCAGGTTTGCTGCGCACCTCCGCAACCGGTGGCTGGTTGGCCAGCGGCTTGAGCGCCACGCTCAACTGTTCGGCCAGGCGCTGCAACAATTCGCCCTGGGCCTGGACCTGCGCGGCCGAAGTACCGGCATGCTGCTGCTCCAGGTGCACGATGCGGTTGTCCCGCACTTGGCCACGACGGTCCAGCAGGCGCCACTGCGCATCGAGGATCGCCGGTTGCTTGGTCCCGGAGTCCAGGCGGGTAATCGACAGCAGCACCTGCACGTCCGGCGTCGCACCCGCCGTCGCCGGCGACAGCACGACCCGCTGGCTGTCCAGGCGCCAGGCCAGTTGCCGTACCAGCAGCTGATTGACGTCCGAGGACAGGCTACCCGCCCAGCGACCATCGGTCGCTGCAGTCAGGCTGCCGTCTGGCTGGCGTTGCAGCAGGGTTTCGCGTTGCAGGTAATCGGCCAGGGTCACAGGACCCAGTACCACGAACATGCCCGTGCTTTGTTGAGGTTGGCCCGGCGTGCCACTGTCCAACTGATATAAAGAAACCGGCTTGTTAACGCTGCAGCCGGCCAAACCGAGCACGCCGGTAAGCAGCAACATTAAAGGAAGGCGCAGAACAGTCATCATCCCATCCAGGTGGCCACCGTGAGGCGTGCCACAGTCTGATCCAGAAAATTCGTCTGGGCGCTCCGCCATGCGGTCGCCCAAGAGGCGCATATCATCCGTGAATATGCGCCGTTACTCCAGTGTCAGGGCGTCGATCCTGCGCGAAAAAACCAGGACAGACACCCTGGACCGACCTAATTGCCAGTCTCTACCAACAATGCATCGACACGCTGGAAGCCGCGCGGCAACTTGTTGCCCCGACGACCACGCTCGCCCTTGTAATGCTCCAGGTCATCAGCCTTGAGCGACAAGGTCCGTTTGCCGGCCTGCAGCACCAGCGTTGCGCCTTCCGGCAGCACCGCCAGGTCGCTGACGTACTCTTCACGGCTGGCAACCCGCTCGCCGGGAACCCCGATGATCTTGTTGCCCTTGCCCTTGCCCAATTGTGGCAGATCGCTGATCTTGAAGATCAGCAGGCGACCTTCGGTGGTCACCGCCGCCAGCCAGTTCTGCTCGCGATCGGTCACCGGCCGCGGTGCCATCACCTTCGAACCATTGGGCAGGCTCAACAATGTCTTGCCCGCCTTGTTCTTGGCCTGCAGGTCTTCGCCCTTGACCACGAAGCCATAACCCGCGTCGGAAGCGATCACATACAGCGCTTCGTCCTCCGGCAACAGCACACACTCGAAGCTCGCGCCCGGTGGCGGCGTCAGACGACCGGTCAACGGTTCGCCCTGGCCACGCGCCGATGGCAGCGTGTGGGCCGCCACCGAATAGCTGCGACCGGTGGAGTCGATGAACACCGCAAACTGGTTGGAACGCCCGGCCGCCGCGGTCTTGAAGCCATCACCGGCCTTATAGGACAAGCCGGTGGCGTCAATATCATGACCTTTTGCACAGCGAACCCAACCTTTTTCCGACAGAACGACCGTTACCGGCTCAGTGGGCATCAGTTCGTTTTCCGACAAAGCCTTGGCTTCGGCACGGGCAACGATCGGCGAACGGCGGTCATCACCATAGGTTTGCGCATCGGCGAGCAGCTCGCTGCGTACCAGTTTCTTCAGCTTGGCTTCGCTGGCCAGCAGCGCCTGCAACTTGGCCTGTTCCTTGAGCAGTTCGTCCTGCTCACCGCGCAACTTCATCTCTTCCAGCCGCGCCAACTGCCGCAGGCGGGTATCGAGGATGTAGTCGGCCTGAATATCGCTGAGGGCGAAACGCTCGATGAGCTTGGCGCGAGGGTGATCCTCGGTGCGGATGATATGAATCACTTCATCCAGGTTCAGATAGGCGATCAGCAAACCATCCAACAGGTGCAGGCGCTTCTCGACCTTGTCCAGGCGGAACTTGAGGCGACGCCGGACGGTGTTGATCCGGAACTCCAACCACTCGACCAGCAGCGAACGCAGATTCTTCAACTGCGGCTTGCCGTTCAGGCCGATGATATTGACGTTGACCCGGTAGCTGGACTCCAGGTCGGTCGTGGCGAACAGGTGCTGCATCAGCTCTTCGGGGTCGACCCGGTTCGAGCGTGGGATGATCACGATCCGGCACGGATGCTCATGGTCGGATTCGTCGCGCAGGTCGGCGACCATCGGCAGCTTCTTGGCCTGCATCTGCGCGGCAATCTGCTCCAGCACCTTGGCCCCGGAGACCTGGTGCGGCAAGGCATGCACCACGATGTCGCCGTCCTCGACGCGGTAGACCGCGCGCATGCGGACCGAACCGCGTCCGGTTTCGTAGATTTTCAGCAGGTCGGCCTGCGGCGTGATGATCTCCGCCTCGGTCGGATAATCCGGGCCCGGGACGAACTTGCACAGCTCCTCGACGGTGGCCTTCGGGTCATCGAGCAGGTGCACGCAGGCGTTGGCGACTTCCCGCAGGTTGTGCGGCGGTACGTCGGTGGCCATGCCCACGGCAATACCGGTGGTGCCGTTGAGGAGGATATTCGGCAAACGTGCCGGCAACACTGCAGGTTCTTCAAGAGTACCGTCGAAGTTCGGCACCCAGTCCGCAGTGCCCTGCCCCAGTTCGCTGAGCAACACTTCGGAGTAACGTGATAGCCGCGACTCGGTATAACGCATGGCCGCGAAGGACTTCGGATCATCCGGCGCCCCCCAGTTACCCTGGCCGTCCACCAGCGTGTAGCGGTAGCTGAACGGCTGTGCCATCAGCACCATGGCTTCGTAGCAGGCCGAGTCGCCGTGGGGATGGAATTTACCAAGCACGTCACCCACGGTCCTGGCGGACTTCTTGTGCTTGGCGTCTGCATCCAGCCCCAGCTCACTCATGGCGTAGACGATCCGCCGTTGCACCGGCTTGAGGCCGTCGCCGATATGCGGCAGTGCACGGTCCATGATCACGTACATGGAGTAGTCGAGGTAGGCCTTTTCGGTGAATTCAGCCAATGACCGGCGTTCCACGCCGTCCAGGCTGAGATCAAGGGATTCGCTCATGCGGGCCTCATCAGTTCGTAGTCTGGCGCAGCAGCAAGGTGCCGCTACGCTGGGTGAATTCAAGTTTTTTCAAAGCGCTCATGCCCAACAATACCTGCTCGCCATCCAGGCCCGGCGCCACCAGGGCGCGCACATCCCGCAGGATGATATCGCCCAGTTGCACGCGGTCGAGCCGGGTACGGTAGCCCTCGGCACGCCCATTGGCCGTGCTGACAGTCACCGATGGGCCCCGCTCCAGGGCCAGCCGCTCGGCCACTTCGAGCGGAATCGCCACATCGGTGGCACCGGTATCGAGCATGAACTGCACCGGCGCGCCGTTGATCCGGCCACTGGCGACAAAATGCCCCTGGCTGTTGCCAGCCAGCTGGACTTCTATGTAACCCTCGCCCTGTTGCGAGGTGACGACACTGTTGGGGTTTTCCTGGCGTTCTTCCCACTGCCCGAAAAAGCGCGTGGCAAGAAACAGCCCGGCGCACCAGGCCATGATCATCAGCACGCGACCGGCGCGCTGGCCGGGCGGCGGCTGGCTCACGGCCGGGCGCTCCAACCGCCTTGCGGCGCGGCAAAGCGCCAGACAATCGGCCGGGCCTCGCCGTCGGCCCGGGCCCCGTCGTTATTGTCCAGGCCGATCCAGACCCCGTCGGCATCCACCACCAGCGCCTCGGCGAGGCCGTAGTTCTGCGGATAACGCCGCGGCTCGGTCAGCGCTTCGGCGGCGAACGACCAGCAACGTTCGACCTGGCCACTTTGCGCATCACGGCGACAGACGCGATAGGCGTTGCGCTCCAGGGTGAACAGCTTGCCCTCGAACAACGCCAGGTCGGCGAAGTCACGCGTCACCGTCTTGGCATTCGGGAACTGCGGCGGCTGCTGCTCGCTGCCATCCTCGCTCATCAGCACGCAGTTTCCCTCGCAATCCCATTGCGCCGATTGCCGCTTGAGCAGCAGCAGGCCACGTCGCTCGCGCTCGGCCGCCAGCCACAGGCGGTCGCCCACGGGGCTGACCGCCAGGCCCTCGAACACGGCATTGAAGTGCAGGAGCATGCCGTTGTCCCTGGCCTCGCTCACCAGTTTCGGAGTGATCGCCAGCCACTCTGGCGCGCCGCTTGGCGGCACCTTCAGCACCGCCGCGTGGGCTTCGCTGACGATATAGCGGTTGCCCGCGTCATCACAGCTCACCCCTTCGAAGTCCAGCTCGCCACCGCGAATGAACGAAGCGGCCCATACCTTCAGGCGCAGCCCCCAGGACAGGCCACTGTCGGGGACCGAAGGCACCTCAAGGTGCATGCCTTCGGCCTTCCAGACCCGGTTCGAGGTATCCAGCCGATAGAGCAGGTCGTCATCACGATCCGAGATCGTCCACAACTCGCTGCCGCACAGCGCCAGCCCGGACAGGTTGCCACCGCGCATGCCCTCGACCGGATGCTCGGACACCAGCTTGAGCTCCGGTACCGAATCGGCGAATGCCGGCCAGGCGGCCAGCAACCACAACGCCGCGAGGGCCTTGCGCATCAGACCAGCACCTCGGCCAGGTCGCCCTTGGACTCCAGCCAGGTCTTGCGGTCGCCGGCACGCTTCTTCGCCAGCAGCATGTCCATGATTTCCGCGGTCGCGGCAAAATCGTCCAGGGTCAATTGCACCAGGCGCCGGGTATTGGGGTCCATGGTGGTTTCGCGCAGTTGCGGCGGGTTCATCTCGCCAAGGCCCTTGAATCGGGTGACCTGCGGCTTGCCGCGCTTCTTCTCGGCCACCAGGCGGTCGAGAATGCCGTCGCGCTCGGCTTCATCCAGCGCGTAGAAGATCTCCTTGCCGAGGTCGATCCGGTACAGCGGCGGCATCGCCACGTAGACGTGACCGGCATCCACCAACGGGCGGAAATGCTGGACGAACAGCGCGCAGAGCAGGGTCGCGATGTGCAGGCCGTCGGAGTCGGCGTCGGCGAGGATGCAGATCTTGCCGTAGCGCAGCTGGCTCATGTCCGCCGCGCCCGGGTCGACGCCGATGGCCACGGCGATGTTGTGCACTTCCTGGCTGGCGAGTACTTCGCCGCCATCGACTTCCCAAGTGTTGAGGATCTTCCCGCGCAGCGGCAGGATCGCCTGGAACTCCTTGTCCCGCGCCTGCTTGGCCGAACCGCCGGCGGAGTCACCCTCGACCAGGAACAGCTCGGAACGCATCGGGTCCTGTCCGACGCAGTCGGCCAGCTTGCCCGGCAGTGCCGGCCCCTGGGTGATGCGCTTGCGCTCGACTTTCTTGCTCGCCTTCAGGCGCCGTCCGGCGTTGCTGATCGCCAGCTCGGCCAGCTGCATGCCCAGCTCGGGGTTGGCGTTGAGCCACAGGCTGAAGGCATCCTTGACCACCCCGGAAACGAACGCGGCGGCCTCGCGGGACGACAGGCGCTCCTTGGTCTGCCCGGAAAACTGCGGCTCCTGCATCTTCATCGACAGGACGAAGGCGATCCGCTCCCAGACGTCTTCCGGCGCCAGCTTCACGCCGCGTGGCAGCAGGCTGCGGAACTCGCAGAACTCGCGCATGGCATCGAGCAGGCCCTGGCGCAGGCCGTTGACATGGGTACCGCCCTGGGCGGTCGGGATCAGGTTGACGTAGCTCTCCTGGATGCTGTCGCCGCCCTCGGGCAACCACAGCAGGGCCCAGTCGACCGCCTCCTTGTTGCCGGCCAGGCTGCCGCAGAACGGCTCGTTCGGCAGGCGCTCGAATTCACTGACCGAGTCCACCAGGTAGGAGCGCAGGCCATCTTCGTAATGCCACTCGACCTTCTCGCCGGTGCCCTTGTCCTCGAAGCTGACCAGCAGCCCCGGGCACAGTACCGCCTTGGCCTTGAGCACGTGCTTGAGGCGGCTGACGGAGAACTTCGGCGAGTCGAAATACTTGGGGTCCGGCGAGAAGAATACGCTGGTACCGGTGTTGCGCTTGCCGACGCTACCGACCACTTCCAGTTCGGTGGCCTTGAAGCCGTCGGCGAAGGTCATCTGGTATTCGTTGCCATCGCGCTTGACCTTGACCCGGACCTCGGTCGACAAGGCGTTGACCACGGAGATCCCCACGCCGTGCAGGCCACCGGAGAACTGGTAGTTCTTGTTGGAGAACTTGCCGCCGGCATGCAGCTTGGTGAGGATCAGCTCGACGCCGGATACGCCCTCTTCCGGGTGGATATCCACCGGCATGCCGCGACCGTCGTCGCAGACTTCCAGGGAGTGGTCGGCATGCAGGATGACCTGCACCGACTTCGCATGCCCGGCCAGGGCTTCGTCGACACTGTTGTCGATGACTTCCTGGGCGAGGTGGTTCGGCCGACTGGTGTCGGTGTACATGCCCGGACGCTTACGCACCGGGTCGAGGCCCGAGAGGACTTCGATGGCGTCTGCGTTATAGGAGCTAGCGCTGGGAGTGGCCATGGGGTCTCTTCATCAGTCGTCTATGAATGGGGGTCATTCTCAAAGTGCAGAGAAATCGATCGATTGGTACTTATCGGCCGCGATACCGGCAAAACTGAGCAACGCCGGCAATTGTCGGGCAAAACCCTGGAAACCATGATCGCCGCCCGCCTGGATGCGCAAGGCGCATGCCCGGTAATACTGCTGCGCGGCGCGATAATCAAGGGTTTCATCGGCCGTTTGCAACCACACCTGAAAACGTTGCGGATCCTGGGGCGGCGGTACTTCCAGGGCGGCCAGGGCCGTCACATGGTCCAGGGTCAGCTCCCAGGTTTCGCCGCTGTAGAGGTTCTGCTGCGGGCCGAGAAAGCCGTCGAACATCCGGTGCGGGCTGACCGCCGGGTTGACCAGCAGGGCTTTCAGGCCATGGCGCTCGGCCAGGTGAGTCGCATAGTAGCCGCCGAGCGAGCTGCCGACCAGCAGCGGGCGACCGAGCTCGGCGATCGCGGCCTCCAACTGGGCCATTGCCTGGCGTGGATGATGGTGCAGGGCCGGCACCCGCAGTTGGTCGCCCAGCCCCAGATTCGCCATCACCGAAACCAGCTGGGTGGCCTTCTTCGACTCGGGCGAGCTGTTGAAACCGTGGATATACAGGATCGAACCGGACATGTCATCGCTCTCCAGGCGCCAGGCACCGCGCGGGCAAAGACGCGCAGTTTAGCCTGAGTCCGAGGCCATGACTCGTCCTGAGATATTTCCTACCGATATTGGGGAAGTTCAGTAACCCGTGCCGCCGAGATCGACGGTGGACTCGAAACCCTGGACCCGCGACACGCCCGTCTCCAGCCGACCATCCGGGTGCAGGCGCAACCAGCGATAGCCAGGGGCCTTGTCATCGAGCTTGAAGTCTTCGCTGCCCGGAGCGAACTGGATGCAGGTCGAAGGCGACGCCAGCAGGCGCAGCCCCTCGTGCTGCCGGTCGAACTCCTGGTGGATATGCCCCCAGAGCAGGGCCCGTGCCTGGGGAAAACGCTCCAGCACGGCGAACAGCGCCTGCGGGTTGCGCAGGCCGATCGGCTCCATCCAGGCGCACTGGATCGACACCGGATGATGGTGGAAGCAGACCAGGTGATGTCGCTCCGGCGCCTCGCCGAGGGCGCGTTCGAGCAATTGCAACTGCTCATCCTGCAGGAACCCCGGCACCGAGCCCGGCACGGCGGAGTCCAGCAGTATCACCCGCCAATTGCCGATATCCACCACCGGCTCCAGCAGGTCGCTGCCGGCGGCCGCCTCGGCCATTTCGCGCAATTCGTCATGGTTGCCGGGAAACCAGCGCGCTGGCGCCGAGATGCGCCCGCTCATCTGGCGAAAGCACTGGTAGGACTCCAGCGTACCGTCCTGGGACAGGTCGCCGCTGGCCAGCACCAGGTCGATCCGTGGCTGCTCGGCCAGGACACAGTCGATCACCCGTTGCAGGCTGTCACGGGTATTCATGCCCAGCAGGGTACCGTCCGTCTCGGCAAACAGGTGGCTGTCGGACAGTTGGACCAACAGCACCGAATCCGTGGTGGTCGATTGAGTGGCTACGCTCGACAAGGCGCTCTCCCGGAAATTGCTGGCTGGACAGTTTTTGACCGATTCGTTCAAAACCGTGTTGCGCGCAATTATGGTCAGGGAACTTGCAAAGAGGAAATGGCGGAAACGGGCACAGTTCACATTTAGCCGGATACAACTTGCTTAACGGACCGCCTCGAACTCATGGCCGCAGGCCAGGCAATGGCTCAACCATTCGCCAAGGAAGACATTGAGCTGGGCTTTCTCGTCCGGCTGGTGCATCGCCGCGTTCGGGTACGGGTAGATGCTGCGAAAGCGCCGCGCATGCTCGGCGCTGATCACCTCGGCCATGCGCGCATCGTGGTAGACCTGCACCTGCAACTCCGGCACCGGCAACCACGGCAGGCTGTGCTCCTGGCGGACCAGCAGGGTGGTGGTGTAGGGGCAGTCCTGCAACACCTCCAGGGCCAGCACCCCGAGCATCTGGTCGCCCTGGGTCACGGCAATCCGGCGCGAGCGCTGCTGGTTGCGCATCTCGGGCAACAAGCGCATGAGCCGGGCATAGTTCGCCTCGCAGGCTGCCTGCAGCCCGGCCAGGTCGACCCGATAACGCTCGCGCAACAGACTCACGACCATAAACCCCTCACTTCGGCACGATTCAATGCCAGCCACTGCAAGGCAATGATCGAGGCCGCATTGATGATCCGCCCGTCGCGCACCGCCTGCAGGGCATCATCGAAGGCCCAGACCGTCGCGCGGATGTCCTCGCTTTCCTCCACCAGCCCGTACAGGCCACCGGCGCCCTGGGTGTCGCAGCGTCCCAGGTACAGATGAACGAGTTCGTTGCTGCCGCCAGGCGACGGGAAGTAGCGGGTGATCGGCCAGAGCGCCTGCAGATCCAGGTCAGCCTCCTCCTGCGCCTCGCGCCGGGCAACCTCCTCCGGCTGCTCGGCCTTGTCGATCAGGCCGGCCACCAGTTCGACCATCCACGGATTGTCGGTCTTGTCCATGGCTCCGACCCGGAACTGCTCCAGCAGCACCACTTCGTCGCGCCGGGCATCGTAGGGCAGGACGCATACCGCGTCATGGCGCACGAACACCTCGCGATTGATTTCCTTGCCCATGCCACCGGCGAACAGCTCGTGGCGCAGGTGCAGGCGATCGAGCCGGTAGAACCCCTTGAAACAGTTCTCCCGCCGGATGATCTCGACCCGGGTCGGACTGGATTTGCTGATGTCGGTCATGCTGGTCCTCTTGGCTGTAGCGGCGAGGCTCCTCCTCGACTTCGCGCCATCCTAACGCGCCGACACCCGCTGATGCAGCCACTTTCCCATCGCCGGGATGGACGGCTGCCACCGAAACCTACTCTAATTAGCGTAGTGGCGAACCGAGTCCGCCGCTGACAGTCAAAGCACGATCTCCCTGGCCTATCTTTCGCTGACGAAGGACGTACATGTCGTTTTCAAAAATCGCCTCGCTGACCTGCATCGCCCTGACCCTGGGCGCCTGCCAGAGCCTGTTCCAACCCGCCACGCAGAAGCCGCTGGAGCTCAAGCGCGATGCCTGGGAACAGGTCAAGCCGGGCTGCAACGATCCGGATTGCCCGCTGGTGAACATCGATACGGTGCACTTCCCGGACGAACCGCAACTGGACAGCCTGATCGAACGCCGCCTGCTGCAGATGACCCACGTCACGCCATTGCCGACCTCGCTCAAGGCCTACCAGGACCAGTTCCTCGCCACTTCCGCCAGCCGCCAGGGCAGTTACCTGCAAGCCAAGGTACTCGAGCAGCATGACGGCTTGGTGATCATCGAGCTGGTCAGCTACCTGGACAATGGCACCCCCCAGGGCACGCCGGAGCGTGGCTTCATCAACTGGTCACGCACCGAGCACAAGGCCCTGACCCTGCAGGACATGCTGCTGCCGGGCCAGGAGGAGGCCTTCTGGAAGCTGGTCAAGGTCGCCCACAACAGCTGGCAGATCGGCAACCGCGCCGACCAGGACTTCGTTCGCACCTGGCCCTTCCAGACCACCCCGAACGTCGCCCTGACCAGCGACGGTGTGCTGCTCAAGTACAACGTGACGACCATCGCCCCCTACGCCATGGGCCTGATCGACCTGAAGGTCGACTACTCGCGCCTCAACGGCATCCTCAAGCCCGAGCGGTTTCCCGTCCGCAAGTGAAGATCTTGCCCAGCAGCAGTTGCAGCAACCCTGCCAGCAGCAGCGACGGCAGGGTCGCACCGAGCTCCGGATGGAAACTGGCCAGCAGGTGATAGGTGGCAACGCCGCCCAGCCAGGCCAGCAGTGCCGACCAGCGCAGGGCTGACTGCCCGCTCCGGGTACCGCGCCGGCTCAGGATGAAGTGATCGGCCAGCACCACGCCGAACAGTGGCGCGAACACCGAACCGATCAGCAGCAGGAAGTTCTGGTACTGCGCCAAGGGTGCGAAGCAGGCGATCAGGGTGCAGATCACGCCGATGCCCAGGGCCAGTTGCTCGACTTTCAGCGGCAACAGGATGCCACTGGAAACCGCTGCCGAATGGATGTCGGCGAAAGCATTCTCCGACTCGTCGAGCAGGATCAGCAGCAACGGGATACCCAGCCCCGCACCCGCCAGGGCCAGCAGCAGCGCATTGACCTCGCCACTCGGCGCGAAGGCCAGGGTGTAGGCCACGCCAAGGCTCATCAGCCATAGGTTGCCGATGAAGAAGCCCAGTGCGGTACCACCGAACACCCCCTGCGCGCGCTTGCCGAAGCGGGAGTAGTCGGCGATCAGCGGCAGCCAGGACAGCGGCATGGCGATCGCGATGTCGAAGCCCACGGCGAACGTCATCGAACCATCCCCCGCCTGGGCCCACAGCGCAGCCAGGTCAGCCTTGGCGAACAGGTTCCAGGTCAGCCACAGGCATGCCGCCAGCAGCAGCCAGATGCCCCACTTGCGCAGGATCCTGCGCACGAAGGTCAACGGGCCGCTGACCGCCAGCAGAGTCGCCAACGCCCCGAACAGCAGGGTCCAGAGCAGCGGATTGGCCAATGCACTGCCCTCGCCGAACGCCCGGCCGCCGAGCAGGCTGGCGGCATCACGCATGACGATGATTTCGAAGGCGCCCCAGCCCACCAGTTGCAGCAGGTTGAGGACCGCTGGAAGGCTCGCCCCATAGCGGCCGAGACTCAACTTCAGCGCGGCCATGGCGGCCAGGCCGGTGTCGCTGCCAATGACGCCGGCAGCGGCCAGCAGCAGCACGCCAACCGCCGTGCCAAGCAGGATCGCCAGCAGCGAGCCGGACAGCCCCAGGCCCGGAGCCAACAGGGCGCCGGTCTGCAGCACCATCAGGCCGACACCGAGGGAGAACCACAGGGAAAACAGATCGCGCGCGCCGAACACGCGCTTGTCGAGCGGCACGGCGAGGTCGGGAGAATAAGTGCTGGGAGTCTTCAAGGGTGTCATCTCAAGAGAAGCGCAAATGTAAA
The DNA here is from genome assembly GCF_014268755.2 of Pseudomonas vanderleydeniana. Classification (NCBI taxonomy): domain Bacteria; kingdom Pseudomonadati; phylum Pseudomonadota; class Gammaproteobacteria; order Pseudomonadales; family Pseudomonadaceae; genus Pseudomonas; species Pseudomonas vanderleydeniana. The sequence goes on along the minus strand of NZ_CP077093.1, from coordinate 791,070 downwards.
CGGACCTGTGGCGAGCGGGCTTGCCCGCGCTGGGGCGTGAAACGCCCCTGAAACCAGGCAACCCGGCGCATCAGATACGCCGGGTTGTCCGTTTCACGACTGCTTCGCAGTCGAGAGCGGCGGTGCGGCGTCCCGACAAGCCCGCTCGCCACAGGCGTCAGGCTCAGGTCAGACCTTCTGGTACAACTGGCTGCCCTCGCGCTTGAAGCGCTCGGCCTGTTCCGCCATGCCCTGCACCGCCTCCGCGTCGACCGCCTCGATCCGCTGGTTGGCCGCGTAGTCGCGAACTTCCTGGGTGATCTTCATCGAGCAGAACTTCGGCCCGCACATGGAGCAGAAATGCGCGACCTTGGCCGAGTCCTTGGGCAGGGTCTCGTCGTGGAAGGCCCGCGCGGTATCCGGATCCAGGCCGAGGTTGAACTGGTCTTCCCAGCGGAACTCGAAGCGCGCCTTGCTCAGCGCGTTGTCGCGGATCTGCGCACCCGGGTGGCCCTTGGCGAGGTCGGCGGCGTGGGCGGCGATCTTGTAGGTGATGATCCCGGTCTTCACGTCATCCTTGTTCGGCAGGCCCAGGTGCTCCTTGGGCGTGACGTAGCAGAGCATGGCGCAACCGAACCAGCCGATCATCGCCGCACCGATACCGGAAGTGATGTGGTCGTAGCCCGGCGCAATGTCGGTGGTCAGCGGGCCGAGGGTGTAGAACGGCGCCTCGTCGCAGCACTCCAGCTGCTTGTCCATGTTCTCCTTGATCAACTGCATCGGCACGTGGCCCGGACCTTCGATCATGCACTGCACGTCATGCTTCCAGGCGATCTTGGTCAGCTCGCCCAGGGTCTCCAGCTCACCGAACTGCGCTTCGTCGTTGGCGTCGGCGATCGAGCCCGGACGCAGGCCATCGCCCAGCGAGAAGCTGACGTCGTAGGCCTTCATGATTTCGCAGATTTCCTCGAAGTGGGTATAGAGGAAGTTTTCCTTGTGGTGCGCCAGGCACCACTTGGCCATGATCGAGCCGCCGCGGGAGACGATCCCGGTGACCCGCTTGGCGGTCAGCGGCACATAGCGCAGCAGCACGCCGGCGTGGATGGTGAAGTAGTCGACGCCTTGCTCGGCCTGTTCGATCAGGGTGTCGCGGAACAGCTCCCAGGTCAGGTCCTCGGCCACGCCGTTGACCTTTTCCAGGGCCTGGTAGATCGGTACGGTACCGATCGGCACCGGCGAGTTGCGGATGATCCACTCGCGGGTTTCATGGATGTGCTTGCCGGTGGACAGGTCCATGACCGTATCCGAACCCCAGCGGATGCCCCAGGTCAGCTTGGCGACTTCTTCCTCGATGGAAGAACCCAGGGCACTGTTGCCGATGTTGCCGTTGATCTTCACCAGGAAGTTGCGGCCGATGATCATCGGCTCCAGTTCCACGTGGTTGATGTTCGCCGGGATGATCGCGCGGCCGCGGGCGATTTCCTCGCGGACGAACTCGGGGGTGATTTCCTTCGGAATGCTCGCGCCGAAGCTGTGCCCGGCGTGCTGTTGGTCAAGCAGGCCGGCGGCGCGGGCTTCCTGCAGCTTGAGGTTCTCGCGGATGGCGACGTATTCCATCTCGGCGGTGATGATGCCCTGGCGGGCATAGTGCATCTGGCTGACGTTGGCCCCGGCCTTGGCCCGGCGCGGATTGTTGACGTGGGCGAAGCGCAGCTTGGTCAGTTCCGGGTCGGCCAGGCGCTGCTGGCCGAAGTTCGAGCTCAGGCCGGCCAGGCGCTCGGTGTCGCCGCGGCTGTCGATCCACGACGAACGGACATCGGCCAGCCCCTTGCGCACGTCGATGGTCACGCTCGGATCGGTGTACGGGCCGGAAGTATCGTAGACCAGCACTGGCGCGTTGATCTCGCCGCCGAAGTCGGTCGGGGTCACGTCGAGGCTGATTTCGCGCATCGGCACGCGGATATCCGGGCGCGAGCCCTGGACGTAGATTTTTTGCGAGCGGGGGAAAGGCTGCACCGACTGCTCGTCGACCTTGGCCGAATCGCTGAGGTTCGCGGCGTCTTTTAATCTTGTACTCATCACGGGCTCTCCAGACTGCATCCAGGTGGATTGTCGGGATGAACCTGAATTGCACGGACGCACCAAGGCTGCTGATGCTGTGCCCTGCCCGGACGAACGTTGTTCGATTGTCGAACAACACCCCGGACGAAGCACAAGAGGACTCGCCGGGAGACGAGCAATCTTGTTCCCTACGCAGGCGCTAACCTGATCAGGTTCAACGGGATCCGGAATTATCCGATCTCAGCCTCATAGCAAGGCACCCCGACAAGAACACGCCGAGTGTAGACCAAGACTGCGACATAACGCCACCACCCTCGCATTCGTCTGGATAAATGGCCGATATGCAGGATTGTTGCGAATCCCGTCGACAACTACACTCGCCTACGGCTTGACGCTGAGCACCTGGCAAATTAGGCTCGGCGACCAAATTACCATCATCATATTTACTCCAAGGATTGCCTCATGCTGCGCAAATTATCACTGGCCCTGGCCGTGTCTTGTGCGACCAACGGACTGGTCTGGGCAGCTGAAGCCCCTCTGTCGACCAGGACCGACCTGGTCAGCGTCTACCAGGAAGCCCTGGACAACAACGCCGACCTGGCCGCCGCTCGCGCCGACTACGACGCACGCAAGGAAGTGGTGCCCCAGGCCCGTGCCGGGCTGCTACCGAACCTGTCGGCCGGTGCCAGCAGCAACAACGTGCGCACGTCGATCGACCGCCCCTCGGTCACCACCAACCGTAGCGCCAACGTCTACCAGGCCACCCTGAGCCAACCGATCTTCCGCGCCGACCGCTGGTTCCAGTTCCAGGCGGCCAAGGACGTCAACGAGCAGGCGGCACTGCAACTCTCGGCCACCGAGCAGAACCTGATTCTGCAGAGCGCCGAACGCTACTTCGCGGTACTGCGCGCCCAGGACACCCTGGCCTCGACCAAGGCCGAGGAAGCGGCCTTCAAGCGCCAGCTGGACCAGTCCAACGAACGCTTCGATGTCGGCCTGTCGGACAAGACCGACGTCCTGCAATCCCAGGCCAGCTACGACACCGCGCGGGCCAACCGCATCGCCGCGCAACGCCAGGTCGAGGATGCGTTCGAAGCGCTGATCACCCTGACCAATCGCCAGTACAACTCGATTCAGGGCATCGTCCATAGCCTGCCAGTGCTGGCCCCGACGCCGAATGACGCCAAGGCCTGGGTCGATACCGCCGCCAAACAGAACCTGAATCTGCTGGCGAGCAACTACGCGGTCAGCGCCGCCGAGGAAACTCTCAAGCAGCGCAAGGCCGGCCATGCTCCGACCCTCGATGCCGTGGCCCAGTACCAGGCCGGCGACAACGACGGTTTCGGCCTGACCAACCCCAACACCCTGGGCCAGAACTATGGCGGCCCGGTGAAGCAGACCACCGTCGGCCTGCAACTGAACATCCCGCTGTACAGCGGCGGCCTGACCAGCTCGCAGGTGCGTGAGTCCTATTCACGCCTGAGCCAGACCGAACAGCAGCGAGAAGGCCTGCGTCGCCAGGTGGTGGAAAACACCCGCAACCTGCACCGCGCGGTGAACACCGATGTGGAACAGGTACAGGCGCGCAAGCAGTCGATCATCTCCAACCAGAGTGCGCTGGAGGCGACCGAGATCGGCTATCAGGTGGGAACGCGCAATATCGTCGACGTGCTCGATGCCCAGCGCCAGCTGTACACCTCGGTGCGCGACTACAACAACACCCGCTACGACTACATCCTCGACAACCTGCGCCTGAAGCAGGCGGCGGGCACCTTGAGCCCGGACGACCTGAGCGCCCTGGCGCGCTACCTGAAGGCCGACTACAACCCGGACAAGGACTTCCTGCCGCCGGACCTGGCGAAAGCCGCGTCGGCCAACCTCAAGACGCCGTCGGAGCGCTAGCCCCCGATCGTTCCCACGGTCCCCGTGGGAATGCCTCCCAAGACGCTCCGCGTCAGCCCCTTTGACGCCGAGCGTCACCGGCTGCATTCCCACGCGGAGCGTGGGAACGATCAAGCGACAGGGCTCAGCGTGCCAGCAGACGCCCCAGCCCATCCAGCAGGCGCTGCAAGGCGCCCTGGTTGGCCTGCATCACCTTCAGCCCAGCCTCGCCCATCCGGCGAGCATCCTGGGGCAGTTCGAACAGGCTGCGCACCGCCACCGCCAGACCCTCGGCATCATCGACTTCCTGCAACGCACCCGCCTCACGCATCAATGCGGCGATCTCGAGGAAGTTGAACAGGTGCGGCCCGCTCAGGACCGGCTTGCACAGGGCCGCCGGCTCCAGCAGGTTGTGCCCGCCATTGGGCACCAGGCTGCCGCCGACGAAGGCACTGTCGGCCAGGGCGTAGAGAAACAGTAATTCACCCATGGTGTCGCCGAGCAAAACCGAATCCGTCGCACCGACCGGCTGCCCGGTCGAACGCCGGACCGTCGGGAAACCCTGCTGGCGGCAGAGCTCGAAAACACCGTTGAAACGCTCCGGATGACGCGGCACCAGAATCAGCAGGGCATCCGGGTAGTTGCCCAGCAGTTGCCGATGCGCCGCCAGAACCACTTCGTCCTCGCCCTCGTGGGTACTCGCGGCAATCCACACCGGACGCTGCCGGGCCTGCCACTGCTCACGCAACTCGGTCGCACGTACCTGTAGTTGCGGGTCGATGGTCAGGTCGAACTTGATCGAACCGGTGACCTGGACCGACTCGGCCCGTGCGCCCAACTGCCGGAAACGCTCGGCCTCGACCTCGGTCTGCACCGCGATCAGGCTCATTTCCTCGAGCATTGGCCGGGTCAGCCGGGCAAACCGCGCATAGCCCCTGGCCGAGCGGGCCGACAGCCGCGCATTGGCCAGCGCCACCGGAATCCCACGCAGGGCACACTGGTGGATATGGTTGGGCCACAGTTCGGTTTCCATGATCACCGCCAGCCGCGGGCGCACCGTGTCGAGGAAACGCGCGGCCGCCCAGGGCAGGTCGTAGGGCAGGTAGCAGTGCTGGATCCGCGGCTCGTTGGCGAACATGGCCTGGATCCGCTCCGAGCCGGTCGGGGTCATGCAGGTCAAAGTGATCGGCAAGCCGGGGTGCTGCGCCAGCAACGCCCGGATCATCGGCGCGGCGGCAATGCTCTCGCCCACCGAAACCGCATGCACCCAGATGCCGTCCGGGCGCATCGGCGGCAGGCCACGGGCAAACCGTTCGGCGACCCGTCGGGCATAGGCCGGCGCCTTGCGCGCCCGCAGCCATAGACGCACCGCCACCAGTGGCAGCCCCAGATGAAACAGCAAGGTGTAGAGAGTTCTATTCATGGCGGCGGAGTTTACTGTGTTTTCAACCGATCGCCTGCAAGTGTTCGGCAAAACGCTCCGCCAACCAGCGGGCAGCCGGCCCCAGGGGATCGTCACGGCGCCAGACCAGCTCGACCACCAACGCCGGCGGGGTCCACTCGCTGACCAGCTCGACCATCTGTCCCTGATAGGTCGGGTACTGCACCACATGACGCGGCAGCCAGGCCCAGCCCAGCCCACGGATCAGCCATTCGGCCATGACGTAGAAGCTATCGGCCCGCCAGACCAGGGGACTGGCCGCCTCGCTGCCAGGATAGACACTCGACTGCGTCGACATCAGCAGTTGCCGATGCTGCGCCAGTTGCTGGCAATTCACCCGAGCCAGATTCGCCATCGGATGGCCAACGCCACATACCGTGACCATCTCGATGCTGCCCAGCACGCGACGCTCCAAGGCCTCGGGAATCTGGTCGTGATAGAACAGCAAGCCCAGGTCGGCCCGTCGCTCCACCAGCTTGCGCGCCACATCCCCCTGGGCCGCGCTGGTCAGTTGTACTTCAAGATTGGGGAAGCGGTTGGCCAGGGCCTCCAGGCTGTCGACCACCGACTGGTAGGGCATCGCCTCATCCTGCGCCAGGCGCAGGCAGGCCTCCTGGCCACGCATCAGCGACAACGCCCGGCCGTTGAGACGCTCGCACTGGCGCAGCACCTCGCGCGCTTCCTCCAACAGGGACTCCCCCGCCTCCGTCAACCGCGGCTGGCGTCCGCTGCTGCGCTCGAAGAGCATTACGCCAAGATCTTCCTCGAGCAGGGCGATCGCCGAACTGACCGCCGATTGCGCCTTGCGCTGGTGACGGGCCACCGCGGAAAACGAACGCTGCTCGGCGACATCGACGAACAACCGCATCTGCTCCAGATTCCATTGCATGGGCGATCCAACCTATCTTCTACACAGATAGGTAATGACTTTACCCCATCTGGCCGACGGCTAAAATGCCGACCTCATCAGAAGGCCAAAAGACAGGGGAGATCACTTCATGAATGCCTACTACTACCTCGCCATCGCCATTTGCGCCGAAGTCATCGCCACCGTTTCCATGAAAGCGGTCAAGGGCTTGAGCACCCCGCTGCCCCTGGCCCTGATCATCGCTGGTTACGCCACGGCCTTCTGGATGCTCACGCTGGTGGTCCGCACGGTGCCGGTCGGCGTGGCCTACGCGGTCTGGGCCGGCATGGGCATCGTGATGGTCAGCGTCGCCGCGCTGTTCCTCTACGGGCAGAAGCTGGACGTACCGGCCATGCTCGGCATGGCCTTGATCGTCCTCGGGGTGGTGGTGATCCAGCTGTTCTCGAAAACCGCCGGACATTGACGGCAAGCCATCGACACTTCCCCGAACCTGTATACTGCGGCCTCAGTCTGAAGAACCGAGGTCGCTGCATGCCATCCGCTATTTCCACCGATGTCCTGATTGTCGGCGCCGGCGTCGCCGGCCTCTGGCTGAATGCGCGCCTGCGCCGCCAGGGCTTTTCGACGGTGTTGGTGGAAAGTGCCAGCCTCGGCGGCGGCCAGAGCGTAAAGTCCCAGGGCATCATCCATGGTGGCGCCAAATATGCGCTGCACGGCGCCCTGACCGGCGCCTCGGAAGCCATCGCCGACATGCCGCGGCGCTGGCGTGAGGCCCTGGCCGGCACTGGCGAACTCGACCTGTCCGGTGTACGCCTGCTGTCGGACGCCCATTACCTCTGGTCCCCAGGCACCCTGGCCGGCAACCTCACCAGCTTCTTCGCCAGCAAGGCCGTGCGCGGCCGGGTCGACCAGGTCAAGGGCGACCAACTGCCACCAGCCCTGCAGAACCCGCGCTTCAAGGGCAAGGTCTATCGCCTGGCCGAACTGGTGGTCGATGTTCCCAGCCTGATCGAGCGCCTGGCCGAACTGGCCGGCGACGGCCTGCTGGCCGGACAGAAGATCGAGCCGCTGCGGGAGCACGATCAACTGGTCGGCCTGCGTGTCGACGAGCGCGAGATCCGCGCCCAGCGCATCGTGCTCAGCGCCGGTGCCGGCAACGCCGAACTGCTGCAAGCCCTGGGCCTGAGCCAGCCGGCAATGCAGAAGCGCCCGCTGCACATGGTGCTGGTCAAGGGGCCGAGCCTCAAGCCGCTCTACGCCCACTGCCTGGGCGGCGGCCCGAAGCCACGGATCACCGTGACCACCCACCCTGCAGCTGATGGCCAGTGGGTCTGGTACCTCGGCGGCGACATCGCCGAGGCCGAGGGCGTCGCGCGCGACAGCGCCGAGCAGATTGCCGCCGCACGCAAGGAACTGGAGAACCTGCTGCCCTGGATCGACCAGAGCCAGAGCCGCTGGGCCACCCTGCGGGTCGATCGCGCCGAGCCCCAGCAAACGGGCCTGACCCGTCCGGACAATGCCTTTCTCGCCGACGACGGGCGCCTGCTGGTCGGCTGGCCGACCAAGCTGGCGCTGGCGCCAGACTTCGCCGACCGGGTCATCGCCAGCCTGCAGCGCGATGGCATCCAGCCCGGCCATGCGCCGGCATTGCCCGAGCTGCCTCGCCCCGCCATGACACAAACCGCCTGGGAACAACTGCTGCCATGAGCCTGCCAACCCTGCACGAACTGCACCGCCCCCTGGGCAGCACCGGCCTGAACGTCTCGCCGCTGGGCCTGGGCACCGTCAAGCTGGGCCGCGACCAGGGCGTCAAATACCCCAGCGGCTTCCAGATTCCCGACGACGACGAGGCCCGCCAGTTGCTCAAGCTGACCCGCGACCTGGGGATCAACCTGATCGACACCGCACCGGCCTATGGCCGCAGCGAAGAGCGCCTCGGCCCGCTGCTGCGCGGGCAGCGTCATGAATGGGTGATCGTCAGCAAGGTCGGCGAGGAATTCGAGGCCGGCCAGTCGCGCCACGACTTCAGCGCCGGGCACACCCGTCTTTCCGTGGAACGCAGCCTGCAGCGCCTGGAGACCGACTTCATCGACCTGGTGCTGGTGCACTCCGACGGCAACGACCTGGCGATCCTCGAAGGGAGCGATGTCTACCAGACCCTCGCCGAGCTCAAGCGCGAAGGCAAGATCCGCGCGTTCGGCTTTTCCGGAAAGACCGTCGACGGTGGCCTCAGAGCTCTGGAGCAGGGTGACTGCGCCATGATCACCTACAATCTGAACGAACAGGCCGAACGACCGGTCATTGACTATGCCGCTGCCCATGGCAAGGCGATTCTGGTAAAAAAGGCCCTGGCCAGTGGTCACGCCTGCCTGGGGCCGGGCGTCGACCCGGTACGGGCCAGCTTTGAGTTGCTGTTCGAGCACCCCGGCGTTGCCAGTGCTATCGTCGGTACCATCAATCCGCTGCACCTGGCCCACAATGTGGCAACCGTAGCCCGGGTCATTCGCCAGAACTGATGCCGCCCATGCGGCCGACCCCGACGCAAGAAGGAGCCGACATGCCGCGAACACTGATCCGCAAGAACCCCAGCAACTTCAAGACCCTGCCCCTGTTCGTCGAAGCGACTCCCGAAGGCCTGAGCTACCAGAGCGTCGGGATGCCGCTGAACTTTGCGCAGATCCTGCAAAAGCGCAAGCCGGTGAACGTCGCCGACGCCGGGCGCTTTGCGCTGGAGCTGGCCAACCTCGGGGTGTCGGTACGACTCACCCTGCATTGGCAGAATCGTGACTATTGGGTGCTGGTCCGCCAACGCCGGCAGGACCGCGGCGACGTGGTGCTCAAGCTGATTTCCGGCTACGTCCCGGCCCAGGAACTGAACCTGCCGCTGCACACGGCCATCCAGGAGATCGCCGAAGAGTGCCTGCTGGAAACCCCTGAGGGCTGGTTGACCGGCCGGTTCAACGACACCTGGCTGCCAGCCCCCTACTCCGCCGCCCTGCACTATCGCGAGGCACTGCCTTTTCGCCTGACACCGCTGTCCGGCTCGGCATTGCCGGTACGCTGCGGCGCCCAACAGCTGATGGAGCGGCCGCGAGCCTATGTGCACCTGCCGACCGCATCGCTGCAGTTGATCTACGACCTGCGCCTGGACGTGCCACGGGAAGCCAAGTCCCTGAGCCTGTTTCATGTCGACGAGCGACTGGAGAACGATGAACTGGTGGCGCGCCTGAACCGCTCACGCCCCGACCTCTACCTGATGCCGTTGAAAGACGGCCAGCCCTGTGCCGAGCTGTACACCCTGAAGAAGGACCAGTTGATTGCAGCCAGCACGCGCGGCCTGTACCTGGCGGAAAGCTTTGCCCGCCAGGACGGCTGGCTGGTGCGCGACGAGCGGGTACGCTGGAAGGACTGGCTCCGCCAGCAAGGGCTGGCGGAACCGGAGAAGGACTCCAAGCTCAGGCGCCTGACCGGCAAGGCCAGGCAGATCCTGCGCAAGATCGTGCCGGCCAAGGCCGGACAGCGATAGACGGGGTCAGTTGCTGCGGATCTTCTCGACAATGGCCGTGGTCGAGCTGTTTTCCACCAGCCCCAGCACCTTTACCGTACCACCGTAGGCCTTGACGATGTCGGCGCCGACCACCTGGTCGATACCATAGTCGCCGCCCTTGACCAGCACATCGGGTTTGACCTGGGCCAGCAGGTTTTCCGGAGTGCCTTCCGGGAAGCTGATCACCCAGTCCACCGCGCCGAGACCGGCCAGGACCGCCATGCGCCGATCAACACTGTTGATCGGTCGGCCTGGCCCTTTCAGGCGGCTGACCGAGGCATCGTCGTTGATCGCGACGATCAGTCGGTCGCCCTGGGCGCGAGCCTGCTCCAGGTAGGTCACATGACCGGCATGGAGGATGTCGAAGCAGCCATTGGTGAATACGATCTTCTCGTTGTGTGCCCGCGCGTCATCCACCGCCAGCAGCAATTGCTCCAACCCCAGGACACCGCGCTCGGACCCTTCCTCACGCTGGATCGCCCGGCGCAGTTCCGGCGCACTGATGGCCGCAGTGCCCAGCTTGCCGACCACGATACCCGCCGCCAGGTTGGCCAGGGCTACCGCATGGGGCAGTTCCTCGCCGGCGGCAATCGCCGCGGCCAGGGTGGAAATCACGGTGTCGCCGGCACCGGTCACATCGAACACTTCACGAGCCCGGGCCGGCAGGTGCAAGGCCGGGTGATCGGGACGCAGCAGGGTCATGCCATGCTCGCCACGGGTAACCAGCAGGGCCCCGAGGTCGAGATCCTGCATGAGCTGCGCGCCCTTGGAGACCAGCTCGTGCTCGTCGGCGCAACCGCCGACGATGGCTTCGAACTCACTGAGGTTCGGCGTGATCAGGCTGGCCCCGCGATAGATCGAGAAGTCCTTGCCCTTGGGGTCGGCCAGCACCGGGATTCCCCGCGTACGTGCTGCCTGGATCAGCGCCTGATGGTTCTTCAGCGCCCCCTTGCCGTAGTCGGACAGCACCAGCACCTTGATGCCTTCAAGCAGGCCATCCACCTCGGCACCCAGTGCCAGGGCGTCGGTGGAGAACGGTTCTTCGAAGTCGATACGCAGCAGTTGCTGGTGACGACTCATGACCCGCAACTTGACGATGGTCGGCTGGTGCGCAATGCGCTGGAACAGGGCCCGCACGCCCGCGCCCTTGAGGCTGTTGGCCAGGCTGTCGGCGGCCTCGTCGTCACCGGTGACACCCACCAGGGACGCCGGCGCGCCCAGCGCGGCAATGTTCAGGGCAACGTTGGCCGCCCCGCCCGGACGGTCCTCGATCTGCTCGACCTTGACGACCGGTACCGGCGCCTCAGGGGAAATCCGTGAGGTACCACCATGCCAGTAACGGTCGAGCATGACATCGCCGACCACCAAGACAGGGGCTTGATCGAATCGCGGCATGGACAACTTCATGGAGCAACCCACATACAAAATGAACAGGGGCGCGATATTAACACAGGGTTGCCGCCGGCTAGCCTATGGCTTCAATTGAGTGGTTTCACCGTTGGAAATTGAACGTTTATTGATCAGGAACTCCAGCAGGCTCTGGGTCGAAGCCTCCAATGTCATGGATGTCGTGTCGATTTCACAATCGGCATCCAAAGGTACCTCGTAGGGGCTGTCGAGCCCGGTGAAGTCCTTGATCTGTCCGGCCAGGGCGGCCTTGTACAACCCCTTTGGATCGCGCTGGGAACAGACATCGAAAGGCGTGCTGACATAGACGCAGGAAAACTCCTGCGGCGTGAAGAGCGAGCGTGCCTGATCACGGTCGGCACGAAACGGCGAGATCGCCGAGACGATCACGATCAAGCCGGCATCGACCATTAGCCGCGCCACCTCGGACACTCGCCGGATGTTTTCCTTGCGGGCCTTCGCAGACATGCCCAGGTCGCTGCACAGGCCATTGCGCACGTTGTCGCCATCGAGCAGGAAGGTATGCAGGCCGCGCTGGTTGAGCTGCAACTCAAGGGCATTGGCCAGGGTCGACTTGCCGGCTCCCGACAACCCGGTCAACCAGATACAGCAGGGTCGCTGATGCTTGATCGCAGCCCGCTCTGCCGTGGAGAGCGCCAGGGTGTAGGGTCGGATCTGCGGTTTTTCCAAGGGAATCGTTGCCAGTCTATTCATAGCCCAGTAGCTCATAGTCTCGTTGGTAGACACGACGAACCAGTCGACGAGTTCTTGCTGTGCAGAAATCCTTGGCCGGGGCGGGATTGCGCAGGGCCGAATGATTCAGATGCGGCAGCTGCTGATCGACCCCGATCTTTTCGCACACCGTCCGGAAATCACTCTCGATGCGCTCCTGGTAACCGATGAAATCCAGTGCCAGATGCCCCAGCGAAGAGGTAATGAAATCTGACTGTGGCGCGAAATGAAGTTGCCTGCGAACGTTATCCGGATCCAGCCAACGGTAAATCAGGTCATCGAAATCCCGATACGAGTCCATCAGTGCCTTGGCCGGCAGATCCCTTCGATAGGCGTCACCGCTGGCTTTAAGGTAGGTATAGGCCGAATAGGCCCTCTCCAATGGATCACGAACGAAGGCGAACTTGAAACTGCTGGCAAACTGTTCAGGAAACTGCTGCTCATACCAGTACAGAGGCAGATGCCCAGGTGTCCAGCCGTTGAACAGTGCAGAACTGATACTGCTCCCTGCACATTTAGGAACATGGATGAAGAGGCACGAATGAGCCTTGAACGGATCGGGAAATCTTACATTTGCCGACATCGCCTTGTTCACCACCTGTCGATCGACCACCGAAAGACGGTCCAACAGGAATGAACGCTGGGACTTGGGCAACAACTTCCACAAATAGCGTTGAAACATTCCCCAAACCTACGCGAAGAGGATGGCCTCTTCGAAGTTGTCATTGATTTATTTCATAACAATAACAAGGCTAGCAGCCGGGAATATTTAGGCTTGGTCAAGAATGTAAGCAGCCTGATACAAAACTGAAGCATCAGGCTAAGGAAAATGGCCAAGGCAAGTCTGAAAGCCTTGGCCTACGAGGCTTCAGGCCGTACCGAGGGAGCTTGGCTCTTCAAGACCGATAGAGTGTAGGCGCGCGTAGTAACCGTTCTTTTCCAATAATTGGGAATGAGTACCACGTTCAACAATACGCCCCTGATCCATGACTAGAATCAGGTCAGCCTTTTCAATAGTCGAAAGGCGATGGGCGATAACCAATGTAGTGCGCCCTTCCATGACATGGTCCAGGGCTCCCTGAATATGTCGTTCAGACTCGGTATCCAGGGCAGAAGTGGCCTCATCGAGAATCAGCAACGGCGCATTCTTCAGCAATGCACGAGCAATCGCCAGGCGCTGGCGCTGGCCACCTGAAAGCAGCACACCGTTTTCGCCCACCTGGGTATCCAGACCCTTTGGTAATTGATCGATGAAGTCCTTGGCATAAGCATCTGCGGCCGCCTTCTCGATATCCTCGCGCGGCGCCCCAGCCAGGTCACCATAGGCGATGTTGTTGGCTACCGTGTCACTGAACAACGTGACGTTCTGGGTCACCTGGGCAATATGGCGGCGCAGGTTCAACAGACGGTAGTCCTCGATATCTACGCCATCGAGCAGTATCTCGCCGACTTCATGGTGATAGAACCTTGGGATCAGATTGGCCAAGGTGGACTTACCGCTGCCGGAGCGCCCAACCAGGGCAACCATTTGTCCGGGTGCAGCCGAAAAAGATATATCGTCCAACACCAGGCGATCGGTTCCCGGATAGGTAAAGCTCAGTCCTCTCACCTCCAGATGCCCGGTAACGGTGTCTCTCTCGACAGTACCGTGATCGACTTCCGGCTCGACATCCAGCTGTTCGAAAATGCTCTCGGCCCCGGCCACGCCTTTCTGGATAGTCGAACTGACCTCTGAAAGCTGGCGGATGGGTTTGGGCAACAACCCTGCCGCCGTGATATAGGCCACCAGATCACCTGCTGTGGCATCACCGCGCAAGAACAGGACCAGGAACATCAGAACCGCCATGGCAACGTAGATCACCAACTGCAGCATTGGCGTATAGATGGCCCCGGTCTTGGTCATGTGCATCTGCTTGTCAGTGTTGCTCTGACTGGCCTTTACGAAGCGTTGCTTCTCGTAGCCCTCGCCACCGAAGCTGCGCACCACGCGATACCCCTGGATGGTCTCGGATGCCACATGCGTCACATCCCCCATGGCTACCTGGATCTTCTTGCTCTGCTTGCGGAACTTCTTGCTGGTGCTACCCACCATGACTGCAATCAACGGCAGGATGGCCAGCATTACCAGGGTCAACTTCCAGTTCATCCACAACAGGTAGACGAACAGAAACACAACTGTCAGCCCTTCACGAATCACCACCTTGATCGCATCGGTGGCAGCGCCGGTGACCATGGTCACGTTGAAGGTGATCCTTGAAATCAGGTGCCCGGAATTATGAGTATCGAAATAGCGATTGGGCAGGACCAACAGCTTGTTGAACAACTCGACACGCAGGTCATGAACCAGCCCCAGGGAAACCTTGGCCAGATAGTAGTTGCCCAGATAGGAGCCCAACCCCTGCCAGGCGGCAATGGCCACGATCAGCAGGGGTACCGCCTGCAGCAGTTGCAGATCGCGCAGGTAGGGGGTATGTGGAAACAGCACCGCTTCCGGGTTGGTCAGTCCATCGACGAAGTATTTGAGAATGCCCGCCAACATAGGCTGGGTCGAGGCAAATATCACAAAGCCAACAATGCTCAGCACAAAGATGCCGATATAGGGCGTCACATAACTCAGCAACCTGAAATAGATTTTCAGGCTTGAAGTCTGTCCCGTTTCGGACGGTGCATTACTCATCGTGAAGCTCACTGATCAGGTAGAACGAGGAATTTTATCACACACACCGCTGGAGCCTCTTGCGCATGCCGAAACCAGCGCCAGACCAACTGGCAGCCAAGTAATGAACCATTCGGCCCGCGGCGTTCCGGTCAGGCTGGCCGCATCGAATTGCATGGCTACAGTTGAGAAGACCCATATTCCCAGAAGGCCCTGTCCAAAAAGGGTGTGGCGGGAGCGCCAAGCCTCGCTCAGGGTTGCAAGCCAAACCGCCATCCAGAGCAGCAGCCCAGGAATACCAAGTTCGATAGCAACGTGTGTCAAAAGGTTGTGTGAGTGATCGAAATACAGATCGGAAGCAAAGACTCTGTAGCTGCTTTCCAAACCAAGCCCGGTCCAAGGACGCTCGGCGATCATCTGAAGGCTGGCCATAAAGATCTGCGGCCTGTAAGACACACCACGCTCCAACACAAGCGGCGCAAGCAACCAGAAAACCACGATGGCGAACAGCAGCGAGGCAAGGGCCAGCAAGAGTGTTTGCCGGTCACGACGCCAAAGAGGTGCAGTCAGGATCGTTGCCAACAAAGCCACCGCCACACCTCGACTTTGGCATAGCACCACAAATGCACAGAGCACTCCCAGCGCCAGGCACCAGACAACACGCATCAAGCGTGATGGAGGCACCCAGGAGAGCATCCAGACCATCGCCAGCCCCAGGGCATATCCGCCTAGAATAGGGTGAGCGAGTTCGCCCAAGCCACTCAGGCGCCCAAACCAAGGATTACCTTCAAGCCAGTAGAAACGAATGATCGCCAAAAGGGCCACCAGGGCCAACCCCAGCCCTCCCCATTGCATCAGGCGAATCACCCGCTCAGGACGGCCGCCAGCAAGAATCGGGAAAAACAGCAGAAAGACCAGAATATAGAGCAACCGCTTGGGGCCGCGAGTCAGGTCAGGCTCCTGACTCCAGAGCATCGAAAGCAGCGCCCAGCCGCACAATGCCAAGACCGCCAGGCATAGCATACGTTGCGTGCGCCAGACTTCAGCAAGCCTGCTGCGGGCAGGCCAAACCAGGCACAAGGTTGGCACCCAGAGAAAAAGCGCCATACCTTGCTGGTAGACTTTATTAGTCGGGGCAAAAGCGATTGCCAGTAAAAACCATAAGAGGGCAAAGCCCATCCAACCCTGCGTCCAACGACTTGCGTACATCCAACTCTCCTGGCCCACCCGGCGTCAAAACTGCCATGGTGAAAACGACAACTTTTGGGCATTATTGCCCGCCACACGGCAAGCAACCCCAAAAGGTTTCAACGATGCAATGCTCCCGACTTTCGAACGCCGCTTTGAATTCACTGATCGACGGCGCGAAAATTCTTGAGGCCGACAGCTTCGGTGCGAAAGTCTACCTGTTGCAAGACGAAAAAATACTTAAACTGTTCCGACGCAAACGCTTTTTTTCGTCCGCATTGCTGCGCCCGTACTCCAAGCGCTTCATCGACAATGCACAGCGCCTTTCCGGGCTGGGAATCCCTACGCTGTCGGTTATGGAGTTCTACTCACTGGAAGCGCCCGGCATGACCGCCGTGCTGTATCAACCGCTCCCCGGACAAACACTGCGACAGATCGCACAGGAGCCAGGCTTCAGCTGGCCACAGATGCTACCAGCACTGATAGACCTGATCCGCAACCTGCATGAATCGGGCATCTACTTTCGCTCTCTGCACCTGGGCAATGTCGTCAGGACCCCCGAGGGAAAACTGGGGCTCATCGATGTCGCCGACATGCGATTTTTCAAGACGCCGCTACCCCAGCGCCTGATCAAACGCAACCTGCAACACTTTGCTCGTTATCTCGGGCGCGAACAGCTCAATGACGACTTCCCGCTCCAGAGCCTCGAGCAGGCGCTACTTTCCCGTTGACAGCAAGGCACGTACACCCTGGCGAAATTGCCGCCAGGAACCTTGTGGGTCAAGCACAACACTCTGCTCGTTGGCGACCTGAAGACCAGATTGCCCGATTGCCTTCGACATGGCCTCTGCCCAGGCGCTCGGATCATCGACGGACACATAGCGGGCGGCATCGCCCAACTGCTCGCGAAAAACCTCCAGGTCACTGAGCAACACCGGAACCCTGGCCAGCACCGCCTCCTGCACAATCAAACCCAGCCCTTCGGCGCGTGATGGAACCACCAGCCAGTCGAAAGCCTTGAAAAGACGGGCGGCATCGTCGATATGGCCAGGCAAGCATACCCTGTCACCCAGACCAAACTGTGCTATTCGGGCTTCAAGCGAGGTGCGCTCCGCTCCTTCACCAATGATCCACAACCTTGCCTCAGGGTATCTGACACTCAAGCGGGAAAAGGCTTCCAACAGACAACCAAAGCCCTTGTCGGCCACCAATCGACCGACCGCACCAAATACCGGCCCGACATCGGAGGGAACTCCCAATATCTCTCGCGCCTGCTCACGAGTGACCGCTGCGGCAAGAAAGGCTTCAGGCTCCAGTGCGGTACGCAACGTCATCGCCGGAGCCTGCAGATTCGTTTGCAGACTGACAGCCAGCGTTCGAGAGACAGCCGCCAGCTGCAATTGAGAAGCAGGAAACCGAGCGAACAGCGCATGATCC
Source organism: Pseudomonas vanderleydeniana (assembly GCF_014268755.2). Taxonomy (NCBI): domain Bacteria; kingdom Pseudomonadati; phylum Pseudomonadota; class Gammaproteobacteria; order Pseudomonadales; family Pseudomonadaceae; genus Pseudomonas; species Pseudomonas vanderleydeniana. Next base: position 773,873 of record NZ_CP077093.1, on the reverse strand, counting down.
GCACGCCTGAAGCGAGTCTGCCCATGAAACAGCACAACCGCTCGAATCTCGGGCAACTTTCTAATGACAGGCAACAAGAAGCGTGCAGCACCGATACCATCGAGCAGAACTACATGCGCATTGCTCTTCTGGAGGGCACGGAGGAAACGACCCTGAAGCCAAGGTCTCATCAAACGTGCCAGACCCCGCCCCTTCAGCGCAGCTGACGACAGTTGCCATTCACGGCATGGTCCAAATACGCTCGAATCCGGAATGCCTTCACCCTGCAACAACCAGGTCTCGACAGGGCTGCCAGGATCGAGCTGGGAGAGTACCTGTTGATGCACTTTATGTACGGAAACATAGGCTGCACCACCAGACCACATCACATTGATAATGCTCAACGGACCGCCCCGCTGCTCTCGAACACGAACATCATGCCATCAGGTCCTGATTCAATGACAACAAAAGAGTCCCGATAGCCACCTTATCCGCTTGCAACGGTACCAAGGTACCTCGCGATGGCGCTCAAGAGAGTTACTCGAAAGCTTGACATGAACGACATCAAATCGCCATCAAATACCTATCCGCAAACGAAGACGTTCAAGCCAGCTCAACGGAGGGTGACTGCGTAACGCTGGCTGCATGACCTCGACAACACGTTGACCAATCCGGGAAAAGCCATAATGGGCAACCGCCAGGTCGCGCCCATTGCGCGCAATGCGAGCAACCAGGCCAGGATCAGCGCGCAACAGGGCCAGCTTTTCCTGCAACTGGGGGATCGTCTGGTAGAAAACCACGTTGTGCATATCCACCAACCCAAGGGCACGGTTCTCCGCCTCACCCTGGTCATAGGCCAGCAGCACGCACCCACAGGCAAGAGCCTCGAAGTTCTTGATCATGTATTCGCCCATGCCGACATCAGCACTAACGAAAAATCGAATACGATTAAGCGTGTCGCGATACTCGTCACCCGATTTGGTTCGCGTGACCAACAACGGTTCGACCTGCGCCAACTCATCCAGCAGGGCCTTGCGCCCGCTGTAGGCAACGCTGTTGGTACTCCCAACGAACGCCAACTCGATATCCCGTTCACACCCCTGGTCGGCCAGCAGGCCCTGATCGTATCCCTTGGGCACAAATACCGCATCAAAACCTTCTTCACGCAGGCGCTCACTGACCATGAACCCGGAACTGATGACTCGCGCCCATGGTAGTTGCCGATAGTGCCTGCTGAACTTCCCCGTGTACTTGCAGGGGATGTAATTCTGGTAGGCATCGTGTTCCAGGATCACCAGGTTGGGAATGGTACGAATGAAGCCGACCTGCCGGATCTCCTGCTTGAAACGCAGGAAAAACACAATGCGATCATAACGTGACACATCGACGTGTCGACGGAAGTAGCCCCGCAGGTTACGCTGCTCCCCACTGGTGAGCCAACGCAGATCACATTCGCAGCTGGCCGCGATTCCCTCGTAGAACCGGTCCAGAATGGCCCGTTGCTCTTTCTGAACCAGAAACAGAACTTTCATGTCCTTCCTTGCCACCATCACAGGCGCCAGAACAGCTCGTGCCTGCGCACGGCCTTGCGGAAAAATTCATTCTCGCCATAGGGCGATGGATTGCGCAGCGCCAATAGGCGCTGCAGTAAACGTCGAACTCGACGCTTGAACGGCGCACGCGGCTGGAGATCATGCATCATGCCCAGCGCCATGGCCTTGTCACGCTGCTGCTCCAGCGACAACGGCAGGCAGTAGGGCTGCATCACCTGTGCAGTATCGAAGACCGGCGGCAAGGCGACTCCGGCACCGGAATCACCCATGGGCCAACGATCATTGTCATGCAGGTGGTTGGCATACCCCAGCAGCGTTGTCGGCTGCCACTCCAACCCCTGCAAGGCTTCCATCACCGCCGCCTGGGCGCAGATATGGTCCGGATGCGGATCGAGAGAGGGGTGCGGCAGGACAATAACTTGTGGCCGGGCACGGTTCAGCAGTTCGCGCAGATCAGCCAGCAGGTTGTTCCAACTGGGCGCACCATCCTGATCACCAGGCAGGGCAAATGAATTGAACTGGCGGAACAGGCGAATATCGTCCAGCCCGGCCTCACGGGACGCCACCGGTTGGTCCGGCGCGGCCTGCATGGCCGGCAATTGCAGACAGAAATAGCCAAGCTGGACGCAGCGCTCCTGCGGCACACCGGCCCAGCGTGGCACCGCAATACTGTCCCAGGCGCGCAGGCGCCCCTTGAGACGCGCCGCTTCAGCACGGGGCAATCCCATTGCCTGGTAATGCTCGGCCTCGATTTCGCCGGCGGTCAGGGTAACGATCCAGGCTTCGTCGGCCTGACTGTACAAACCATAGGCCGCCAACTCGGCATCGTCGGCATGGGGAGCGATCACCATCACACGCTGTCGGCGCAGATCCGGCTGACGGAAGACCCACAGCACGGGCTCACCGAGCAAACGGCAAAAACGCCCGCGTAAACACAGTGAACCCGCGGACAGCGCCGGAGCAAAGCCGCCCAGATTGAGATAGCGCAAGCCGCTGACACCACGCTCGAAGGTCTGGCGATCGGAGGCATCGGCACCTCGGATCTCGACTGCCGGATCAACGAAGCGGCCCAGCCAACGACTCTTGAGCCTGATTGCCAGAATCAGGGTCTCGTCGCCGACCAGCGCAGGAGCGGCATCCAGCTTCAATAACCCACCGTCCAGGCGGCCAGCCAGCTGCTCACTCCCCTCGGGGAAGGCATATTGATAGTCGTCACCCGGAGAGTAGAACAGGTGATCGGCAAACCAAGCCTCATGAGCAACCCAAGCCGCCACCGCGAGGATCAGGGGTAACCACCAGGCCACCAGCACGCCGACCGCGACCAGCAGCACCAGGCCAATTAGCAGCACCAATCGCTTGTTACGGCGATGACGCTTGAGCAACTGCTGCTTGCGGCTCATACCTTGAACACCGGCACGGGGTTGCACCAACGATCCTTGTACTCACGGTCGGCACGCCCGAACGAAAAACGCAACGACTTGCCCCGCGCCCGGGCGTCTTCCCAGGCGCTCTGGGTGTTGAGGAAACTCAGTACACTACCAGGGCTGAAGGCCCGGGTCTCGGGATCGACACCGCCATTGACGTACTCGACGCTGATCCACTCGGGAGACTCGACCCGGTAGATCAACTGCACGGCGATCGGCGCATCATTGAGAAAGATCACCGAACCGATCAACAGGTCGCGCAGCAGCTCGACGACCTCGGCCATGCGCTCCGCCCCCGTCGCAGTGAAGCCCCAGCGCCGCTGGAACAGGTCGCAGTAGATAGCTGCCAATTCGACACTGGAGAACTCGTTGACCGGACGCACCACACCGCCCGCCTCTTCAAGCAGGCGCAACTCGCGGCGCTGGTTGTAGCGAAACTTCTTCGACAGATCTTCCGGTGTACGCGCCATCGCCAGTTGCTCGACCTGCGCCTGCAGGCCGCTGAAGCGGTCGGCGTTCAACTCGGACAAGTAACGACCACGGTGACGAAGAGGCGCCTTAGCCCCCGCCGCTGCCGGCAGGATCAGCTCGGCGTTGCCTAGATCGAACAGCCCCTTCTTGCCCTGGCGCTTGAGCACGTCCTTGGACAGCGCCAGATCACGCCCCCAGGTCGGAATTGCTGCCTGCAGTTCGCCACCCTGCTCGAAAGCCAGATAGCGCACCGGAATCCCGGCCAGGCCGGCCAGGCGATCGACTACCAATGGGTGCGTCGCGACGCTGCCACCAAAACGCTGCCAGGCCTCGCTGTAGGTTGCGGCATCCACCACCGACCAGCCTCGCTCGCGCCAACCCTGGAATAGGTTGAGCATCAGGCCTCCGCTGTCAGGTCGGTGACTTGTGGCAAGTGCCAGAAAGCCTCACGGACCGCCTGGTCAGAGAACCGTTCGTGCACTCGCGCCAGCATCCGTTCGGCACAAGCCTGGCGCTGTTCGTCATCCAGTGCAGCCAGGTGCTGCAGCCCTTGGGCCAAGTGCTGGGCATCGCCGAAGGGGAAAAGAACACCAACCCCTTCGACCACTTCCCGGGCACCGCCACAGGCGGTAGCCAGCAACGGTACACCGGCCACCATGGCCTCCAGCAGGACCATGCCGAACGGCTCGTGATCGGAGCTCAGCGCAAATACGTCGAAAGCCCGGAAATAGCGGCGCGCCTCCGGTACCTGACCAAGGAACAGCACGCGCTCGGCAATCCCGAGCTCGCCGGCCAGCGCCTTGAGTTCCTGTTCCAGGCGTCCGGTACCGAGTATCACCAGCCGGCTCTTGGCCGGTAGGCGCTCCAAGGCCTGGGCGAACCCGCGGATCAATGTCGCCTGGTCCTTGTCCGGGTGCAACCGGCCGACATTGCCGACGATCCAGCTATCCGCCGGCAAGCCGAGGGCTTCGCGTGCCTGCGCAGCCGGAAGCTGCGAGGCTTGCAACGCCTCGACATCGATACGGTTGTAGAGCGTGCGAACCCGCTCGGCCGGCCATTTCGGCAGGCACTGGCGCATATCATCGCGTACGGCATCGGAGACACCGAGCAGGCTCAGACGCTTGCGAAACAGATGGGCAAACAGTTTGCGACTGCTCCGCGCATAGTCACCGAACGCATGGTGCACCCCGATGACCGGCAACGCGGTGGCGAGCAAGGCGATATAGATCGGCTTGAAACGATGGGCGATACAGAAGCTGAAGTTGCGCGAGGCGGCGATCTTGCGCAGATCGCCGATAGCACCGAGTTTGAGGCCACGGATAGCCTTCGAGCTGTACTCCATGAACAGCACTTCGTCCGAAGCACAGCCCGCCGCAACCTCGGCATCAGCGGCCCCGGTGAGAAACACCGTGGTCACCCGATAGCCGGTACCGCTAAACAGGCTGGCGTACTGGCGGGCACAATCGAGGAAAGGCCCGTCATACCCGTGGCAGAATTGCAGCACATGGCGCTCAACCGAGCGTGTCATAAGCATCCGCGCCGTCTTTGACCACCAGGATGTCTTCCATGATCAGGTACTGCAGGTCGGAACCGAAGAACATGTTCAGGGCATCGGTCGGCGAGCAGATCATCGGCTCGCCACGACGGTTCAGCGAAGTATTCAGCGACACACCGTTGCCGGTCAGGACTTCCAAAGCCTTCATCATGTCGTAGTAGCGCGGGTTGTACTCGCGCTTGAGCACCTGGGCACGGGAGGTACCGTCTTCGTGGACGACTTCCGGCACGCGGGTCTTCCACTCCTCGGCCACTTCGAAGGTGAAGGTCATGAACGGTGCCGGATGATCGATCTTGATCATCTGCGGCGCGACGGTGTCGAGCATCGACGGGCAGAAAGGCCTCCAGCGCTCGCGGAACTTGATCTGGTGGTTGATCCGATCCGCCACGCCGGCGACGCTCGGGCAGCCGATGATCGAGCGACCGCCCAAGGCACGTGGACCGAACTCCATGCGTCCCTGGAACCAGGCCACCGGGTTGCCGTCGACCATAATCTTGGCGATCTGCTCCGGCATGTTGTCCAGCTTGCGCCATTTCGGCGCATTCGGATGACGGGCACAGGCCGCGATCACGTCCTCGTTGCTGTAGGACGGGCCGAGGTAGACGTGCTCCATCTTCTCCACCGGCACGCCACGGGCGTGGGAGACATAGGCCGCCGCACCGACCGCGGTACCGGCGTCGCCGGAAGCGGGCTGGACGAACAGTTCCTTGAGGTCATCGCGGGCGATGATCTTCTGGTTCAGCTTGACGTTCAGCGCACAGCCGCCCGCGAAGGCCAGCTTGCCGGTTTCCTTGAGGATGTCGCCCAGGTAGTGGTCGATCATCTGCAGGGCCAGTTTCTCGAACAGCGCCTGCATGCTGGCGGCGTAATGGATGTACGGCTCGTCGGCGATGTCGCCTTCGCGCTTGGGACCCAGCCACTCGATCAGCTTCGGCGAAAAGTAGAAGCCCTTGCCCTTTTCCTTGTAGCGACGCAGGCCGATGACGTTGGCGTACTCGGTGTTGATCACCAGTTCGCCATTCTCGAAAGAAGCCAGGCGCGAAAAATCGTACTTGCTGGCATCGCCGTAGGGAGCCATGCCCATGACCTTGAACTCGCCATCGAGCATTTCGAAGCCGAGGAACTCGGTGATCGCGCCATACAGGCCACCCAGGGAATCCGGATCGAAGAACTCCTTGATCTTGTGGATCTTGCCGTTTTCACCGTAGCCGAAGAAGGTGGTGGCGTACTCACCCTTGCCGTCGATCCCGAGGATCGCGGTCTTCTCCTTGAAACCGGAGCAATGATAGGCACTGGAGGCGTGGGCCAGGTGGTGCTCGACCGGCTCGATCTTGATCTTCTTCGGATCGAAGCCCAACTGCTCCAGGCACCAGACGATCTTCTTGCGATAGCGCTTGTAGCGACGGTTGCCCATCAGGATCGCATCGAGCGCACGGTCCGGGGCATACCAGTAACGCTTGGCGTAGTGCCAGCGAGCCTTGCCGAACAGGCTGATCGGCGCGAACGGAATCGCCACCACATCGACGTCGGACGGCTTGATGCCAGCCTGTTCCAGGCAGAATTTCGCCGATTCGTAGGGCATGCGGTTCTTTGCATGTTTATCGCGTACGAAGCGCTCTTCCTCGGCGGCCGCAATCAGCTTGCCGTCGATGTACAAGGCTGCGGAAGGATCATGGCTAAGGGCGCCGGACAGGCCAAGAATCGTCAATGCCACAGGGGTCTAGCCTCTATTAAGTCTGCATGCAGGCGGCGATGCGCCTTGAAAAAATGTGTCCTCGCAGAGGGCGAGAAACAGCTAAAGGGCGGGATTATAGCGTAAAAGCGGCTACAAGCCTCTAGCGGCAAGTCGTGAGCGACCGATCGCCGCGGCACGAGGGCCTGCGGCGATCACCGGATCAATCGACCGACTCGATTGCCTTGGGCAACCGCCCATCGATGACCCGGTACAAGGCGCTGCTGTCGGACCAGTTACGCATGAACCGTGCTCGATCGCGAGCGTAGGCCGGGGCAAAGCTGCTGTTCGAATGATGCTGGCGCACCGCATCCAGATCGATCAGCGTCCAGCGCCCCTCATGCCAGAACAGGTTGTGCCCCTTGAAGTCACCGTGACTGATGCGCTCGCGAATCAGATCGGCAAACAGCTGATCCAAGGCCTGCAACTCGACCTCGGGTACGGCACCGCTTTCGACATGGGGTGCAAAACGCTCGATGATATCCGGCCCCGGCAGATATTCGGTGACCAGATAGGCCTGGCGACGCAGCCAGAGGAAGCGTTTCTCCAGCACGGCCAGCGGCCTGGGCGTGGCAATGCCAAGAAACGCCAGGCGATTGCCCTCGCGCCACGAATGCCAGGCGCGGCTCGGGCGCCAGAAACGCTTGAGCCAGTGGGCGAAGCCCTTGATGTTGTAGCGCTTGAGCAACAACGGTCGACCACTCACCTCGACTCGGCCGACGCTGGCAGCACCACCGGTCTTGTACAGATGCCCCTGGTCGAGCAGGACGTCAGCCCGGGACAACACCGGCAACATGGTTGCCTCTTCCTCGCGACGAATGGCGCGCAAGGCGAACGGCCCACGCTGAACGCTGAACAGGGTGCACTCACGACCGATCTTGCTGATGAAGTCCTTCAGGCGCCAGCCACGAATCCTCTCCACCTGCTTGAGCAATGCCTCCAGCGGCAAGGCATGCTCGGCATTGCTCAACAGGTAATGCACCAGCAACTCCTCGATGAACGGCTCGAAGTGCCGGGGCAACTGGGCGAAGAACACCCCGAGATTTTCCAGCACCTTCTGCCGGGACAGCGGCTTGCCCGCCTCCTCGACACGGATCCCGGCGCCGTCGATCAGATGCAGCCTGCCGCCATGACGCAACAGGTTGTCCAGATGCAGATCCTCCTGCCACAACCCCTTGCCATGCATCTGCGCAATCGCGCCCAGGGCTTCGCCCAACACCGCCTGCTGTTCGTCCGCCAGGACTGGAAGCATCTCTACCCGCTCCCAGGCATCGGCCAGGCTCTCGGCGCCTTCCAGGAACTCGAACAGCAGCCAGCCACCCTCGCCTTCCTGCAGACCATCAGCCAGCAACAACGGCGTAACCAATCCCTGCTCGGCGAGCAGGCGCACACCCTGCAACTCACGCTGGAAATGCCGGGCCGCCTTGCCACCGACCAGCAACTTGGCCAACACCGTGCGACCACGCCAGACCCCGGCACCGACATAACGCTGCCCGGGCAGAACCCGCAGCAAGCTGAGCAATTGCAACTGCCCGGGACCGGCAGCATCCGCCAGCTCGATGCTCAAGGGCAGAACCGGCGTCCGCCCGGCAGACTTCAACTCGGACAAGCGCATCAACGGCCCCCCTTCTTGCTGCTGCGCGCGCCCAGGCGCTGGAGCCAGGCATCCACCAGCGAACTATCCTGCGACTGGTCAAGATAGGCCGCCAACAGCACGCGGACATCATCCTCGCTCCAGACCGGCGCCCGACGCAGCAACGGCTCGAGATCCTTGACCCGATCACGCTGACCGAACAGCAACGGCCGAGTCTTTTCCAGGTCGATCAGTTGCGCCTGATAGGTACCCGCCACTGCCTGCAGAAAGATATGCTTGGGATAGAAGCAGCCATGGACCTGCCGCAACCCGTGCAGCCGCCGAGCCAGCAGGCCACAGCAGCGCAGGATTGCCTGGCGTTGCGCCTGAGCCAGTTGCGGCCATTGCTCCAGCAACGAATCCAGGTCGTTCCAGCCATCCAGCGCCCGGGTCAACAGGACGGCCCGGCGCTCGCCCTTCACCACGCGCTCACCAAAGAATACAGCTTGCAGGGCCGGAATACCCAGGCGCTGGTAACGGCTGATATTGCGGAACTCGCGAGCGAAGGTCGGCTCCCCCAACGGACTGTGCAGGGTGCGTGTCAGGTAGTTGCTCTGGCGCTTGAGGTAATAGCCCTGGCCCTCCAGCTCCAAGCGATACACGCTGCTCCAACCACCACCACTGGTGTTGGGCTCGTCCACCGCCTCCAGCTCCTTGTTCCATAGCGCATCGAAATTGCCGAGCCCGTTACGCTCCAGCAATGGGCGGTCGACAGCCGCCAGGAAGTCGCTCATTCCCGTCCCTCGAAGAATCTCAACACATGCCGAATGCGCTTCTTGTCTGCCGCATTCAGCCGACTACGTTGGCAGTACTGCAGGTAAAACCGCAGCCGCTGGGTGAACGACAAGTGATACTTGGCCACCTTGTCCAGGCAGGCCAGGTCCTTGGTGATCCGGTAGCGCAGCCAGAAACCGCGCCAGAACTCGCCATTGGGGCAATCGATCAGGAACAGCCTGGCCTGGTCATCGACCAGCAGATTGCGCCACTTCAGGTCGTTATGGGTAAAGCGCTGGTCATGCATGATCCGCGTGTAGCGGGCCAACTGCCGGCTGATGCCATCAACCCAGGCGCGGTCACGCAACAATGGATCATTGCGGCTGGCCAGGGCCGAAAGGTCCTCGGTGCGGGGCAGTTCACGGGTGATCATCGCCCCACGGTGATAGGCCGCGCCACGGCGCTCCAGCCCCCAGGCGACAACCTCGGCGGTCGGGATGCCCCACTTGGCGAAACGCTTGAGATTCTGCCATTCGGAACGGACCCGGGGCCGGCCAAAGTACTGCCGCAACCCCTTGCCCGCACCGGAGTAGCGCTTGACGTAATAATTCACGCCATCACGGTTGACCCGAATGACCTCGGACAGCGGATCGCGGGTCAGATGCTCGCCGTCAAGGGCGAATACCGCCTCCAGACTGCCGAAGTCATCCGCCAGCGCTGCGTATTCGGGCTCCAGTTTCCAACCCGACATCAGAGCGCATCCCCGTAGCGCTGCTTGCGCTCGTAGAGCTTGCCCGACTTGCGCTCCAGCCAGGCCAGCAACGACGCTTCGTCACGCAGGATCTGGCGCAGCGGCTGGCGGAAATAGTCCCGCAGGAAACGCAGCTTGTCGCGTTGCGTCAGGCCGATATCCAGCACCGAGAAATACAACCCGGCCAGGTCCTTGTTACGCCAGCGTCTCGGAACGCTCGGGCGAACCTGCGCACGATGCAGGTCAATGACCGAAAGCTTGAGGTCATCGGCAGTCACCGGCTTGTCGGTGTGCAGCAGGAAATGGGCGATATAGCAGTCACGATGATTGAGCCCGGCGCGGTGCATGCCACCGGTCATGCGCGCGACCTCGGCGATCAGCGCACGCTTGAGCCGCGGCTCTGGCGGCTGCTCGGGCCATTGCAGGGTAAAATCCTCGAGGCTGATGGTGGGCGCCAGCTCCTCGGTCACGATGAACGAATCCTGGCCAGCCGGATTGCCGCCGCGCTCGCCATAGGCAACAGCGGTCATCGTCGGGACCCCGGCCTTGTGCAGGCACTGGATCGCCTGCCATTCCTGCCCCGCACCCAGCACGGGCCTCTTCGCGGTCAGGAGGTTCTTGAAGATCTCGCGCCAACCGATGCCATGGTGGATTTTCACGAAATAACCACGCCCGGCGACTTCCGTACGCAACGTCCGACGAGCCTCCAGCTCACGGTAAACCTTGCCCTGCAAGCGCTCGACCTCGGCGAACGCATCGCGTCCAGCCCAGAGGCTCTTGAAGGGCTCGGCAAGGATCAACTTCATCGGTGCTGCTCCGCCAGAATCACATCCGCAGCGTGCTGCGGCATGCTATAGAGGTCGGCCGTCTCGGCGAAGGCCAGACCGTTGCGGCTCCATGCCATGCGTGCCGCCCCATCGGACAGCATCCGGTTCAGGTATTGATTGAGCTGGTTCTGCTCGAAAGGCTCGTCCAGCACCAGGCCACCATCGGCCTCGGCAATATAGTGGGCATAACCGCAGACCGCGCTGACCAGCACCGGCAACCCGGACACCAGCGCTTCGAGCAGCACGGTACCGGTGTTCTCGTTGTAGGCCGGATGAATCAGCAGGTCTGCCCCCAGCAGGAAACGCGGGATGTCGCTGCGCCCCTTGAGAAACTGCACATGCTCGCCCAGGCCCAGCGCCGCACTCTGCACCTGGAATACCTTGGGGTCGTCCTGGCCGATGACAAATAGCCGGGTGCGTTTTTTCAGCTCCGCCGGCAATGCCGCCAGGGCCTTCAGACTGCGATCGACGCCCTTGGTCTTGAACCCGGAACCGATCTGCACGAGCAGATAGTCGTCGTCCGCCAGCTTGAATTCACGCCGGAACTCGGCACGGATCTGCGCAGCGTTGGCGGGTGCCCGCCGATCCTGGGCGATCCCCGGCGGCAGCAGGTGGAAGCGCTCCAGCGGCGTGTCGTAGTGCTTGATGAACAGCGGCTGCTGGACTTCGGAAATCATCAGGATCTCGGTGTTCGCCTCCCGGGCGAACACCGCTCGCTCGTACTCGGCGAAGTGCTTGTAGCGGCCCCAGAAACGGTACAGCGAGTGACGCAGGTTCTGCGCCTTGTCCTCGAAGCAGCCGTCAGCGGCATAGTAAACGTCAAGGCCGGGCATCTTGTTGAAGCCGATCAGCCGATCGACCGGGCGCTTGGCCAGGTCGGCCTCCATCCAGGCGCTGAGCTTCTCGTTGCGCCGATGGTTGGAGAATGCCTTGATCGGCACCACCAGCACTTCGAAGCCTGGCGGGATATCGCCTTCCCAGATCAACGTGTAGACGCGAATCTGGTGACCACGCTTCTGGCACTCCAGCGCGATACGCATGAAGTCGCGCTGCAGCCCACCAAAAGGAAAATATTTGTACAGGACAAAAGCCAGTTGCATCAGTGCCGCTCCTCGGCCAGTAACAACGCGGTCAGCCGGCTGGCAACACGTTCGGGGTTGAGCCGCGTGAAGCACAACGGCAACTCGCGCTTGAGATCGAAGCGCTTCTGGTCTTCGGCGGTCGGCACATAGGTGCACTTCTTTTGCAGGCAAGGCGCGCAGGGGAAGTTGCTCGCCAGGTGAATCTGCGACTTGCCATAGGCGCCGGTCAGCCCGGGATTGGTCGGGCCGAACAGCGACAGCGTCGGCACATCCAGGGCCGCGGCCAGGTGCCCGAGGCCGGTATCCACGGCGACACAGGCACTGGCACCGGCGAGCACCTTGGCCACTCCGGCCAGGTTGAGCTTGGGCAACACCACGGCATTTCTCAGGCCACGGGCGATACGCTCGGCGCGAGCCTTCTCGTCCGGATTGCCCCAGGGCAGGCGCACCTCGATTCCCAGGTGCCCCATGCGCTCGGCCAGTTCCCGCCAATAGGCTTCCGGCCAGTGCTTGGTATCCCAGGTGGTGCCATGCAGAAACAGCACGAACGGATTGCGACGTGGCAACTCCACCAGCCGATCGACATCCAGCCCGTAATCGCCCAGCCCGCTGGGCAGGTCGTAGCCAAGGGCCACCGCAAACAGCTGGCGCACCCGCTCGACCGCATGCTGGCCACGGGCAACCGCCAGGCGCCGGGAATAGAAACGGCTCGCCAACGGCTCACGGGCCGACTGCTTGTCCAGCCCGGCAACCGGGGCCTTGACATAACGGGTCAGGAACGCGCTTTTCACCAGTCCCTGGGCATCGATCACCAGGTCGTATTTCGCCGCCCGCACACTCTGCTTGAAGCGCTTCCATTCGCCGCTCCTGAAGGTCTGCCAAAGGTTCTTGCGCCAGCGACGGATCGCCACCGGAATCACCTTGTCGACCGCCGGATGCCAGCTCGGAATTTCGGCGAAGCCTTCCTCGACCACCCAGTCGAAGCGGATACCGGGAATCGCCCGGGCTGCATCGGTCAGCGCCGGCAGGGCATGAATCACATCCCCCAGGGAGGACGTCTTGACCAGCAATACTCGCAAGTTACTGAACCTCGACCGGAACACCCTGCAAACGCTGCAGGGCTTCATTCACCGGCGCAGGCAACAACTGGCGCAGGCAGTTGTAGTGACCGAAACGACAGGTACGCTCGAAGCACGGGCTGCATTCCAGCCCCAGGCGGACGATTTCCACCTGGTCCGCCAACGGCGGCGTGAAGCCTGGCGAAGTCGAGCCGTAGACCGCCACCAGTGGACGATTCAACGCGGCGGCCACGTGCATCAGGCCGGAGTCATTGGACACCACCGAGTCGGCACAGGACAGCAGGTCGATCGCCTCGGCCAGCGAGGTCTCGCCACTGAGATTCACCGCTTCTTCGCGCAACCCGGGAATCAGTCGCTGACGAATGTCTTCGCCAACCGCGTGGTCATTTTTCGAACCGAACAGCCAGACCTGCCAGCCTTCGCGGATCTTCGCCTCGGCGACTTTCGCGTAATGCTCCGACGGCCAGCGCTTGGATTCACCGAATTCGGCGCCAGGGCACAGGGCCAGCACGGGTCGGTCGAGCGTCAGTTCGAACTTGCCCAGGGCTGCCTCGCGGCTGGCCGGGTCGATCTGCAGGCGCGGGCGCGGATAAGGCTGCGGCAATTCGGCACCCGGCTCGTAGGCCAGGGCCATGAACCGCTCGATCATCAGCGGATAGCGTGGCTTGTCCAGCTTGCGCACGTCATTGAGCAGGCCGTAGCGGAATTCGCCGCGCCAGCCGGTACGTTTCGCGATCCCGGCAAAAAACGGCACCAGCGCCGACTTCAACGAGTTGGGCAGGAGAATGGCCTGGTCGTACTGACCTACCAGGGACTTGCCGATCTTGCGCCGGGTGGCCAGGTCCAGCACGCCGTGGCCGAGCGGAAAGCTCAAGGCCGCACGAACTTCAGGCATGCGCTCGAGGATCGGGCGGCTCCATTCGGGAGCCAGCACATCGATCTCGCACTGCGGGTGGCGTTGCTTCAGGCACTGGAACAGTGTCTGAGCCATCACCATGTCACCGACCCAGCTGGGCCCAACGATGAGAATTTTCATAAATATTCCGGAAACGATCAGGGAGGCCTGTAGCCTCCCCGGTCTTTGCCCATGGCCGTCCCGGGCCCTGTACGAAACCGCCTGTTCGATTGTGTCCGACAGGCCCTAGCTTAGTCCCAGTTCAGCCCAGATCCGCATTACATCGCGCCGCTCGACCGTGAACTGGTCACCGCCGATGACGCCGGCCTCCTTCTGCAGGGCCTGGCGATGGGCGGCGGAACGGTAGGCCTTGTAGGCCTCGCGCAGCAGGCCGGCATCGGCCGCGGGGATCAACCCGGCCTGCTCCAGCCCCTCTAGAATGCGGATGTTATCCGTGTAACGCAGTAATGCCGGGTGCTCTTTCGACCAGGCCAAAGTCGCGTATTGCACCATAAATTCGATATCGACGATACCTCCGGCATCCTGCTTGAGGTCGAACGGCGCCGTCGCGTCGAAAGCGTTGGCCGCCGTGCCGGCCGCGGTCGCCTTGCTGCCGAGGTTGTCGCGCATCTTGGCGCGCATCTCGCTGACCTCCTGGCGCAGGGTCGACAGGTCCCGCTCGCGCCCCAACACCGCAGCGCGGACTTTCTCGAACGCCGCCCCGACATCCTGGCAGCCCACCAGCACCCGGGCGCGAATCAGGGCCTGGTGTTCCCAGGTCCAGGCCTCGTTCTGCTGATAACGTTCGAACGCGCCAAGGGAACTGACCAGCAGGCCGGAAGCGCCGGACGGACGCAGGCGCATGTCGACCTCATAAAGCTGCCCGGAGTTGGTCTGGGTGGTCAGCAGGTGAATGATCCGCTGCCCCAGGCGCGTGAAGAACTGCGCGGTATCGATCGGCTTGGCGCCATCGGTCTCTGCGTTCGGGTCGCCATCGTGGATGAACACCAGGTCCAGGTCCGACCCATGCCCCAGCTCGATCCCGCCGACCTTGCCATAGCCGACAATGATGAAGCCTGGATCGCACAGGGTGCCATCGGCCCGCTGCGGCGAACCGTATTTGCTCACGGTCTGGCGCCAGGCCAGGGCCAGCACCTGCTCCAGAATCGCCTCCGCCAGCCAGGTCAGGTAGTCGCTGACCTTCATCAGCGGCAGGCTACCGGAGATTTCCGAAGCGGCGACCCGCAGCCGGTGCGCCAACTTGAAGTGACGCAGGGCCTCCATCTGCTGCTCCAGGTCATCCTCGGGAATCCGTGTCAGGCGCTCACGCAGCTCAGCCGCCAGCTCCGGCGCCAGCGGCGGCTTGAACAGCCGGCCTTCGTTGAGCAGCTCGTCGAGCAGCATCGGGAAGCGGGTGATCTGCTCGGCAATCCAGGGGCTGGCAGCACATAGCGTCAGCAGCTGGCGCAGCGCTCCCGGGTTTTCCGTGAGCAGTACCAGGTAGGCGGAGCGCCGGGCGACCGCCTCGACCAGTGGCAACACCCGCTCCAGCACCAGGTCCGGATTGGCGTGTTCGACCGCCTGGGCCAACAACCGCGGAATAAAGGCATCGAGGCGTTCGCGACCCAGGCGCTGCATGGCCCGCAACTGCGGGCTGGCACGCAGCGACGCGAGCTGCTTCAGCGCCTTGGGCGCATCGCGGAAACCGGCATCCGCCAACTGGCGGCTGGCGGCCTCCTCGTCCTGGGCCTCCTCCCACAAGGGCAGCCATTCACCCCCTACGGAGACCTGGCAGGCTTCGTCCTCGTCCTCGTCCGGATCGGCGATGACCTGGCGGAAGTGCCAGTCGATCCGCCCGCGCCAGTGCATCAGTTGTTCATGGAACGCGGCCCAGCTGTCGAAACCGAGCATGAAGGCGATGCGCGCCTGGTCCTTCTCGTCATCGGGCAGCATCTGGGTCTGGCGATCGGCAATCGCCTGGATCGCATGCTCGGTATAACGCAGGAATTCATAGCCGGTGCGCAATTCGGCGACCACCGCCGACGGCAGGTAGCCCTGCCCCTCGAGGGTACCCAGGACTTTCAGCAGCGGCCGCTGCTGCAGGCTCAGGTCACGTCCGCCATGAATCAGCTGGAACGCCTGGGCAATGAACTCGACCTCGCGAATGCCACCGGAGCCCAGCTTGATGTTATCGGCCATGCCCTTGCGCCGGACTTCCTGCTGGATCAGCTGCTTCATGGTGCGCAGCGCTTCGATCGCGGAAAAGTCCAGGTAGCGCCGGTAGACGAACGGACGGAGCATATCCAGCAGGTGCGCACCGGCCGCCTGGTCACCGGCCACCACGCGTGCCTTGATCATCGCGTAGCGCTCCCAGTCCCGACCCTGGTCCTGGTAGTACTGCTCAAGGGCGTTGAAGCTCAGCACCAGTGCCCCGGCCGAACCATAGGGGCGCAGTCGCATGTCGACCCGGAAGACGAAACCGTCGACAGTGATCGGGTCCAGCGCCTTGATCAATCGCTGCCCCAGGCGAATGAAGAACTCCTGGTTGTCCAGCGGACGCTTCACCCCGACGGTCTCGCCGCCTTCCGGGTAGGCGAAGATCAGGTCGATGTCGGAAGACAGGTTCAGTTCCACGGCACCGAGCTTGCCCATGCCGAGGATGACCATCTGTTGTGGCTCGCCACTGCGCCGACCGGTCGGCGTGCCGAACTGCTGGCAATGGCGCAGGTACAACCATTGATAGGCCTGGTCGATACAGGCATCGGCCATGTCCGAAAGGTCACGACAGGTCTGTACCAGGTCGGCCTGGCGCGTCAGGTCGCGCCAGATGATCCGCACCTGCTGGCGATTGCGCTGGCGGCGCAGTACCCGCGCCAGTTCGTCCTCGCTGTCGGCCTGCTGCACCGCCGCGGCGATCTGCCCGCACAGCTCACCCGGTGCGAAGACCCGGTCCAGGTCGCCGAACTGCACCAGTTCCAGCAACATCAAAGGGTCACGTACCGCCTGTTCAATAAAGAAGTCACTGGCGGCGCTGACCCGGGCAAAATCCGCCCAGCGTTCGGCCGACCACGAGGCCAGGCCGTGATCATCATCCAGCGCGGCGACGGCGGCGCGCAAAGACTGCTCGGCCCGGCTGACAAAAGGCTGGAGAATGGCCGGCAAAACGGCCAGTGCAGGTAGGCTCATGGTCTATCCTTGATCGGCGAACAAGCAGCCGCGAACAGTGAGGGCGAGAAACCTGTCGCGCAAAGGAGTGTCGAACAAAAGTTGGAAATAGCTGATAATCGGTTTTTTTTGGCAGCCAACATCAAGCGATCACCTGGCAAGGTTTATTTTCAACCAACAATATCGATTATTCTCACAATGCAACAGGAAGTTTTCGCACGTTGATCTGTAGTTTTACTACTCGTCTATACATTCGAAAGGCTGAAATGGCCGACGATTTGTAGTAAAACTACAGGACCCCGGAACAACCTCCGGATCATCCAAGAATTTATGTCGTCTGCCCACAAGGCCAGTCGCAAACTCAGGCAACCGATTCTGGAAGCCTTTCCGCCCTGGAGCAAGCCATGCAAGACCTCGATCCCGTCGAAACCCAGGAATGGCTGGACGCCCTGGAATCGGTTCTCGACAAAGAAGGCGAAGACCGTGCTCACTACCTGATGACCCGTATGGGCGAACTCGCGACCCGCAGCGGCTCGCAACTGCCCTACGCCATCACCACGCCGTACCGCAACACGATTCCCGTCACCCACGAAGCACGCATGCCTGGCGACCTGTTCATGGAACGCCGCATTCGCTCGCTGGTACGTTGGAACGCGTTGGCCATGGTCATGCGCACGAACCTGAAAGATTCTGACCTGGGCGGTCACATCTCCAGCTTCGCCTCCAGTGCAACCCTGTACGACATCGGCTTCAACTACTTCTTCCAGGCCCCGACCGACGAACACGGCGGCGACCTGATCTACTTCCAGGGCCACGCCTCGCCAGGCGTCTACGCTCGTGCCTTCATGGAAGGCCGCATCAGCGAAGACCAGATGAACAACTTCCGCCAGGAAGTCGATGGCAACGGCCTGTCGTCCTACCCGCACCCATGGCTGATGCCTGACTTCTGGCAGTTCCCGACCGTATCCATGGGTCTGGGCCCGATCCAGGCGATCTACCAGGCACGCTTCATGAAGTACCTGGAGGCCCGCGGCTTCATCCAGCCAGGCAAGCAGAAAGTCTGGTGCTTCATGGGCGACGGCGAGTGCGACGAGCCGGAATCCCTGGGCGCAATCGCCCTGGCCGGCCGCGAGAAGCTGGACAACCTGATCTTCGTCATCAACTGCAACCTGCAGCGCCTCGACGGCCCGGTTCGCGGCAACGGCAAGATCATCCAGGAACTCGAAGGCGTGTTCCGTGGCGCCCAGTGGAACGTCAACAAGGTCATCTGGGGCCGCTTCTGGGACCCACTGCTGGCCAAGGACACCGACGGTATCCTGCAGCGACGCATGGACGAAGTCATCGACGGCGAATACCAGAACTACAAGGCCAAGGACGGCGCGTTCGTCCGCGAGCACTTCTTCAACTCGCCTGAACTCAAGGCGATGGTTGCCGACCTGTCCGACGACGAGATCTGGAAACTCAACCGTGGTGGCCACGACCCCTACAAGGTCTATGCAGCCTACCACCAGGCGGTCAACCACAAGGAACAGCCTACCGTCATCCTGGCCAAGACCATCAAGGGTTACGGCACCGGTGCGGGCGAAGCGAAAAACACCGCCCACAACACCAAGAAGGTCGACGTCGACAGCCTGCGTTCGTTCCGCGATCGTTTCGACATCCCGGTCAAGGACGAGGAGCTGGAACACCTGCCATTCTTCAAGCCGGAAGAAGGCAGCGCCGAAGCCCGCTACCTGAGCGAGCGTCGTGCCGCCCTGGGTGGTTTCGTGCCACAGCGTCGCGCCAAGAGCTTCAGCGTTCCGACTCCGCCACTGGATACCCTCAAGGCCATCCTGGACGGCTCGGGCGACCGTGAAATCTCCACCACCATGGCCTTCGTGCGGATCCTCGCGCAACTGGTCAAGGACAAGGAAATCGGTTCGCGCATCGTGCCGATCATCCCGGACGAAGCCCGTACCTTCGGTATGGAAGGCATGTTCCGCCAACTGGGCATCTACTCGTCCGTCGGCCAGCTCTACGAGCCAGTCGACAAGGACCAGGTGATGTTCTATCGCGAGGACAAGAAGGGCCAGATCCTCGAGGAAGGCATCAACGAAGCGGGCGCCATGAGCTCCTTCATCGCCGCCGGTACTTCGTACTCCAGCCACAACCAGCCGATGCTGCCGTTCTACATCTTCTACTCGATGTTCGGCTTCCAGCGTATCGGCGACCTGGCCTGGGCGGCCGGCGACAGCCGTACCCGTGGTTTCCTGATCGGCGGTACCGCCGGCCGGACCACCCTGAACGGCGAAGGCCTGCAGCACGAAGACGGTCACAGCCACATGCTGGCCGGCACCATCCCGAACTGCCGCACCTATGATCCGACCTACGGCTACGAGCTGGCGGTGATCATCCAGGACGGCATGAAGAAGATGACCGAAGAGCAGCAGGACGTCTTCTACTACATCACCGTGATGAACGAGTCCTACCAGCAGCCAGCCATTCCGGCCGGTGTCGAGGAAGGCATCATCAAGGGCATGTACCTGCTCGAGGAAGACACCAAGGAAGCCGCTCACCACGTGCAACTGATGGGCTCCGGCACCATCCTGCGCGAAGTGCGTGAAGCGGCGAAGATCCTGCGCGAGCAGTTCAACATCGGCGCCGACGTCTGGAGCGTGACCAGCTTCAACGAACTGCGTCGCGACGGCCTGGCCGTGGAGCGCAGCAACCGCCTGCACCCAGGCCAGAAGCCGAAGCAGAGCTACGTCGAGGAGTGCCTGGCCGGTCGCAAGGGCCCGGTGATCGCCTCCACCGACTACATGAAGCTGTTTGCTGAACAGATCCGCCAGTGGGTCCCATCCAAGGAGTTCAAGGTCCTGGGTACCGACGGTTTCGGCCGCAGTGACAGCCGCAAGAAGCTGCGTCACTTCTTCGAAGTCGACCGTCATTTCGTGGTGTTGGCAGCCCTGGAAGCCTTGGCTGACCGTGGCGACATCGAACCTAAGGTGGTGGCCGAGGCCATCGCCAAGTTCGGTATCGATCCGGAAAAACGCAACCCACTGGACTGCTGAGGAGACCCCCTGTGAGCGAACTCATTCGCGTACCTGACATCGGCAGCGGTGAAGGTGAAGTAATCGAACTGTTTGTGAAGGTCGGCGACCGTATCGAAGCCGACCAGAGCATCCTGACCCTGGAATCGGACAAGGCGAGCATGGAAGTGCCCGCGCCGAAGACCGGCGTCATCAAGAGCCTGAAAGTGAAGCTGGGCGATCGCCTGAAAGAAGGCGACGAGCTGCTGGAACTGGAAGTCGAGGGCGCCGCCGCTGCGGCCCCTGCGGCGGCCCCGGCTCCTGCCGCCGCCGCACCGGCTCCAGCCCCGGCACCGGCGGCCGCTCCAAGCGCCGCCCCGGCTGCCGCCTCGGCGCAGCAGGTGCATGTGCCGGACATCGGTTCGTCGGGCAAGGCCCAGATCATCGAGATCTCGGTCAAGGTCGGCGACACCATCGAGGCTGATCAGTCGCTGATCACTCTCGAGTCCGACAAGGCCAGCATGGAAATCCCTTCGCCGGCTGCCGGCGTGGTGGAAAGCATCAACGTCAAGCTGAACGACGAAGTCGGTACCGGCGACCTGATCCTGGTCCTGAAAGTCGCTGGCGCTGCGCCGGCTGCCGCCCCAGCTCCAGCCCAGGCCGCCGCTCCGGCTGCTGCTCCAGCACCGGCAGCGGCCCCGGCCGCTCCGGTCGCCGACAGCGTGCAGGACATCCACGTGCCGGACATCGGCTCGTCGGGCAAGGCCAAGATCATCGAAGTCTCGGTCAAGGCCGGTGACACCGTCGAAGTCGACCAGTCGCTGATCACCCTGGAATCCGACAAGGCCAGCATGGAGATTCCATCGCCAGCCGCCGGCGTGGTGGAAAGCGTTTCCATCAAGCTGGACGACGAAGTCGGTACCGGTGACCTGATCCTGAAACTCAAGGTCAAGGGTGCTGCACCTGCCGCCGCTCCAGCCCCGGCTGCCGCACCTGCCGCCCCGGCCCAGGCTGCTGCTCCTGCCGCTGCCGCTCCGGCACCTGTCGCGGCACCGGCTGCTGCACCTGCAGCGGCTGGCGCCAAGGTCCACGCTGGCCCGGCCGTACGCCAACTGGCCCGTGAATTCGGTGTCGACCTGGGCGCGGTCAGCCCAAGCGGCCCGCACGGTCGTATCCTCAAGGAAGACGTGCAGGTCTACGTCAAGGCCATGATGCAGAAGGCCAAGGAAGCGCCGGCTGCCGCCGCCGGTGCAACCGGTGGTGCGGGCATCCCGCCAATCCCGGCCGTGGACTTCAGCCGCTTCGGCGAAATCGAAGAAGTGCCGATGACCCGCCTGATGCAGGCGGGCGCCGCCAACCTGCACCGCAGCTGGCTGAACGTGCCGCACGTCACCCAATTCGACTCGGCGGATATCACCGAGCTGGAAGCGTTCCGTGTCGCCCAGAAGGCCGTGGCCGAGAAGGCTGGCGTCAAGCTGACCATCCTGCCGCTGCTGCTCAAGAGCTGCGCGCACCTGCTCAAGGAACTGCCGGACTTCAACAGTTCGCTGGCCCCGAGCGGCAAGGCTGTCATCCGCAAGAAGTACGTGCACATCGGCTTCGCCGTCGACACCCCGGATGGCCTGCTGGTCCCGGTGATCAAGAACGTCGACCAGAAGAGCCTGCTGCAACTCGCCGCCGAAGCGGCTTCCCTGGCTGAAAAGGCCCGGACCAAGAAGCTCTCCGCCGACGACATGCAGGGCGCCTGCTTCACCATCTCCAGCCTCGGCCACATTGGCGGCACCGGCTTCACGCCGATCGTCAACGCGCCGGAAGTGGCGATCCTCGGTGTTTCCAAGGCAACCATCCAGCCAGTCTGGGATGGCAAGGCCTTCCAGCCGAAGCTGATGCTGCCTCTGTCGCTGTCCTACGATCACCGCGTGATCAACGGTGCCGCGGCAGCGCGTTTCACCAAGCGCCTGAGCGACCTGCTGGCGGATATCCGCACCATCCTGCTGTAACCGGCCTCCCGGCCTCCCGTGTCGGGGAGGCCGGATCTGCCGTAGCGTTTTCCGAGCGCCACGCTCGTACCTCAACCCCGCCCGATGGCGGGGCTTTTTTTTGCGCGCTGCCAGGCACGCGCAGAAGCGCGTTCTAGAGCGGTAATTGCGCCCTGCCTCGCCTTCACGATTGAAGATTTCCCAGCCTCGGCCGATACATTGAAGGCACAGAGCCACTGTTCTGCTTGTCAGCCCGATCCGCTTAATGCAACCTTGCCCAATTCGCCAGGAAAAAGGCCTCTTCCCTGTGCGTGATCAGTACTCTTGAAGCGAGCTCTCAATGAAAAGCCAACCCGATGCCGCCAATAGATTGGCGGCCGAGGTAGTGACTCAGTTACCGGTGCCGTCACGGCTCGGTATGCTGCGTTTCGAGCGGCTGAATGAGGCAAGCTGGGCCCTGCTGTTCCTCGATCCCAATTGCGAACGCCAGTTCGGCCTGCCGGCCATCGAACTGTGCGCCCTGGTCGGCTCGCCCTACGCCAGCCTGATGGAACCCGAGGCGCGCTACCGGCTGCATGACGCGATCCAGCTGCAATTGGCGGAGAACCCGCACTACCTGGTGCGCTACACCCTGCATACCGCCCAGGGCCCACTGACCCTGCTGGAGATGGGCGAAGCCTACAAGCAGCACAACCGCCACCTGCTGCGCGGCTACTTGCTGGTGGTCGAAGGCCTGTTCGGCCTGGAGCCACAGCCCCCGCTCACCGAGCTCGCCACCCAGAACAGCCGCCTGCAGATCGCCTTGGAGCTCAACCAGCGCGCCCAGCAGGAACAGTTGCAGCACCTGGACCGGGTACGCTCCCAGCAGGACCTGATCCTGCGCCTGGCGCGCCAGCGCTACAGCGCCAACAACTCGCTGCAGGAAGCCGCCGAACTGATCACCCGCTGCGCCTGCGACATCTACGAGATCGACTGCGCCAGCATCTGGAACCTCGATGGCCAGCGCCTGATACCGATCTCCGCCTACCACCGCGCCAGCCAGGAATATGTCCTGCCGGACGAGATCGACGCGAGCCGCTTCCCCGACTACCTGGAAGCCCTGCACACCAGCCGCGCCATCGATGCCCACAACGCGACCCGCGATCCGCGCACCCGCGACATGGCCGAGACCCTGCGCCCCCGTGACGTCAATGCCATGCTCGATGCCAGCATCCGCATCGATGGCCAGGTCGTGGGCGTGCTTTGCCTGGAGCAGACCGGCCACACCCGCGCCTGGCAATCGGATGAGATCGCCTTCGCCGGTGAACTGGCGGACCAGTTCGCCCAGGTCATCAACAACCACAACCGGCGCACCGCCACCAGCGCCCTGCACCTGTTCCAACGAGCGGTCGAGCAGAGTGCCAACGCCTTCCTGCTGGTCAACTGCGACGGCGTGGTGGAGTACGTCAACCCGAGCTTCACCGCCATCACCCAGTACAGCACCGAGGAAGTCCACGGCCAGAAGCTCTCCGAGCTGCCAGCCCTGGAGAACCTCAGCGAGCTGCTGTTCGATGCACAGTCGAGCCTGGCCCAGAGCAACAGCTGGCAGGGTGAGTTCAAGAGCCGCCGCAAGAACCTGGAGCCCTATTGGGGGCAGTTGTCGATTTCCAAGGTCTACGGCGACAACCGCGAACTGACCCACTACATCGGCATCTACGAGGACATCACCCAGACCAAGCTCGCGCAACAGCGCATCGAGCGCCTGGCCTACACCGACAACCTGACCAACCTGGGCAACCGCCCGGCGTTCATCCGCAACCTCGACGAGCGCTTCGCCCGTGACAGCGACTCGCCCATCAGCCTGCTGCTGGTGGACATCGACAACTTCAAGCGGATCAACGACAGCCTCGGCCACCAGACCGGTGACAAGCTACTGATCAGCCTGGCCCGGCGCCTGCGCAACAGCCTGAGCCCGAGCGGCAGCCTGGCGCGCTTTGCCAGTAACGAATTCGCGGTGTTGCTCGATGACACCGACCTCGAAGCCGGCCAACAGATCGCCACCCAGTTGCTGACGACCCTCGACAAACCGATGTTCGTCGACAACCAGCTGATCAGCGTCACCGGCTCGGTCGGCCTGGCCAGCGCACCGCTGCATGGGCGCGACCCGCAGACCCTGATGCGCAACGCCGGTCTGGCCCTGCACAAGGCCAAGGCCAACGGCAAGCACCAGGTCCAGGTCTTCACCGAGGCACTGAACGCCGAGGCCAGCTACAAGCTGTTCGTCGAGAACAACCTGCGTCGCGCCCTGACCCAGAACGAGCTGGACGTGTTCTACCAACCCAAGCTGTGCCTGCGCAGCGGCCGCCTGCTGGGGATGGAGGCGCTGCTGCGCTGGAACCACCCGGAAAAGGGCATGATCCGCCCGGACCAGTTCATCAGCGTCGCCGAGGAAACCGGCCTGATCATCCCGATCGGCAAGTGGATCGCCCGCCAGGCCTGCCGCATGAGCAAGGCCCTGACCGCCTGTGGCCTGGGTAATCTGCAAGTGGCGATCAACCTGTCACCCAAGCAGTTCTCCGACCCGGACCTGGTCGCCTCGCTGGCCAGCATCCTCAAGGAAGAACAGTTGCCGCCGTCACTGCTGGAGCTCGAACTGACCGAAGGCCTGCTGCTGGAAGCCACCGAAGACACTCGCCAGCAGCTCGACCAGTTGAAGAAAATCGGCCTGACCCTGGCCATGGACGACTTCGGCACGGGTTATTCGTCCCTGAGCTACCTGAAAAAATTCCCGATCGACATCATCAAGATCGATCGCAGCTTCATCCATGAAATCCCGGACAACCAGGACGACATGGAAATCACCTCCGCAGTCATCGCCATGGCCCACAACCTGAAACTCAAGGTGGTGGCCGAAGGCATCGAAACCACTGAACAACTGGCCTTCCTGCGTCGCCATCGCTGCGATGTCGGCCAAGGCTACCTGTTCGACCGCCCGATCCCCGGCGCCGAGCTGATCCAGCAGCTCAAGCGTTATCCGCGCGGCCCTTTGGCCTGACAGCGCGGCAACACTCGGGCACACTGTCGGTCTACCTCAATAGCTACAGCTTATTTCAACCTGACTGAGAGGACTGCGACATGGTCTTGCGCTCGGAAATACTGGTGAACAAAAACGTGCTACCTACCAAAGAACAAGCTCTGCCTGGCCGCGAAACCCCGATGACCGTCCCGGACAAACACTTCGTCAACGGCCACCCGCTGCTGGGCCCGTTCCCCGGCAACGTCGAATTCGCCATCTTCGGCCTGGGCTGCTTCTGGGGCGCGGAGCGGCGCTTCTGGCAGCGCGAGGGCGTGTACAGCACGTCGGTGGGCTATGCTGGCGGTTTCACCCCGAATCCGACCTACGAGGAAGTCTGCTCGGGACTGACCGGCCACAGCGAAGTGGTCCTGGTGGTCTATGAACCGGAAATCGTCAGCTACGAGCAACTGTTGGCGCAATTCTGGGAACTGCACGATCCAACTCAGGGCATGCGCCAGGGCAACGACATCGGCACCCAGTACCGCTCGGTGATCTACGCCACCAAGCCGGAACAACTGGAAGCCGCACAGAAGAGCGCCCAGGTGTTCCAGGCCGAATTGACCAAGGCCGGACTGGGCACGATCACCACGGAGATTGCCGAGGCGCCGACCTTCTACTACGCCGAAGCCTACCACCAGCAGTACCTGGCGAAGAACCCGGAAGGCTACTGCGGTATCCGCGGCACCGGCGTCAGCTGCCCGATCTGAGGCGCCGGCAGGCCCACTCCCGTGGCGAGGGGGCTTGCCCCCGCTGGGGTGCGAAGCACCCCTGAAGCCAGGCACCGCATTACACCAGAATGAACAGGGCTGCTGATTTTACGGTTGCTGCGCAACCGAACGGGGGCAAGCCCCCTCGCCACAGAGAAACTCTGCCAGACAGAGACAGACTACTCGGCAATCAGCCAATCCATCCGCCAGTCACCCTGGGTTTGCGCCAGCTTCTGCGCCAACCACGGCAACAGCTCACGCAACTCCTCCTCAAGCCCCCACGGCGGATTGGCAATCGCCAGCCCCGATCCGTTCAGGCTCGCCGGCGTGTCCAGCGGATGCACCAGCAATTCCACGCGCAACAGTTTCGGCGCGCCGGTGCCGGCCAGGTCCTGGTAGAAACGCTTCAGCGCGCGCTGGTCCTTGATCGGATACCAGATCGCCGCCACCGTCTGGCGCATGCGGCCGATCGCTTCCTTGAGCGAGGCGGCACAGCGCTGCATCTCGTCCAACTGCTCGAACGGCGGGTCGATCAGCATCACCGCACGCTTTTCCGCCACCGGCAGCAGGGCCCGCGCCAGGTGCCAGCCCTCGCCCAGGTGCACGGCCACGCGACGGTCGCTCTTCATGTTGTCCTTGAGCAGCTTGCCGTCTTCCGGATGCTTCTCGTTGATCAGCACGCGGTCCTGCGCACGGGTCAGGCGCCGCGCCAGTTCCGGCGACCCCGGGTAGTAGCGCAACTCGCCATCGGGGTTCATCTCGTGCAGCACCCGCAGGTAATCGGCGGTCACCGCGGGCAGGTCCTGCTCCGCCCACAGGCGGGCGATCCCCTCCAGGTACTCGCCGGTACGACTGGCCTGGTCGCCCTTGAGGTCGTACAGGCCGATACCGGCGTGGCTGTCGAGATAGGCGAACGGCTGCTCCTTGCGCGCCATCAGGGCGATCAGGCGGGTCAGGACCAGGTGTTTCAGGACGTCGGCGTGGTTGCCGGCGTGGAAGGCGTGACGGTAATTCATGGCAACTCCTGCGAAGGAGGCGAAGTTTACCCTGTGCACCACCCGCCGTCAGGTCGCAACGTACAGGCGGCAGGTCCGTTGCCGACAGACTCGCCGGGAGCGCCCATGATAACGTCGCGTCCTCCCACTCGAAGGATTCGAAACGATGACCACCCGCTACGCCAAAATCATCATGAGCCTGGCGCTCGCCGCCTTCGCCTTCATGGTCACCTTCAACAACATCAGCGACTACGCCTCCAACTTCGCCTTCGTCAGCCACGTGCTGAGCATGGACACCACCTTCCCGGACAACGCCGCGATGTACCGGGCAATCAGCACCCCAGCCCTATGGCACGCCGCCTACTGGCTGATCATCCTCGGAGAAGGGCTCACCTGCGTGCTGCTGGCCCTTGGCGCAGGGGCGCTGTGGCGGGCCCGGCGGGCCGATGCCACCCGCTTCGCCCGGGCGAAGAAAGGCGTTATCGCCGGAGCGACCCTGGGCTTCCTGGTGTGGTTCTTCGGCTTCATGGTGGTCGGGGGCGAATGGTTCCTGATGTGGCAATCGAAGATCTGGAATGGCCAGGAGGCGGCCTTCAGGTTCTACATGGCCCTGCTTGGCGTGCTGATCTTCGTCAATCAGGCGGACAACGAGCCGGCTTGAGCTGGATCACTTGCCGATGTTGCGCCAGTAGCGGACACTGGCGCACCGGTATGCGGTCCGATCTCGGGCACCACACCCGAGGTCACTGGCGACTCAGGCACACGAGACCATTAGGCGACCGCAGCTGCCCGGCACTGCTCAATTAATGGAATTTCACTGAGTCGAGACTTTATGAAAGACGCAACGATTGCGCTCCATCACGGTTTCAAGTCGGACCCGACCACCAAGGCCGTGGCCGTGCCCATCTACCAGAACGTCGCCTTCGAGTTCGACAACGCCCAGCACGGCGCCGACCTGTTCAACCTCGATGTCCCGGGCAACATCTACACCCGGATCATGAACCCCACCAACGACGTGCTCGAACAGCGCCTGGCAGCGCTGGAAGGCGGCATCGCCGCCCTGGCCGTATCCGCCGGCAGCGCGGCGATCCACTACGCGATCCAGACCCTGACCCGCGCCGGCGACAATATCGTCTCCACGCCGCAACTCTACGGCGGCACCTACACCCTGTTCGCCCATCTGCTGCCCAGCTTCGGCGTCGAGGTACGGTTTGCGCGCGACGACTCGCCCGAGGCCGTCGCCGAACTGATCGACGAGAACACTCGACTGGTCTATTGCGAAAGTATCGGCAATCCGGCGGGCAACATCGTCGATCTCGAAAGTTTCGCCCAGGTCGCCCACGCCCATGGCGTACCGCTGATGGTCGACAACACGGTGGCGACGCCGATCCTGTGCAAGCCGATCCTGTTCGGTGCCGACATCGTCGTACATTCGGTTACCAAGTATGTCGGCGGCCACGGCAACGCCCTGGGCGGGGTGATCGTCGACGCGGGCACCTTCCCCTGGGCCGACCATCCGCAGAAATTTCCCGGCCTGAATACCCCGGAGGCGGCCTACCACGGCGTGGTCTACACCGAGAAGTTCGGCCCGGCGGCGTTCATCGCCCGCGCGCGCACCGTACCATTGCGCAATACCGGCGCGGCGCTGGCGCCAATGAATGCCTTCCTGCTGCTGCAGGGCCTGGAAACCCTGGCCCTGCGCATGGAGCGCCACACCGAGAATGCGCTCAGGGTGGCGAAGTTCCTCAAGGCCCACGAACAGGTCGCCTGGGTCAGCTACGCCGGCCTGCCGGACCACCCACACCATGAGCTGGCGCACAAGTACATGAAGGGCAAGCCGTCGGCGATCCTCTCGTTCGGCCTTAAGGGCGGCTACGAGGCCGGCGTGCGCTTCTACGACGCCCTTCAGATCTTCAAGCGCCTGGTGAACATCGGCGACGCCAAGTCACTGGCCTGCCATCCGGCCTCCACCACCCACCGGCAGATGACCGAACAAGAGCAGGCCAAGGCCGGCGTGAAGCCGGAAATGATTCGCCTGTCGGTCGGCATCGAGGCCATCGAGGACCTGCTCGAAGACCTGGAGCAGGCACTGCGGGCCTGAAACGCGGCGGCCCGCCTCCAGGGAGACGGGCCGCCTTGCAGCTAGAGGGCTTGCCGCCCTATCCCACGGATCAATGTTCCTCGCGGAACTGCTTCTCCGCTGCCGCGAAACGCTGGAGCATCTGCGCCGAAGGCTTGCCCATCTTGCTGACCACGTAGATCGCGATGCTGGCGAAGATGAAGCCCGGAATGATTTCGTACAGCCCCAGCAGGTTGAGCTGCTTCCAGACGATCACGGTGATCGCGCCGACCAGAATGCCGGCCAACGCGCCATTGCGGGTCATGTCCTTCCAGATCACCGAAATCAGCACCACCGGGCCGAAGGCTGCACCGAAGCCTGCCCAGGCATAACTCACCAGACCCAGCACGCGGTTCTCGGGGTTGGCGGCCAGGGCGATGGCAATCACCGCGACCAGCAACACCATGGCCCGACCGACCCACACCAGCTCAAGCTGCGAAGCGGACTTGCGCAGGAACGCCTTGTAGAAGTCCTCGGTCAGCGCACTGGAACACACCAGCAGCTGGCAGCTGAGGGTACTCATCACCGCCGCCAGGATCGCCGACAGCAGCACACCGGCTATCCAGGGATTGAACAGGAGCTTCGCCAGCTCGATGAACACCCGCTCATGGTTTTCGCTGACCGGCCCGGCGACCTCGGGGTGCGCCGAAAAGTAGGCGATACCGAAGAAACCGACCGCTACGGTGCCACCCAGGCACAGGATCATCCAGGTCATGGAAATGCGCCGGGCATTGGCGATCGACTTGACCGAGTCCGCCGCCATGAAGCGCGCCAGGATGTGCGGCTGGCCGAAGTAGCCCAGGCCCCAGCCCATCAGCGAGATGATGCCGATGAAGGTGGTATTGCGCAGCATGTCGAAATGGCCGGGATCCTGGGCCTCGATCGCCAGGAAGGTGGTGTCGACACCCCCCGTGGCCAGCAACACGATGATCGGCGTGAGGATCAGCGCGAAGATCATCAGCGTGGCCTGCACGGTGTCGGTCCAGCTGACCGCCAGGAAACCACCGATGAAGGTGTAGGCGATGGTCGCTGCCGCACCGGCCCACAAGGCAGTGCTGTAGGACATGCCAAAGGTGCTTTCGAACAGGCGGGCGCCGGCGACGATGCCGGAGGCGCAGTAGATGGTGAAGAACACTAGGATCACGATGGCCGCGATTACCCGCAGCAGCCCGCTGTGGTCTTCGAAGCGGCTGGAGAAGTAGTCCGGCAGAGTCAACGCGTCACCGTTGTGCTCGGTCTGGACCCGCAGGCGCCCGGCAACGAACAGCCAGTTCAGGTAGGCCCCGACGATCAGGCCGATGGCGATCCAGCTCTCGGACAGGCCCGACATGTAGATCGCACCCGGCAGCCCCATCAGCAGCCAGCCGCTCATGTCGGAGGCACCAGCCGAAAGCGCGGTCACGACACTGCCAAGACTGCGGCCACCGAGAATGTAGTCGGAAAGATTGTTGGTGGAGCGATAGGCCATCAGTCCGATCAGGACCATCGCTGCGATGTAGATCACGAAGGTGATCAGGGTTGGGTTACTTACGCTCATTCAAAAAGCCCTGGCATTGTTTTTATTCAGCGGCGATCCGCGACCGACAAAACGACAAGGCTTGTCAGACGGTTAAACGGACCGGGCATTCATGACCGATGTTTTCCCAGGAAAATCACCAGCCGGTGCTTTCCTTCGTAGGAGGTTGCACCTCGACCGAGCATGCTATTCAACAATACGAACGAGGCGCAACCTGTTTTACCCCGACAAGTTGCACCTTAGGGGCTTTCCAATTTTTCCCACAAGCCTTTACGCCTCCCCGCCTCGTAAGTCCCTGACGGCCTGGGAAAAACTGGAAACAACCTGCCATGCACCAAAACCCAGGAAACCGGTCCCTGCCAAACCGCACAGGGTTTCGACAAAAAAATGGGTTGCGCCAGGTTGCACCTATTGCAACCCAGAGCTAATCTTTCGGCCAACTGACGCCACACGGTCGTGGCAACCACGAGGATAAGAAAAATGGCTACCACCACCCTGGGGGTCAAGCTCGACGACCCGACCCGCGAGCGCCTGAAGGCCGCCGCCCATTCGATAGACCGCACCCCGCACTGGCTGATAAAGCAGGCCATCTTCAACTACCTGGAGAAGCTCGAGAGCGGTGCAACCCTGAGCGAACTCAGTGGCCTGCCACGCGGCGAAGCCGACGACGCCGGTGAAATCCAGGCTGACCACAGCCACCAGTGTTTCCTCGAGTTCGCCGAGAGCATCCTGCCACAATCGGTACTGCGTGCCGCCATCACCGCCGCCTACCGTCGCCCCGAGCCCGAAGTGGTACCGATGCTGCTGGAGCAGGCCCGCCTGCCGGCGGCCACCGCCGAAGCCACCAACAAGCTGGCCGCGAGCATCGCCGAGAAACTGCGCAATCAGAAAAGCGCGGGCGGCCGGGCCGGCATCGTCCAGGGGCTGCTGCAGGAGTTCTCCCTATCGTCCCAGGAAGGCGTGGCCCTGATGTGCCTGGCCGAAGCCCTGCTGCGGATTCCCGACAAGGGCACCCGCGACGCACTGATCCGCGACAAGATCAGCACCGGCAACTGGCAGCCACACCTGGGCAACAGCCCGTCGCTGTTCGTCAACGCCGCCACCTGGGGCCTGCTGCTGACCGGCAAGCTGGTCTCGACCCACAACGAGGCAGGCCTGACCTCGTCCCTGAGCCGCATCATCGGCAAGAGCGGCGAACCGATGATCCGCAAGGGCGTCGACATGGCCATGCGCCTGATGGGCGAGCAGTTCGTCACCGGCGAAACCATCGCCGAAGCCCTGGCCAATGCCAGCAAGTTCGAAAGCAAAGGGTTCCGCTACTCTTACGACATGCTCGGCGAAGCGGCGCTGACCGAGCACGACGCACAGAAGTACCTGGCATCCTACGAACAGGCCATCCATGCCATCGGCAAGGCCTCCCACGGTCGCGGCATCTATGAAGGCCCGGGCATCTCCATCAAGCTCTCGGCCCTGCACCCACGCTACAGCCGCGCCCAGTACGAGCGGGTCATGGAAGAGCTGTACCCGCGCCTGCTGTCGCTGACCCTGCTGGCCAAGCAGTACGACATCGGCCTGAACATCGACGCCGAGGAAGCCGATCGCCTGGAACTGTCCCTGGATCTGCTCGAGCGCCTGTGCTTCGAGCCGCAGCTCAGTGGCTGGAACGGCATCGGCTTCGTCATCCAGGCCTACCAGAAGCGTTGCCCGTACGTGATCGACTACGTGATCGACCTGGCTCGCCGCAGCCGTCATCGCCTGATGATCCGCCTGGTGAAAGGCGCCTACTGGGACAGCGAGATCAAGCGCGCCCAGGTCGAAGGCCTGGAGGGCTACCCGGTGTACACCCGCAAGGTGTACACCGACGTGTCCTACATTGCCTGCGCACGCAAACTGCTCTCGGTGCCGGAAGTCATCTACCCGCAGTTCGCGACACACAACGCCCACACCCTGTCGGCGATCTACCATATCGCCGGACAGAACTATTACCCCGGCCAGTACGAGTTCCAGTGCCTGCACGGCATGGGCGAGCCGCTCTACGAGCAGGTGGTGGGCAAGGTTGCCGAAGGCAAGCTGAACCGCCCGTGCCGCGTCTATGCACCGGTCGGCACCCACGAAACCCTGCTGGCCTACCTGGTGCGCCGCCTGCTGGAAAACGGTGCCAACACCTCGTTCGTCAACCGCATCGCCGATCAGTCCGTGTCCATCCAGGAACTGGTGGCCGATCCGGTGGCCAGCATCGAGCAGATGGCCCTGCAGGAAGGCGGTTTCGGCCTGCCACACCCACGCATCGCCCTGCCGCGCGAGCTGTACGGCGCCGAGCGCGCCAACTCGGCCGGCATCGACATGGCCAACGAACACCGCCTGGCGTCGCTGTCCTGCGCCTTGCTGGCCACCGCCAACAACCCCTGGAAGGCCGCGCCGATGCTCGGCTGCGTGTCCAGCAACGAAAACCCGGCACCGGTGCTGAACCCCTCGGATCATCGCGACGTGGTCGGTCACGTCCAGGAGGCCAATGTCGAAGACGTCGACAACGCCATCCAGTGCGCGCTCAATGCCGCGCCGATCTGGCAGGCCACCCCGCCAGCCGAACGCGCGGCGATCCTGGAGCGCGCCGCCGACCTGATGGAAGGCGAGATCCAGCCACTGATGGGCCTGCTGGTCCGCGAAGCCGGCAAGACCTACGCCAACGCCATCGCCGAAGTCCGCGAGGCGGTGGATTTCCTGCGCTACTACGCAGTGCAGGCGCGCAACGACTTCAGCAACGATGCTCACCGCCCGCTGGGGCCGGTGGTCTGCATCAGCCCGTGGAACTTCCCGCTGGCGATCTTCAGCGGCCAGGTCGCTGCCGCCCTGGCTGCCGGCAACCCGGTATTGGCCAAGCCGGCCGAGCAGACCCCACTGATCGCCGCCCAGGCCGTACGCCTGATGCTTGAAGCCGGTATTCCGGAAGGGGTATTGCAACTGCTGCCGGGCCGCGGTGAAACCGTTGGCGCGCGCCTGGTCGGCGATGAGCGGGTCAAGGGGGTGATGTTCACCGGTTCCACCGAAGTCGCCCGCCTGCTGCAACGCAACGTCGCCGGACGCCTGGACAACCAGGGTCGCCCCATCCCGCTGATCGCCGAAACCGGCGGACAGAACGCGATGATCGTCGACTCTTCGGCACTGACCGAGCAGGTGGTGATCGACGTGGTCTCTTCGGCCTTCGACAGCGCCGGCCAGCGCTGCTCGGCCTTGCGCGTACTGTGCCTGCAGGAAGACTCCGCCGACCGCGTGATCGAAATGCTCAAGGGCGCCATGGCCGAATCCCGCCTCGGCAACCCGGAACGCCTGTCGGTGGATATCGGCCCGGTGATCGACGCCGAGGCCAAGGCCGGCATCGAGAAACACATCCAGGGCATGCGCGAAAAAGGTCGCAGCGTCTACCAGATGGCGATCGCCGACGGCGAGGAATGCAAGCGCGGCACCTTCGTGATGCCGACCCTGATCGAGCTGGAAAGCTTCGATGAACTCAAGCGCGAAATCTTCGGCCCAGTGCTGCACGTGGTCCGCTACAAGCGCAAGGACATCGACCAGCTGATCGACCAGATCAACGCCAGCGGCTACGGCCTGACGCTGGGCGTGCACACCCGGATCGACGAAACCATCGCCAAGGTGGTCGACAACGTCAATGCCGGTAACGTCTACGTCAACCGCAACATCGTCGGCGCCGTGGTCGGTGTTCAACCGTTCGGTGGCGAGGGCCTGTCGGGGACCGGCCCGAAAGCCGGCGGCCCGCTGTACCTGTACCGCCTGCTGTCGACCCGCCCGGCCGATGCCATCGAGCAGTCCTTTGCCCGCGTCGACGCGCAGACTGCACCGGACGTGCGCTTGCGCGCCGCCCTGGGCAAGCCGCTGAACGCACTGCAGGCCTGGGCCACCGCCAACCAGCAGCAGGAGCTGGCTGACCTGTGCGCACGCTTCGCCACCCAGTCGCAGAGCGGTATCACCCGCGCCCTGGTCGGCCCGACCGGCGAGCGCAACAGCTACGCCATCCTGCCACGCGAACACGTGCTGTGCCTGGCCGAGCTCGAAGCGGACCTGCTGACCCAGCTCGCTGCCGTACTGGCGGTGGGCAGCTCGGCCCTCTGGCCGGAGGGCGAGCCGGGCAAGACCCTGTACGCCCGCCTGCCGAAGGAAGTGCAGGCGCGCATCCAGCGCGTCGCCGACTGGCACAAGGACGAAGTGGTGTTCGATGCCGTACTGCATCACGGCCACTCCGACCAGTTGCGCGCCGTCTGCCAGCAGGTGGCGAAACGAGCCGGCGCGATCGTCGGCGTGCAAGGCCTGTCCCAGGGTGAAACCGCCATCGCGCTGGAACGCCTGGTCATCGAACGGGCCCTGAGCGTCAACACCGCGGCCGCTGGCGGCAACGCCAGCCTGATGACCATCGGCTGATCCACCTGGACAACCTGGCACCTGCAATGGGTGCCAGGCTTTCGCCCCGCTCGCTGCTTTGACCCTCCATCACCCAGATCAATCTTGCTAGGCACCATCCATTCAGCCACCTAGACTCGGCTCATCCCATCAAAGGTAGGCCGCCATGTCCGAGACGCTGCTCAGTTCCCGCAATCTGGCTTTCGAGCTGTACGAAGTCCTCGATGCCGAAGGCCTGACCCGCCGCGAGCGGTTCGCCGAACATTCACGGGAAACCTTCGATGCCGCCCTCGACACCGCCCGGACCATTGCCGAGAAGTTCTTCGCGCCACACAACCGCAAGAACGATGAAAACGAGCCACGTTATGAAAACGGCGAAGCGATCCTGATCCCGGAAGTGAAGCCGGCGGTGGACGCCTTTCTCGAAGCCGGCTTCCTTAATGCCGCGCGCAGCTTCGAGGCCGGCGGCATGCAGTTGCCGACCTTGCTGTCCCAGGCCTGCTTCGCGCACTTCCAGTCGGCCAACGCCGCCTCGACCTCCTACCCGTTCCTGACCATGGGCGCGGCCAACCTGATCGAGAGTTTCGGCAGCGACGAACAGAAACGGCGTTTCCTGCAGCCAATGATCGACGGGCGCTTCTTCGGCACCATGGCGTTGACCGAACCCCACGCCGGCTCCTCGCTGGCCGACATCCGCACCCGCGCCGAACCGACCGCCGACGGCACCTACCGGCTCAAGGGCAACAAGATCTTCATTTCCGGTGGCGACCACCCGCTGTCGGAGAACATCGTGCACATGGTCCTGGCCAAGCTGCCGGACGCTCCGCCCGGCGTGAAGGGCATCTCGCTGTTCATCGTGCCCAAGTTCCTCGTCAACGATGATGGCAGCCTCGGCCCGCGCAACGACGTGCTGCTGGCCGGGCTGTTCCACAAGATGGGCTGGCGCGGCACCACCTCCACCGCACTGAACTTCGGCGATAACGGGAACTGTGTCGGCTATCTGGTGGGCAAGCCCCACCACGGCCTCAGCTATATGTTCCAGATGATGAACGAGGCGCGCATCGGCGTCGGCATGGGCGCGGTGATGCTCGGCTACGCCGGCTACCTGTACTCGCTGGACTATGCACGCGAGCGCCCGCAGGGCCGCCTGCCGGACAGCAAGGACCCGAACACCGCCCCGGTGGCGATCATCCAGCACGCCGACGTCAAGCGCATGCTGTTGACCCAGAAGGCCTACGTCGAAGGCGCCTTCGACCTCGGCCTGTACGCCGCCCGCCTGTTCGACGACACCACCACCCTGGCGTCGGAAAGCGAGCGCAAACAGGCCCATGAACTGCTCGACCTGCTGACCCCGATCGTCAAGTCCTGGCCCTCGGAGTTCTGCCTGAAGGCCAACGAACTGGCGATCCAGATTCTCGGCGGCCACGGCTACACCCGCGAATACCCGGTGGAACAGTATTACCGCGACAACCGCCTGAACCCGATCCACGAAGGCACCCACGGCATCCAGTCGCTCGACCTGCTGGGCCGCAAGCTGGCGCAGAACGGTGGTGCCGGCCTCAAGCAACTGGTCCGGCTGATCGCCGACACCGGCCGGCGCGCCGCCGCGCACCCGTCGCTGGACGCCCTGCGCGAACCGCTGGAGCAACTGCTCGCCCGCCTCCAGGAGGTGACCATCGGTCTGCTCGGCGACCTGGCGCAGGGCAAGGTCAACAGTGGCCTGGCCAACTCGGCGCTGTACCTCAAGGCCTTCGGCCATACGGTGATCGGCTGGCGCTGGCTGGAGCAGGCAGTGCGGGCCGAGGAAGGCCTGGCCAGGGGCAACGCCGCCGACCTGGCGTTCTACAAGGGCAAATTGCAGGCGGCGCGCTACTTCCTCACCTGGGAAGTGCCTGGGTGCCATCATGAACTGGCGATTCTGCAAGCCCGGGACGATACCTGCCTGTCGATGCACGAGGAGTGGTTCTAAAGCTTTTGACAGCGGTACATTTCAACAGGTTAGAATCGCTGGCACGCAGACTGCATGGAGTCAGTCTGCGCACCCGCCTTTCCTGCTTTCTGGAGTACTGCCTTTGAATGCGACGACCATCAACAGCCTGTTCTTGATCGGCGCGTTGCTGGTAGGCGCAAGCATCCTGGTCAGCTCCCTGTCCTCACGGCTGGGCATCCCGATCCTGGTGATCATCCTTGCCGTGGGCATGACCGCCGGTGTCGACGGCGGCGGCATCATCTTCGACAACTACCCGACCGCCTACCTGGTGGGCAACCTCGCGCTCGCCGTGATCCTGCTCGACGGCGGCCTGCGCACGCGGGTGGCGAGCTTCCGGGTAGCACTCTGGCCAGCGTTGTCGCTGGCCACGGTCGGTGTGCTGATCACCACCGGACTGACCGGCATGGCCGCCGCCTGGCTGTTCGACCTGAACATCATCCAGGGCCTGCTGATCGGCGCCATCGTCGGCTCGACCGACGCCGCCGCGGTGTTCTCGCTGCTCGGCGGCAAGGGCCTCAACGAACGGGTGACCGCCAGCCTGGAAATCGAGTCGGGCAGTAACGACCCGATGGCGGTGTTTCTCACCGTGACCCTGATCGACATGCTCGCCAGCGGCCAGACCGGCCTGCACTGGAGCCTGCTCGGCCACCTGATTCGCGAATTCGGCATTGGCGGGGTCATAGGCCTCGGCGGCGGCTGGCTGATGCTGCAACTGGTCAACCGCATCAACCTGGCCAACGGTCTGTACCCGATCCTGGTGATCGCCGGCGGCCTGGTGGTCTTCGCCCTGACCAACGCCCTGCACGGCAGCGGGTTCCTGGCGGTCTACCTGTGCGGCCTGGTGATCGGCAACCGCCCGGTGCGTAGCCGCCATGGCATCCTGCACATGCTCGACGGCATGGCCTGGCTGGCACAGATCGGCATGTTCCTGGTGCTGGGCCTGCTGGTCACCCCCCATGACCTGCTGCCGATCGCCCTGCCGGCCCTGGGCCTGGCGCTGTGGATGATCCTGTTCGCCCGGCCCCTGTCGGTGGTGGTGGGCCTGCTGCCGTTCCGCGCCTTCCATGGCCGGGAAAAAGCCTTCATTTCCTGGGTTGGCCTGCGTGGCGCGGTGCCGATCATTCTCGCGGTGTTCCCGCTGATGGCCGGCCTGCCCCATGCGCAGCTGTACTTCAACCTGGCGTTCTTCATCGTGCTGGTCTCGCTGTTGGTGCAGGGCACCAGCCTGCCGTGGGTGGCCAAGCTGCTCAAGGTCACCGTACCGCCGGAGCCGGCGCCGATTTCCCGGGCCGCGCTGGAAGTGCACGTCACCAGCGAGTGGGAACTGTTCGTCTATCGCCTCGGTGCGGAAAAATGGTGCATCGGCGCCGCCCTGCGCGAGCTGAAGATGCCCGAGGGCACGCGGATCGCCGCGCTGTTCCGTGGCCAGCAACTGCTCCATCCGTCGGGTAGCACCACCCTGGAAGTAGGCGACCTGCTCTGTGTCATCGGCCACGAACACAACCTGCCGGCCCTCGGCAAGCTGTTCAGCCAGGCACCACAGCGTGGCCTGGACCTGCGCTTCTTCGGCGACTTCGTCCTCGAAGGCGACGCCCAGCTGGGCGCGGTCGCGGCCCTGTATGGCCTGAAACTCGAAGGCGACGACCCGAACACGCCGCTGGGCAGCTTCATCGCCCACAAGGTCGGTGGTGCACCGATCGTCGGCGACCAGGTCGAGTGGAACAACACCATCTGGACCGTGGCGGTCATGGACGGGAACAAGATCGGCAAAGTGGGCGTCAGATTCCCCGAAGGAAGTCGCCCAGGGCCGGGACTCTTCCTCTAAACTGCCCACTTTCCGACTTACCTTGCTCGACCGGTACCTATGTCCTTCTTGCGCTCTGTTTCCCTTGCGGCCCTGCTGGGCCTGAGTCTTTCCGTCGGCGTATTGCAGGCTGCCGAGCCGCCCACCAGCGAATCGGTCCAGCAGAGCCTGGACAAGATCGCCGATCGCAAGCTGCCGGATGCCGACCAGAAAGCCCTGCAGCAGGTGCTGCAGCAGACGCTGAACTGGTTGTCCAACGCCGATGACTACACCAAGCGCCTGGCCGCGACCAAGCAGCAGGTGGCCGAGGCCCCGCGCCAGACCAGCGAGAACCAGCGCGAGCTGACCCGCCTGAAGGCCACCAAGGTGATTCCGGTCGCCCAGCGCTATGCCAGCCAATCGGTACCGCAGCTGGAACAACTGCTGGCCGAACGCACCACCCAGCAGGGTGAACTGCAAAAGGCCCTGGCCGACGCCAACAGCCTGATCATTACCGCCCAGACCCGTCCCGAGCGGGCCCAGTCGGAAATCAGCAACAGCCAGACCCGCATCCAGCAGATCAACACCCTGCTCAAGCTGGGCAAGGACAACGGCAAGACCCTGAGCAGCGACCAGCGCAACCAGTTGAACGCCGAGCTGGCCTCGATCAACGCCCTGGTGTCGCTGCGCCGCCAGGAGCTGGCAGGCAACAGCCAGTTGCAGGACCTGGGCAACAGCCAGCACGACCTGCTGATGGAAAAGACCGCACGCCTGGAACAGGAAATCCAGGACATGCAGACGCTGATCAACCAGAAGCGCCTGGCGCAGTCCCAGCAGACCGTCACCCAGCAATCGATCGAGGCGCAGAAGGCCGGCGACAGCAGCCTGCTGGCG
Organism: Pseudomonas vanderleydeniana; assembly: GCF_014268755.2. Classification (NCBI taxonomy): domain Bacteria; kingdom Pseudomonadati; phylum Pseudomonadota; class Gammaproteobacteria; order Pseudomonadales; family Pseudomonadaceae; genus Pseudomonas; species Pseudomonas vanderleydeniana. The sequence goes on along the minus strand of NZ_CP077093.1, from coordinate 734,554 downwards.
ACCGAGAGCGCGACCAACCTCAAGCTCTCCGACTACCTGCTCAAGAGTACCGACCGCCTCAACGAGCTGACCCAGCAGAACCTGCAGACCAAGCAGCAGCTCGACAGCGTGACCCAGAGCGACCAGGCCCTGGACGAGCAGATCAACGTACTCAAGGGCAGCCTGCTGCTGTCGAAGATCCTCTACAAGCAGAAGCAGGCTCTGCCGCGCCTGAAGGTCGACAAGAACCTGGCGGACGAGATCGCCGACATCCGCCTGTACCAGTTCGAGGTCAACCAGCAACGCGAGCTGCTCAGCAGTCCGGCCAGCTACGTCGACAACCTGCTGGCGACCCAGCCGCCGGAACAGGTCACCCCGCAACTGCGCCGTACCCTGCTCGATCTCGCCGTGACCCGCAGCGACCTGCTGGAGCGCCTGAACCGCGAGCTGAGCGCACTGCTCAACGAGTCCATCACCCTGCAGTTGAACCAGAAACAGCTGCTCAGCACCGCCCAGAGCCTGCGCGCGACCCTCGACGAACAGATGTTCTGGATTCCGAGCAACAAGCCGCTGGACCTGGAATGGATGGAAGGCGTACCCAACCGCCTGCAGAAACAGGTCACCACGCTGCCCTGGCTGTCCAGCATCAGCGAACTGGCTGACGGCCTGCTGCAACGGCCGCTGCTGTTCCTGCCGCTGCTGCTGGTAATCGGCGGACTGCTGTGGAAACGCAACTACCTGTACGGGCGACTGAGCAAGGTCCACAAGGACATCGGCCACTTCAAGCGCGACAGCCAGTGGCATACGCCGCTGGCGATCCTGGTCAACGTGCTGCTGGCGATGCCGGTCACCCTGGCCCTGGCGCTGTGCGGCTACGCCCTGCAGATCGACGCCCGCGGCCAGAATGCCAACCTCGGCGCCGCGCTGCTGCAGATCTCCCAGGCCTGGCTGGTGTTCTACACCGCCTACCGGGTCCTGGCGCCAGGCGGTGTCGCCGAGCTGCATTTCCACTGGGAGAAGCCCCAGGTCGAATTCCTCCAGGGCTGGGTCCGGCGCCTGGGCTTCGTCGTGCTGGCCCTGGTGGCCGTGGTGGCCGTGGCCGAGCTGCAGCCGGCGTCGCTGGCCGACGACGTGCTCGGCATCGGCGTGGTCCTGACCTGTTATGGACTGATGGCCTGGCTGCTCAGCCGCCTGCTGCTGGGCAGCCCGAACCACGGCAAGGCCTCGCTGTTCCGCAAACTGATCGGCGTGCTGTTCACGGCCCTGCCCATCGCCTTGTTCGTGGCGGTCTGCTTTGGCTACTACTACACCGCGCTGAAGCTCAGCGACCGGCTGATCGACACGCTGTACCTACTGATGTTCTGGCTGGTGATCGAGGCCACCTTCGTGCGCGGACTGGCAGTCGCCGCCCGGCGCCTGGCCTACCAGCGCGCCCTGAGCAAGCGCCAGGCCGCCAAGGAAGCGGGCGACGGCGAAACGGTGGTCGAGGAACCGACCCTGGATATCGAGCAGGTCAACCAGCAGTCCCTGCGCCTGATCCGCCTGGCCCTGCTCGGCGGTTTCGTCGCGGCGCTGTACTGGGTCTGGTCGGACCTGATCACCGTGTTCTCCTACCTGGACAACATCACCCTCTACGAATACACCAGCGGCACCGGCGCAGCCATGAGCATGGTGCCGATCACCCTCGGCAACCTGATCGGCGCCCTGGCGATCATCGGTATCACCCTGGCCCTGGCACGCAACCTGCCGGGCCTGCTGGAAGTGCTGGTGCTGTCCAAGCTCGACCTGGCCCAGGGCAGTGCCTACGCCACCACCACCCTGCTGTCCTACATCATCCTCGGCATCGGCTTCGTCTCGACCCTGTCGACCCTCGGCGTGAGCTGGGACAAGCTGCAGTGGCTGGTGGCCGCGCTCTCCGTAGGCCTGGGTTTCGGCATGCAGGAAATCTTCGCCAACTTCATCTCCGGCATCATGATCCTGTTCGAGCGCCCGGTACGGATCGGCGACACCATCACCATCGGCACCCTGTCGGGCACGGTGAGCAAGATCCGCATCCGCGCCACCACCATCACCGACTTCGATCGCAAGGACATCATCGTCCCGAACAAGACCTTCATCACCGGGCAGTTGATCAACTGGTCGCTGACCGACACCGTCACCCGCGTGACCCTCAAGCTCGGCGTGGACTACGGCTCCGACCTGGATCGGGTCAAGGAACTGCTGCTCAAGGCCGCCCGCGATAACCCGCGGGTGCTCAAGGAGCCCGAACCGCATGTGTACTTCCTCAACTTCGGTGAAAGCACCCTCGATCATGAGCTGCGCATGCATGTTCGCGACCTGGGCGACCGCAACCCGGTGATCGACGAGGTCAACCGCTTCATCAACCGCGAATTCAAGAAAGAGCACATCAATATCTCGTTCCGGCAGATGGAGGTCTATCTCAAGAACCTGCACGGCAACGAGTACAAGCTGGTCGCGGTCGATGGCGAAGCGGACACCCTGGTGCCGGCCAACAAGTCCGGTACAGAGCCTCAGCAGCCTCTACAGAAGAAACCCGACTAGCATCAGCGCACTAATCCCAGCAGAATACTAGGACATTCTGCTGGAGATGGCCGTTGAAAGCCCTCGACGAACTGACCTTCGACAACCGCTTCGCCCGCCTGGGCGATGCCTTTTCCACCCATGTGCTCCCCGAGCCCATCGACAACCCACGCCTGGTCGCGGCCAGCCCGGCGGCCATGGCCCTGCTCGACCTGGACCCGGCGAGCGCTGAAGAAGAGGTCTTTGCCCAACTGTTCGGCGGCCACAAGCTGTGGGACGAAGCCGAACCCCGGGCGATGGTCTACTCGGGGCACCAGTTCGGCTCCTACAACCCGCGCCTGGGCGACGGCCGCGGGCTGCTGCTCGGTGAAGTCCGCAACGACGCCGGTGAACACTGGGACCTGCACCTGAAAGGCGCCGGCCAGACACCCTACTCGCGCATGGGTGACGGTCGCGCGGTATTGCGCTCCTCTATCCGCGAGTTCCTCGCCTCCGAGGCCCTGCACGCCCTGGGCATCCCCAGCAGCCGCGCGCTGTGCGTGATCGGCTCGGACACGCCGGTCTGGCGCGAACGACAGGAACGCGCGGCGATGGTCCTGCGCCTGGCCCCGAGCCACATCCGCTTCGGCCATTTCGAGTACTTCTACTACACCCAGCAGGCCGAACAGCAAAAGCAGCTCGGCGAACACGTGCTGGCGCAGCACTTCCCCGACTGCCTGGAACAGCCGGAGCCCTACCTGGCGATGTTCCGCGAAGTGGTCGAGCGCAACGCCGAACTGATCGCCAAATGGCAGGCCTATGGTTTCTGCCATGGCGTGATGAACACCGACAACATGTCGATTCTGGGCATCACCTTCGACTTCGGTCCTTTCGCCTTCCTCGATGATTTCGACGCCCACTTCATCTGCAACCACTCCGACGACCAGGGCCGCTACTCGTTCAGCAACCAGGTGCCGATCGGCCAGTGGAACCTCAGCGCCCTGGCGCAGGCACTGACACCGTTCATCAGCGTCGAGGCCCTGCGCGAAGCCCTCGGACTGTTCCTGCCGCTGTACCAGGCCCATTACCTCGACCTGATGCGCCGCCGCCTCGGCTTGACCACGGCCGAGGATGACGACCAGAAACTGGTGGAGGAGCTGCTGCAGCGGATGCAGGTCGGCGGGGTCGACTACACCCTGTTCTTCCGCCGCCTGGGTGACCAGCCGGCCCAGCTGGCGGTGGCGCGCCTGCGCGACGACTTCATCGATCTCAGCGGCTTCGATAGCTGGGCCGAGCGCTATGTCGCCCGTGTCGCCCGCGAGCCGGACCAGGATGAAGCCCGGCGCCAGGCGCGCATGCATGCGGTCAATCCGCTGTACATCCTGCGCAACTACCTGGCGCAGCGGGCCATTGAGACGGCGGAAAAAGGTGATTACACCGAAGTACGCCAGCTACACGCGGTGCTGAGCCAACCGTTCGAGGAACAGCCAGGGATGGAAGCCTACGCCGAACGGCCACCGGAATGGGGCAAGCACCTGGAGATCAGTTGTTCGTCCTGAGGGCTCACACTTCGGGGTCGATGACGCTGACCACCCGGCAGACGATATCCATCATCGTGATATCGTCCAACCGCTCGATGAATTTGGCAGAACCGTCTCGTACGCGCTGTTCGATATCGAAGCTGCGGACCTGATTGCATAAGGCGACGCCGTTGGTCTCATGGCCGGTAACGATAACCGCCAGACCGGAATTACGACTGAACGAGCCGCCAGTCGTGATGGGAACGGTCATGCTGACACCCAACGCGTTGATTTCTCGTGGAGTGATGACCACAAACCGGTGGCGATTCATCATTTCTCGACCAGCCACCGGATTAGGATCAATCCAATAGACATCACCACGCTGCGGGGCCTGCCTGCGTACCATCAACCTATCTCCCTTCCAACCGGGTCACCTTCACGAGCCCACGCGGTTTCAGCGTTCAACTCCACTATCGCCTCGGCCCCCTGAAGCAGCTCAGTCAGGGAGTACCGTTTGCGAGCAGGACGAATCATCGGTTTTGCAATCAACTCGCCATCGACCACCTTCAACTCAAGCTGCGCTCCTACGTCCAGGTGCAGGAGTTTCAGCAGGGTAGGAGGAATGGTCATGACGGCAGCGCCACCTTGACGACGAATTTTGGAAGTGACGGACATGTAACTCTCCTGTTCAAACAGAGTGAATCGGCTTGAAACCGAAAGTGCAACAAAAGTAGCACCCCAGTTCAGACAAGGCGAGTATCTGTACATGACATCCGACGAAGTGAAATAGAGTCCAACAAAACGCCGTATAAATCCCCTCCCATTTCGTAACAACCTTTGCAGTTGCCCCTTTGTCCTTCAATGCCGATTCTCGCCAAGTCACGACGTATTCGTGATCCGGTTTGACGGCCGGGTTTATTCATAGAGGGAACGCACCATTGCCCTGCTACGTTCACGCACGACGGTGCCCAAAATTCACGTTATGGCAGCTGTGCGTGGTGCACTTTCGGGTGCGCCGGGTTCCTCTATGACCGGGCCGTCCATCCGGGCACCTCAGCCAAGCACGCACTCGAACACACCTCACGGCTACTCAACGGTGCCTCATCTGCCGCGAAAGAAAACCGGGATGCAAAACCGCAGTTTGCCATCCCACACAACCCAAACGAACTTGATAAAGCCGCAGCCTGACTCCAGATAGGCAACATTGCCCCTTACAGCGAGCCCTCTCATGTCCGCCCCCCTGCTGATCCCCTGCCCCCACTGCAACGGCCTCAACCGCCTGCCTGCCGAACGCCTCGGCGACCAGCCGAAATGCGGGCGCTGCAAGGGCGAGGTGCTGCTGAACAAACCTTTCGAGTTGAACCAGGGTGACTACGCCAGCCAGATCAAGGGCGACCTGCCACTGTTGCTGGACGTCTGGGCGGATTGGTGCGGGCCGTGCAAGTCGTTTGCGCCGGTGTTCGAACAGGCCGCCGCGCAACTGGCCGGCAAATGCCGCCTGGCCAAGCTCGACAGCGAAGCCAACCAGCAGTTGTCAGCCCAATTGGGTATTCGCTCGATTCCCAGCCTGATCCTGTTCAGGAATGGCCGGGAAGTCGCGCGGCAGAGCGGAGCGTTTCCACTCCCTCAACTGCTGGCCTGGCTGCGCAGCCAGGGTATCGCCGTCTAGGCGTTCTCTTCGAGCAGGTTGTGCAGCTCGACGAACTGCTGGGTCAGCTTGTGGCGCGGATCGAAGTGGATCAGCGGTTTGCTGGCCTCGTGGGACTCGCGCATCTTCACCGAACTGCCCAGGTACACCGGCAGCACCGGTAGCCCGTCGGCAATCAGGCTGTCGAGCATCTGCTGCGGCAGGCTGGCGCGGGCCTGGAACTGGTTGACCACGATCCCCTCGACCTGCAGGTCTTCGTTGTGGTCTTCCTTCAGCTCTTCGATTTCCTGCAGCAGGCCGTACAGCGCCTGGCGCGAGAAGCTGTCGCAGTCGAAAGGAATCAGTACGCGATCAGCAGCGATCAACGCCGAAACCGCATAGAAATTCAGCGCTGGCGGGGTGTCCAGGTAGATCCGGTCGTAATTCTCGGCCAGCTCCTCCAGGAGTTTGCGCAGCTTGTTGATCTTGTGCTTGGCCTCGAGCTTGGGCTGCAGGTCGGCCAGCTCCGCAGTGGCGGTGATCACATGCAGGTTGTCGAACGGCGTCTCGTAGATGTCGACCTGGTTCTTCTTCGAGAAAGGCCCGGAGGACAGGGTCTGCTTGAAGAAGTCGGCGATCCCCATGGGAATGTCTTCACCGGTCAGGCCGGTCAGGTATTGCGTGGAGTTGGCCTGGGCATCGAGGTCCACCAACAGGGTCCGATAGCCTTCGCTGGCGCTGACCGCCGCCAGGTTGCAGGCAATGCTCGACTTGCCGACCCCACCTTTCTGATTGAACACCACACGCCGCATGACAAGACCTCCGTGTTTCAATGAATGAGCCAGTGTAGAGGGCTTGGCTGTCGCTTCGCCACCTCGAACAGACAAGAACTACGGCACAATCGCCCATAACTCGGCAAACCCCGGAAGATTCCATCCAACCCGAGGAAACAGCCGACAGATGTATCACCAAAAACACGAATAATGGCCATGTGACATTTACTCGAGTGTCCACCTGTAAATTTTATCGTGCAAAATGTAGCCAATTGTTTGCTACAAGCCCGCCACACCGGGATAATGCGCGCCACTCGGCCACAGCGCCACGCCAAGGTTGGTATCGCTCAAGGATACAGCCGTAGCGTTTCAAGGAAGCCCGCAGGGGCGGGAAGACACTCAGTGATCAATTTCAATATCGCTCAATGGCGCGCCTGGGCCCCGAGCCTCGAAAGCGTGTCCGACTGGCAGGCCTGGAGCCACCAGCCGACGGTTCCGACACCGAGCGAGGCAGCGCCCGATGTGTCGTTCCTGCCGGCCATGCAGCGCCGCCGCCTGAGCCGGCTGGCGCGCATGGCGTTCAGCGTCGGCTGGCCGCTGGCCGAAGGCCATGAAGCCCTGCCCCTGGTGTTCATTTCCCGCCACGGCGAAACCCCACGCACACTGGAGATCCTCAGCGACCTGGCCGCCGAGCAACCGTTGTCACCGACCCAGTTCAGCCTCTCGGTGCATAACGCCATCATCGGCCTGTGGTCGATCATGCGTGGTGAAACCAGCGAAATGACCGCGCTCGCCGCCAACGGCGACGGCCTCGAGCACGGCATGCTGGAGGCGGCGGCGCTGCTGGCCGAGGGCGCGCCGGCGGTCCTGCTGGTCATCACCGAGGAACGACCACCCGAGGCCTACAGTCGCTGGATCGACGACGTGCCCTTTCCCTATGCCGTCGGCCTGCTGCTAACGCCGGGTGACGACTGGCAACTGTCCCTCGGACGCTGCGAGAACCAGGATTCCCGTACGCAGTGGCCTCATGCGCTGAACCTGGTACGGACCCTGCTCGGGCCGCAAACCACCTGCCAACACACATGGAAGACCCGTGCATGGAACTGGCAACGCCGCGCATGAGCAAGCCACGCGACGCCTATTACTGGCGCCTGCTGGCCACCGCCATCAGCTTTGCCCTGTTCGGCCTGGGCGGCCTGTGCCTGCGCCTGTTGATCTTCCCGCTGCTCGCCTGCCTGCCCGGCGACGCGCAACACCAGCGCGAGCGCGCACGACGGACGATCAGCCGGCTGTTCTGGCTGTTCATCCGCTTCATGGCCCGCAGCGGCGTACTGACCTACGAGGTCGAAGGCGCGGACCGGCTCGGGCGCCCCGGCCAGATGATCATCGCCAACCACCCGTCGCTGATCGACGTGGTGTTCCTGATCGGCCTGGTGCGCAACGCCAACTGCGTGGTCAAGCAGAGCCTCTGGCAGAACCCGTTCACCCGCGGGCCAGTGCGGACCGCCGAATACATCAGCAACGATGGCAGCATGGACATGCTCGATGCCGCCGTCGGCGCGCTGAAGGGTGGCCAGACCCTGATCATCTTCCCCGAAGGCACCCGTACCGCGCCCGGCACGACGCCGTCCTTTCATCGCGGCGCCGCCGCAATCGCCTTGCGTGGTGCGAGAATCATTACCCCGGTGGTGATCGAGGTCAGCCCGACCACCCTGACCAAGGCCGAACCCTGGTATCGCATCCCCCTGCGTCGGGTGCATTTCAGTTTTCGCGTCGGGGCCGATATAGACCCACAGACCTTCGCCAGCCAGGGCCCCGCGCCCCAGGCTTCGCGCAAGCTCAACGATTTTCTGCACCATTACTTCATTAAGGAGCTCGCCACAGATGAGCGATCCAACAAGCGCCCTGCACCTTGAAATCAAGGAACTGATCATCGAGGCCCTCGGCCTCGAGGACATCAGCGTCCAGGACATCGGCAACGAGCAAACGCTGTTCGGCGAAGGCCTGGGCCTGGACTCGGTGGACGCCCTCGAACTCGGCCTGGCCATCCAGAAGCGCTACGGCATCAAGATCGATGCGGACGCCAAGGACACCCGTGACCATTTTTCCAGCGTGGCCAGCCTTGCGGCTTTCGTCACGGCAAAACAGGCAGCGTGAGACCCCACCATGCAAACCCGTGAAGACATCTTCAACACCCTGCGCGATGCCCTGGTCGAACTGTTCGAGCTCGAGCCCGAGCGCGTCACCCTGGACAGCAACCTGTACCAGGACCTGGAAATCGACAGCATCGATGCCGTGGACCTGATCGACCATATCAAGCGCCAGACCGGCAAGAAGATCGCCGCCGAGGAGTTCAAGGCGGTCCGTACCGTCAACGACGTGGTCGAGGCCGTGTTCCGGCTGGTCCAGCCGGCCGCATGAGTCGACTGATCGGCCTGGGCCTGCTGTTGGCGGGCCTGCTGTACCCCTTTGCGGTGTATTTCGGCATGGAGCATTTCGCCCCCTGGCAGTTCGGGCTGTTGCTCGGCAGCCTGTGGCTGGCCCGCGCGCTGACCGGCGAACGCAAGCCAGGAAGCCTGTGGATGGCCCTGTGCGCCATCGTCTTCTGCGGCTTGCTCGGGTTGCTGAACAGCCCGGCACTGCTGCGCTGGTACCCGGTGCTGATCAGCGGCTTCATGCTCGGTCTGTTCGGCCTGAGCCTGAAGTTCGGCCCGCCAATGGCCGAGCGGCTGGCACGGCTGAGCGAGCCGGAACTGCCGGACGTGGCGATTCGCTACACACGCCGGGTGACGCAGGTCTGGAGCCTGTTCTTTCTCTGTAACGGCCTGCTCGCCGCCGCCCTCACCCTCTGGGCACCGCTGAGCTGGTGGACGTTGTACAACGGCCTGATCGCCTACGGCTTGATGGGCCTGCTGTTTGCCATTGAATGGCTGATACGACAACGCGTAAGAGGCCGCGCATGAATTGGATAAACCTTGAGCAGTTGCTGCTCAAGATGCACGCCGGGCGTGCCGTGACAATCGATCCGCCGCTGGACCACGCCCAGTTGGGCCAGCGCGCCCTGGGCCTGGCCGCCGCCTTGCGCGAGCGCAACGTGCAACGCCTGGCGCTGCACCTGGAAGACGCCGGTGAACTGGCGATCGCCCTGCTCGGTGCCTGGCGGGCCGGCGTGGCCGTGCTGCTGTTGCCTGACCTGCAGGACCAGACCCGCCAACGCTGGGCAGCCCAGGTCGACTTGTGGCTGATCGATAGCACCGACCTCGCCTACCTGCAGGCCGAGCCACTGGAGCCGGCGGCGCTGGATCTCGACCTGTGCCGCCTGAGCCTGTGCACCTCAGGCTCCAGCGGCGAGCCCAAGCTCATCGACAAGAGCCTGCGCCAGCTGGCCAACGAAGTGCTTGCGCTGGAACAGCTGTGGGGTGCCGACCTCGGCCAGGCCTGCATCATCGGCAGCGTCGCGGCCCAGCATATCTATGGCCTGCTGTTTCGCGTGCTCTGGCCGCTGTGTGCCGGACGCCCCTTCGTGCGCAGGCAACTGGCGTTCCCCGAGGACCTGCAACGCAGCAGCCGCGAACACCCGCAGTTCGCCTGGGTCGCCAGCCCGGCGCTGCTCAAGCGCATGGGCGACAACCTCGACTGGCCGGCGCTGAGCGCGGTGCGCCGAGTGTTCTCCTCCGGCGGCGCACTGCCGGAAGAGGCCGCCGGCAGTCTGCAGCGACGCCTGGGACAATGGCCGACGGAAATTCTCGGCAGCTCGGAAACCGGCGGCATCGCCTGGCGCCAGGGCGACCGGCTGTGGCGCCCGTTCGCCGACGTCCGCCTGAGCCAGGATGCCGACGGCGCCCTGCAGGTCGCCTCGTCCTACCTGCCGCAGGGGCATGTCGAACAGACCGCCGACGCGGCGCGCTTCGAGGCCGATGGACGCTTCGAACTGCTCGGCCGACTCGACCGCATCGTCAAGCTGGAGGAGAAACGTATCTCTCTGCCGATGCTCGAACAGGCCCTGCTGGAGCATCCCTGGGTCGCCGAGGCGCGACTGGGCGTGGTGCAGGAAAACCGCGCCTATCTCGGCGCCTTGCTGGTGCTCTCCGCAAAGGGCCTGCACACCCTGCGCAACCAGGGCCGACGCGCCTTGACCGAAGCCCTGCGCCAGCATCTGCTCAAGCACTGCGAAGCCCTGGCGCTGCCACGGCGTTGGCGCCTGCTGCGGCAACTGCCGCTCAACGCCCAGGGCAAGCTGCCGCAGGCCGAGGTCCAGGCGCTGTTGCAGGCGCCACGTCCGAAAGCGCCGGAGGTGCTTGCGCAACACCAGACGGACGGCGAATGGCTGCTGCAACTGGCCGTTCCGCCGGATCTCGCCTACTTCAGCGGCCACTTCCCCGTCACCCCGGTACTGCCGGGCGTGGTCCAGGTGAACTGGGCCCTGGAGCTGGGTCGCGAGCGACTGGAGCTGCCGGCGCAATTCGCCGGCATGGAAGTGCTGAAGTTCCAGCAGCTGGTACGCCCTGGCGACCAGGTCGAGTTGAGCCTGCGCTTCGACCAGGAGCGCGGCAAACTCTACTTCGCCTTCCGCAACGGGGAAGCCGCCTGTTCCAGCGGGCGTATCGTACTGGAGGCAGCACATGCATAGGCCGTGTGCAGTGATTCCGGTGTACAACCACGAGACAGCCGTGCCCGCAGTGGTCGAAGCCCTGCTGGCTGCCGGCCTGCCCTGCGTGCTGGTCGACGATGCCAGCAGCGCGGCCTGCGCCGCGGTGCTGGAGCGCCTGGCCGAAGGCGAAAACACCTTCCTGGTCAAGCTGCCGGTCAACCAGGGCAAGGGCGGTGCGGTCATGGCCGGCCTGCGCGAAGCCTCGCGGCGCGGTTTCAGCCACGCCCTGCAGGTGGATGCCGACGGCCAGCACGACCTGCAGGATGTCGCGACCTTTCTTGACGCGTCCCGCAGCCACCCCGAAGCGCTGATCTGCGGCTACCCGCAGTATGACGAGAGCGTGCCCAAGGGCCGGCTCTATGCCCGCTACCTGACCCACGTCTGGGTATGGATCAACAGCCTGTCGCTGCAGATTCCCGACTCCATGTGCGGTTTTCGGGTCTACCCGCTGCCGCCGGTGCTGGCGCTGATCGACAGTGCCCGGATCGGCAAGCGCATGGACTTCGACCCGGAAATCCTCGTGCGCCTGTCCTGGCGCAACCAGCCCATGCGCTGGTTGCCGACCCGGGTCCACTATCCGCAGGACGGCCTGTCGCACTTTCGCCTATTCCACGACAACGCACTGATTTCCGGCATGCATACCCGGCTGTTCTTCGGCATGTTGCTACGCCTGCCGAGTATCCTCTGGCGACGGTGGCGGGCATGAGCGACACGCAGAAACACTGGGCCGACCACCAGGAGCGCGGCAGTTTCTGGCTGATGAAACTCACCGCCTTCGGCGTCCGGGTGCTCGGCCGACGGCTGCTCAGCCCGGTGTTGCACGGCATCGTCCTGTACTTCTTCCTGTTCGGCCGCAGTGCCCGGCAGAGCGCCTGGCAATACCAGCAGCGCCTGGCCGCGTGGAGCGGCCAGAGCGCGCTGCAGCCGACACGGCTGAAAGTCTTCCGCCAGTTCATGGCTTTTGCCGATGCGCTGCTGGACAAGCTCGACGTGTGGAACGGCAAGCTGGGCATCGAGCAGATCAACATCATCGACCCGGCCCTGCTGCGCGACCAACTGCGCGGCGAGCGCGGGCAGATGCTGGTCGGCGCCCACCTGGGCAACCTGGAGGTCTGCCGCGCGCTGGCCGAACTGGGTGAAAAGGTCACCATGAACGTGCTGGTCCACACCAAGCACGCCGAGCGTTTCAACCGCCTGCTGGGCGAAGCCGGCGCGACCAACCTGCGGCTGATCCAGGTCAGCGAGCTGGACCCGGCGATCATGTTGCAACTGAGCCAGCGCCTGGACCGCGGCGAATGGCTGGCGATCGCCGGCGACCGCGTGCCGCTGCATGGCGGGCGCAACGTGCGGGTGGACTTTCTCGGCCACCCGGCGGCGTTCCCGCAAGGCCCGTGGCTGCTGGCCGGGCTGCTCAAATGCCCGGTCAACCTGCTGTTCTGCCTGAAGCTCGAGGGGCGTTATCACGTCACCCTCGAACCCTTCGCCGAAGCCGTGCAGTGGAAGCGCGGCGATCGCGAGCAGGTCATCGCCCAGTGGACCGCCCGCTATGCCGAGCGCCTGGGCCAGTACTGCCTGCAAGCGCCCCAACAATGGTTCAATTTCTACCCTTTCTGGAAGACCGATGACAATGCATCCGCTTGAGCCGGTAACCTTCGGCGAACTCCCGCTGCGCATCGAGGACGTGCTGGCCCTGGCCAACCGTCAGGTGCCGACGCAACTGCAAGACGACCCGGCCTACCGCCAGCGCATCGCCAAGGGCGCACAGTTCCTGGATTCGCTACTGGACAAGGAAGGCGTGATCTATGGCGTCACCACCGGCTACGGCGACTCCTGCGTGGTCGCGGTACCGCTGCAGCACGTCGAGGCGCTGCCACGTCATCTCTACACCTTCCACGGCTGCGGCCTGGGCAAGCTGCTCGACCCGCAGGCCACCCGCGCCGTGCTCGCCGCCCGCTTGCAGTCGCTGTGCCACGGGGTTTCCGGAGTCCGCGTGGAACTGCTGGAGCGCCTGCAGGCGTTTCTCGACCTGGACATCCTGCCGCTGATTCCCGAAGAGGGCTCGGTCGGCGCCAGCGGCGACCTGACCCCGCTGTCCTACGTGGCGGCAACCCTGTCCGGCGAGCGTGAAGTGCTGTTCCGTGGCGAGCGCCGCCAAGCCAGCGACGTGCATCGCGAGCTGGGCTGGGACCCGCTGGTCCTGCGGCCCAAGGAAGCCCTGGCGCTGATGAACGGCACTGCGGTGATGACCGGCCTGGCCTGCCTGGCATTCGCACGTGCCGACTACCTGCTGCGCCTGGCGACCCGCATCACCGCGCTGAACGTCGTCGCGCTGCAGGGCAACCCGGAGCACTTCGACGAGCGCCTGTTCGCCGCCAAGCCACACCCGGGCCAGATGCAGGTGGCCGCCTGGCTGCGCCAGGACCTGGCCATCGACGCGCCGACCGCGCCGCTGCATCGCCTGCAGGATCGCTACTCGCTGCGTTGCGCCCCGCATGTGCTCGGCGTGCTGGCCGACAGCCTGGGCTGGCTGCGCGGCTTCATCGAGACCGAACTGAACAGCGCCAACGACAACCCGATCATCGACGCCGAGCAGGAACGCGTCCTGCACGGCGGGCACTTCTACGGCGGGCATATCGCCTTCGCCATGGACAGCCTGAAGAACCTGGTGGCCAACGTCGCCGATCTGCTCGACCGCCAGCTCGCCCTGCTGGTGGACGTGCGCTACAACCACGGCCTGCCGAGCAACCTGTCCGGTTCGAGCAGCGAACGCGCCATGCTCAACCATGGTTTCAAGGCCGTGCAGATCGGCGCCAGTGCCTGGACCGCCGAGGCGCTGAAAAACACCCTGCCGGCGAGCGTGTTTTCGCGTTCAACCGAGTGCCATAACCAGGATAAGGTCAGCATGGGCACCATCGCCGCCCGCGACGCCATTCGCGTGCTGGAGCTGACCGAACAGGTTGCCGCCGCCACGCTGCTGGCCGCCAACCAGGGTGTCTGGCTGCGCAGCCGGGAAGCCGACGCCCGCCCATTGCCGCCAGCACTGGCGGTGATGCAGGAAGAACTGGCCCGGGACTTCCCGCCGCTGATCGAGGACCGAGCCCTGGAAAACGAACTGCGCCTGTGCTTGCAACGCATCGGCGAACAACACTGGAGGCTGCATGCGTAGCCGAGGCGTACTGCACGTCGATACGGAGATCCTCGTGCCGTTCTTCGACGTCGATACCATGCACGTGGTCTGGCACGGCCACTACGTGAAGTACCTGGAAGTGGCCCGCTGCGCGCTGCTGGAGCACATCGGCCACGACTACGTGCAGATGCGCGAGTCCGGCTACGCCTGGCCGGTGATCGACCTGCAACTGCGCTACGTGCGCGGTGCGGTGTTCGGCCAGAAGATCAACGTTCGCGCCGACCTGGTGGAATGGGAAAACCGCCTGAAGGTGAACTACCTGATCACCGACCTCGCCAGCGGCGAGCGCCTGACCCGCGCCAGCACGGTGCAGGTCGCGGTGCACATCGAAAGCCGCGAGATGCAGCTGGCTTCACCGAAAGTGTTCGTCGACGCAGTTGAAAAGGTGCTCGCATGAACTTCATCACACCTCTGTCCTGTGGGAGCCGGCTTGCTGGCGATAGCACCCGCAGGATCGCTGCAAGACTCAAGGGCCTCATCGCCAGCAAGCCAGCTCCTACAGGGATCGTGCGTGGTCTGCTGCTGGTGTTGTGCCTGGGACTTGCCGGGAAGGCGGCGGCCTTCGACCTGCAACAGTTGAGCGAACAGTTGGCCAAGCCCTCGGTGATCCACGGCAGTTTCATCCAGGAAAAACACCTGCGCGCCCTGCCACAGCCGCTGACCAGCAAGGGCACCTTCGTCCTCGCCAGGGACCATGGCCTGCTGTGGCTGCTCAAGACGCCACTGCAACAGGACTACCGCATCACGGCCAAGGGCATCGCCCGACGCGATGGCAGCGGCTGGCAGATGGTCCCGAACAAGAGCGCCGGCGCGGAGCAGAACCGCCTGTTCATCGCCGTGCTGCAAGGCGACAGCAGTGGCCTGCAGCGCGACTTCGAGCTGCAACTGCAAGGCGAGGCGAACGACTGGAAGCTGACCCTGACGCCGCGCTCGGTGCTGCTCAAGCAGATCTTCACCCGCATCAACATCGACGGCGGCACCCTGGTGCAACGCATCGAGCTGCAGGAAACCCAGGGCGACAGCACCGTCCTGCGCATGCAGGACAGCACGGCCAGTCAACCCCTGAGCGAAGCGGAGCAGCATGACTTTGCCGAGTGAACGCCTGCTGCCGCGCCTGTTCCTGATCCTGCTGCTGGCGGTGCTCGCACTCGCCGGCTGGCAGTGGCGGCACGGCGCGCCGCTGTCGGCGAACCTGATGGAGCTGGTGCCGGGCTCTTCGCCCGATGCGCTGGACCTCAAGGCCGAACAGCGCATGCAGGAACCGCTGAACCGGGAAATCCTGGTACTGGTCGGCCAGGCTGATCGCCAGCAGGCCATCGCCATGGCGCGCCAGTTGGGCGAGCGCTGGCAGGCCAGCGGGCTGTTCGAGAAGGTCCAGTGGGACCTGCAGGCCGACCTGCCCGCGCTGCGCGAGCAACTGCTGCGGGGCCGCCTGGCCATGCTGTCGGCGAAAGACCGCCGACAATTGATCGACGACCCGGCGGCCTTCATCCAGCAACGGGTACAAACCCTGTTCGACCCGTTCGCCGGTTTCAGCCTGGTGCCGAGCCAGGACGACTGGCTCGGCCTGACCGGGCGCATCCAGAACAGCCAGCCACAACGTGGCGCGGTGCAGCTGGATATTGGTAGCGGCGCCCTGGTGGCCGACGCCGACGGCAAGAGCTGGGTGCTGCTGCGGGCCCGCACCACCGGCAATGCCTTCGACATGAAGCTGCCGCTGCAAGTGGCCGAACTGCTCAGGCAGAGCCGCGAGCAAGCGAGCCAAGCCGACGTGCAATTGCTGGCTGCCAGCGGACTGCTGTACGCCGCCAGCGGCCAGCAGCAGGCGACCCGGGAAATCACCTGGGTCGGTGGCGGCGCCACCCTGGGCATTCTCCTGCTGTTGCTGCTGGCGTTCCGTCGTTGGCGGGTGCTGCTGGCCTTCGTGCCGGTACTGGTGGGCATGCTGTTCGGCGCCGTGGCCTGTGTGGCGTTTTTCGGTCACATGCACGTGATGACGCTGGTGCTCGGCTCCAGCCTGATCGGCGTAGCGGTGGACTACCCGTTGCACTACCTGTCCAAGAGCTGGAGCCTCAAGCCCTGGCACAGCTGGCCGGCTCTGCGCGTGACCTTGTCCGGCCTGAGCCTGAGCCTGGCCACCAGTTGCATCGGCTACCTGGCCCTGGCCTGGACACCCTTCCCGGCACTGACCCAGATCGCAGTGTTCTCCGCCGCCGGCCTGCTTGGTGCCTACCTGACCGCAGTGTGCCTGCTCCCGGCGCTGCTCAAGGGGGCCGACCTGCGCCCGGCGCAGTGGCCGCTCAAGGCCTGCGAGGCCTTGCTGGCGCTGCGCGAGAAGCTGCTGCAGAAACTCGGCAGCCCAGTGCTGCTGGGCCTGTTGCTGCTGTTCTGCGCCGGGGGCCTGTGGCAACTGGGCACGAAAAACGATATCCGCCAGTGGGTCGGCGCACCGCCGCAATTGCAGGCCGAGGCCCAGGCCATTGCGCGAATCACCGGCTACCAGCCGACCAGCCAGTTCTTCCTGGTCCGCGCCGCCGACCAACAGCAACTGCTGGAACGCCAGGCCGCGCTGGGCAAGCGTCTCGGGCAACTGGTCAGCCTGGACAAGCTGCAAGGCTACCTGTCACTGAACCAACTGGTCAGCCTGCCCAGCGAGCAGCAGCGCCTGCGTGACTCGCTCCAGCAATTGCCGCAACACTGGCAACCGCTGCTCGACCTCGGCGTACCACCAGCGGCCCTGCAGCAGGAACTGGCCGAACTCCAGGCCCTGCCGATCGAGGATATCGACAGCGCCCTGGCCGGCCCCCTCGGCGAACCCTGGCGGGTGCTCTGGCTCGGCCCGTACGCCGATGGCGTGGCCGGCATGGTCAGTCTGCAGGGCCTGAACAACGCAGAGCTGCTGCGCATCCAGGCGGTGGACCTGCCGGGCGTGCAGTTGGTGGATCGTCTCGGTGACCTGAACAAGGTATTCGCCGCCACGCAGATCAGTGCGGCGGAACTGAAGCTCGCGTCCTGCGTGCTGATCGTGCTGTTGCTGATCCTGCCATTCGGCCTCGGCGGCGCCTTGCGCATTGTCTCCCTGCCCTTGCTGGCGGCGCTGTGCAGCCTGGCCAGCCTCGGCTGGCTGGGGCAACCGCTGACCCTGTTCAGCCTGTTCGGCCTGCTCCTGGTCACGGCCATCAGCGTCGACTACGCGATTCTCATGCGCGAGCGGATCGGCGGCGCGGCGGTCAGCCTGCTCGGCACCCTGCTGGCGGCGCTGACCACCTGGCTGTCGTTCGGCCTGCTGGCGATTTCCAGTACCCCGGCGGTGAGCAACTTCGGCCTGTCGGTCAGCCTCGGCCTGGCCTTCAGCTTCCTGCTCGCGCCCTGGGCCGGGCAGCAATCCCCTGCCCATGCGAAGAGGGAACTCGCATCATGATGATCCTGCTGTTCTGGGGCATGGCACTGGCCGCCTTCGCGGCAGTCACCCGTATCGGCCGGCACTTCGGCCTGGTACCGATCGTCAGCCAGTTGCTGCTGGCGACCTTCGGCCTGCCGCTGCTGATGCTGTTCTGGATCGAACCGCACTGGCAGTTGAGCGGTGCCGCGCTGGTCGCGCCGGCATGGCTGAAGACACTCTACGGTTTCGCCTTCGCCCTGGTACTGGGCAGCATCCTCGGCGACGTGATCGAACTGAAGCTGGACCGCGAAAGCCTGAAGATCGCCCTGCCGAGCTTCTGCGTGCCGTTCGCCTGCGGGCTGGCCTGCGCCGTCTGGCTGCTGCCGGAACAGCACTGGCTGAACGCCCTGGCGATCGGCCTGGTGTTCGCCATCACCGCGATCCCGGTGCTCTATCTCTATCTCAAACACATCGGCTACCCCCTCGCCGCCACCCGCCGCCTGGTGCAGACCGCGATCCTGATCGACCTGGCCTGCTGGACCCTGTTCGGCCTGGCCCAGGGCAGCCTGCACCTGGGCAGCCTGCTGTTGCCGCTGGGCGGGGCCCTGTTGCCGCTGGCCCTGCATGGCTGCCGGGTACGCCAGCCGTTGGTCTATGGCCTGGGCTTCTTCGGCCTGCTGGTGGTGGCCGAACACTACAAGCTCAACGCGCTGATCTTCGGCATCGGCTATTTGCTCTGCATGGCCTGGCTCAAGGTGCCGCTGGTACCGCCGCTCAAGCCCGAGTGGATGAGCCGCCTGCAGATCGGCGTGGCGGTTCCGCTGATCCTCACCTTCGGTATCGTGCAGATCAACGTGCACAGTGCCCTGAGCAGCCTGAGCCTGCTGCAGTTCGTCGCGCTGCTGCTGGCCCCGGTCGCCAGCAAGCTGCTGGGCAACTGGCTGGGCCTGGGCTGGGCCGGTCGGTCGTTTCCCGGCGCCAGCCGCTGGAAGGAAAGCCTGCTGCTCAACATTCGCGGCTTGAGTGAGATCGTCTTCCTCAACCTGCTCCTGCAACAACAGCTGATCAGTCCGGCGCTGTACTTCGCGCTGATGCTGATGGGCCTGCTCGCCACGCTGCTGCCAGCGCTGGCAGGCATGAATCGAATTCCCTTGAATAGCGCCGAGACCGGCAAGGAGCCCGTGTGCCAATGACTGAAATGGAACGCCGTGAAGTGCTGGTGATAGGCGCCGGTCCTTCCGGTGCGATTGCCGCCGCCCTGCTCAAGCGCCAGGGTCATGATGTACTGATCGTCGAGCGCCAGCATTTCCCGCGCTTTTCCATTGGCGAAAGCCTGCTGTCCCACTGCCTGGACTTCGTCGAGGAAGCCGGGATGCTCGACGCCGTCAACGCCGCCGGCTTCCAGTTGAAAAACGGCGCGGCCTTCGCCTGGGGCGACCGCTACAGCGCCTTCGACTTCGGCAAGACCTTCAGCAACGGCAAGCCAACCACCTTCCAGGTCCAGCGCGCCGATTTCGACAAACTGCTGGCGGACCAGGCCGCCTTGCAAGGGGTGGAAATCCGCTACGGCGAAGAGATCGTCGGCGCCGACTTCGAGCGTCCGCAACCCCAGGTGCAAGTCCGGCGCGAAGACGGTAGCGAGTATCGGCTCGAAGCCCGCTTCGTCCTCGATGCCAGCGGCTACGGCCGCGTGCTGCCGCGCCTGCTGGACCTGGAGGCACCGTCGGGTTTCCCGGTGCGCCAGGCCGTGTTCACCCACATCGAGGACCGTATCGACCACCCTGCGTTCGAGCGGGAGAAAATCCTCATCACCACCCACCCGGAAAAACGCGACATCTGGTTCTGGACCATCCCGTTCAGCAACGGTCGCTGCTCCCTCGGGGTGGTCGCCGACGCCAGCCACTTCGCCGGTCGCGGCGACGACCTCGATGCCTGCCTGAAGGGTTTCGTTGCCGAAACCCCGAGCCTGCAACGCGTGCTGGAAAACGCCGAGTGGGACACCCCGGCCCGGGCCATCGGCGGCTACTCGGCCAACGTCAAGAGCCTGCACGGCCCGGGCTACGCGCTACTGGGCAATGCGGCGGAATTCCTCGACCCGGTGTTCTCCTCCGGCGTGACCATCGCCATGCGCTCGGCCAGCATGGCCGCGGGCCTGCTGCACCGGCAGTTGCAGGGTGAAAGCGTCGATTGGCAGTGCGACTTCGCCGAACCGTTGAAACGGGGTGTCGACACCTTCCGCTGCTACGTCGAAGGCTGGTACGCCGGGACCTTCCAGGATGTGATCTACCATCCCGGCAGCTCGGAGGAAATCCGCGCCATGATCAGCTCGATCCTCGCCGGCTATGCCTGGGACGAGCGCAACCCCTTTGTCAGTGAGCCCAAGCGTCGCCTGCGGATGCTCTCGGAAATCTGTGCGAGCACCCCGGCATGAGCAATCAGTACCTGAGCGATACTTACGTCGAGGAAACCCGTTTCGGCTTCTGGTTCCTGCGCAGCCACACCTGGCAGCATCATGTGCTGCGCGTGGCGATCAACGACCTGCGACGGCTGTTCAGCGAAGAGCTGCCGGAAAACCCGGTGCTGCTCGATGCCGGCTGCGGCCAGGGCAAGTCCTTCCAGTACCTGCAGCAGGTATTCGCACCGCAGCGGCTGATCGGTCTCGATGCCGACCCGCACAGCCTGGAGCTGTCCGCCGAGGAGGCCCGACGGCGCAATCTCGACATCGAGCTGATCGGCAGCGACTGCGCGACCCTCGACGTGGCCTCCGAGAGCGTCGATATCCTGTTCTGCCACCAGACCTTCCACCACCTGGTCCAGCAGGACCGGGCCCTGGCCGAGTTCTATCGAGTGCTCAAGCCGGGCGGCTACCTGCTGTTCGCCGAATCCACCGAGGCCTACATCGACACCTGGGTGATCCGCTGGCTGTTCCGCCATCCGATGCACGTGCAGAAAAGCGCCGGGCAGTACCTGGAGATGATCCGTGACCAGGGCTTCGAGTTCACGGAAAAGAACGTCTCGTACCCCTACCTGTGGTGGAGCCGGGCCAAGGACTTCGGCCTGCTCGAGCGCCTGCGCCTGAAGAACCCGCCGCCCTTCGGCCAGCGCGAGGAAACCCTGGTCAACGTGGTCGCCCGCAAACCCCTGGCAGGTCATAGCAAATGATGCGTGCATTGTTGCTGGGCTGTTTCCTGCTGCTGGGCGCCTGCGCCAGCCGCCTGCCGCTGCCCCTGCACACCCCGACGCTGAGCCTGCCGCAGCAGTTGCTGGTCGAGCGCCAGCAGGATGGCATGCGCCAGGACTGGCTGCTGGTGATCCAGCGCGAAGCCGGTGGCCTGCGCTGGTCGTTGATGGACCCGCTGGGCATCCCGTTGGCGCGCCAGCTGCTGCAAGAGGGCGAGTGGCACGCCGACGGCCTGCTGCCGCCCAACCCGCAGGCCCGCGAGCTGTTTGCCGCCTTGCTGTTCGCCCTGACGCCACAGGCCGAGTTGGCGACCAACTATCCCACCGCCCACCAGCAGGCCGGGCAGCGGGAACTGGGTGGGCAATGGCGGGTCAGTTATCGCCAGCCGTTGTTTTTCAGCCTCGACCTGCCGCAAGGTCTGCACTACAGCATCAGCCCGTTGAACGAGAGCGCGCCATGACCGCCTACCTGAACGCCCTCGGCCTGATCTGCGCCCTGGGTCGCGACAAGCAGGAAGTCGCCCGTAACCTGTTCGCCGGCGACTGCTCCGGGGTTCGCGTCGAAACCGGCTGGGTCCCCGGACGCGCACTGCCGGTCGCCGCCGTGCGCGGCGAACTGGTGGCCTTGCCCTGCGAACTGAGTGACCAGCACAGCCGCAACAACCAGTTGCTGATGGAAGCAACCCTGCAGATCGCCGAGCCGATCCGGCAAGCGATAGCCACCTATGGCCGTGAGCGCATCGGCGTGGTCCTGGGCACCAGCACCTCGGGTATCGACGAGGCCAGCCGTGGTATCGCCAGCTACCTGCGCGACCAGGCGTTCCCCGCCGACTACGACTACCGGCAGCAGGAGCTCGGCGCCCCGGCCAGCTTTCTCGCCGACTGGTTGCAACTGGATGGCCCGGCCTACGTGATTTCCACCGCCTGCACCTCCAGTGCCCGCGCCCTGATGAGCGCCCAGCGCCTGCTCGACCTGGGGCTGTGCGATGCGGTGCTGTGCGGCGGGGTCGACAGCCTGTGCAAGCTGACCCTCAACGGTTTCAGCTCGCTGGAGGCAGTGTCGGAGCAGCGCTGCAACCCGTTCTCGGTGAACCGCAACGGCATCAACATCGGTGAAGCCGCCGTGCTGTTCCTGATGACCCGCCAGCCCGGCGAGGCGCATTCGATCGCCCTGCTCGGCTCCGGCGCCAGCTGCGACGCCTACCATATCTCCGCACCGGAACCAGCCGGCAAAGGCGCCACGCAAGCGATGACCAAGGCCTTGCGCCAGGCCGGCCTGCAGCCCGGGCAGATCGCCTACCTGAACCTGCACGGCACCGCGACCCAGCACAACGACGCGATGGAGAGCCTGGCCGTGGCCGGGCTGTTCCCGGGCGACCTGCCCTGTTCCTCGACCAAGCCCATGACCGGCCACACCCTCGGCGCTGCCGGTGCGCTGGAGGCGGCGTTCTGCTGGTTGAGCCTGAGTGCCGAGAATCCGCAGGGCGCCCTGCCACCGCATATCTGGGACGGCCAGCCCGACCCGGCGTTGCCGGCCCTGCACTGGGCCGGCCCGCAGGACCGGCTCGACCCCACGACCCCACGCCGCCTGATGAGCAACTCGTTTGCCTTCGGCGGCAACAATGTCAGCCTGATTATCGGAGACGCCCCATGATCGATTGGCCGCTCGCCGAATTGCTGCCTCACGCCGGTGACATGATCCTGATCGATCAGGTCCTGGCCTTCGATGAAGAGCAGATCCGGACCCGCCTCACCGTACGCCCCGGTGGCCTGTTCAACCGCGAGGACGGCAGCCTGCCAGCCTGGGTCGGTATCGAGCTGATGGCCCAGAGCGTGGCCGCCTATGCCGGCTGCCGCGCCCGCAGCGAGGGCCGGCCGGTGGAGCTGGGGTTCCTGCTCGGTACCCGCAAGTTCGAATGCAACGTCGAACATTTCCCGCAGGGCAGCGAGTTGACCATCCACGCCCAGCGTTCCCTGGAAGACGACAACGGCATGGGGGTATTCGAATGCCACCTCAGCGGTCCGTCCATCCAGGCCTCGGCGCGCCTGAACGTGTTCCGTCCGCCCCAGGCCGCCGACTATCTCAACGAATCACAGGAATCCAGCCATGACTGACTCCATTCTGGTAACCGGCTCCAGCCGTGGCATCGGCCGTGCTATCGCCCTGCGCCTGGCCCAGGCCGGCCATGACCTGGTACTGCACTGCCGCAGCGGCCGTGCCGAAGCCGACGCCGTACAGGCCGAGATCCAGGCACTGGGCCGCAACGCCCGGGTGCTGCAATTCGACGTGTCCGAACGGGAGACCTGCCGGGCCATTCTCGAAGCCGACGTCGAGGCCCACGGTGCCTACTACGGCGTGGTACTCAACGCCGGCCTGACCCGCGACGGCGCCTTCCCGGCGCTCTCGGACGACGACTGGGACCAGGTGCTGCGCACCAATCTCGACGGCTTCTACAACGTGCTGCACCCGTTGATGATGCCAATGATCCGCCGTCGCGCGCCGGGTCGGGTGGTCTGCATCACCTCGGTATCCGGCCTGATCGGCAACCGTGGCCAGGTCAACTACAGTGCCTCGAAGGCCGGCCTGATCGGCGCGGCGAAGGCCCTGGCCATCGAGCTGGGCAAACGAAAAATCACCGTCAACTGCGTGGCCCCGGGGCTGATCGACACCGCCATGCTCGATGAAAACGTCCCGGTGGAAGAACTGCTGAAAATGATCCCCGCGCAGCGCATGGGCACTGCGGAAGAAGTCGCCGGCGCGGTGAACTTCCTCATGTCCGCCGAAGCGGCCTATATCACCCGGCAGGTCCTGGCCGTCAACGGAGGCCTGTGCTGATGAAGCGCGTCGTCGTCACCGGCATGGCCGGCATCACCTCGCTGGGCAGCGACTGGGCCAGCATCGAAGCGAACTTCCGTGCGAGCCGCAGCGGCATCCGGCGCATGGACGAATGGAACCGCTTCAGTGAACTCAACACCCGCCTCGCCGGGCCGGTGGATGACTACGCGGTGCCGTCCCACTGGACCCGCAAGCAGCTGCGCAGCATGGGCCGGGTCTCACGCTTCGCCGTCGGCGCCGCCGAGATGGCCCTGGCCGATGCCGGCCTGCTCGGCAACGAGATCATCCGCGACGGGCGCATGGGTGTCGCCTGTGGCTCGTCCACCGGCAGCACCGACGAGATCAAGGCCTTCGGCATGATGCTGATCAACTCGGTGGCCGAGGGACTGAACGCCAACTCCTACGTCCGCATGATGCCCCACACCACCGCGGCCAACATCAGTATCTTCTTCGGCCTCACCGGCCGCCTGATCCCCACCTCCAGCGCCTGTACCAGCGGCAGCCAGGGCATCGGCTATGCCTACGAGGCGATCAAGTTCGGCCGCCTGCCGATGATGCTCGCCGGTGGTGCCGAGGAACTCTGCGCCACCGAGGCCATGGTGTTCGATGCGCTCTACGCCACCAGCCTGAAGAACGATGCCCCGCACACCAGTCCACGCCCCTACGACAGCGGTCGCGATGGCCTGGTGATCGGTGAGGGCGGCGGCATGCTGGTGCTCGAGGAACTGGAACATGCCCTGGCCCGCGGCGCGCATATCCATGCGGAAATCGTCGGGTTCGGCAGCAATGCCGATGGCCAGCACGCCACCCGTCCGGAGCAGGCCACCATGCGCCGGGCCATGGAGCTGGCACTGGAGGATGCCGGGCTCACTCCCGATGCCATCGGCTACGTGAACGGCCATGGCACCGCCACCGAACAGGGAGACATCGCCGAGACCCTGGCGACCCAGAGCCTGTTCGGCAGCCGCATGCCCATCAGTTCGCAGAAGAGCTTCCTCGGCCACACCCTAGGCGCCTGTGGTGCGCTGGAGTCCTGGTTCAGCATCGAGATGATGAACCGCGACAGTTACGTGCACACGCTCAACCTCGACCAGGTCGACCCGCAATGCGCCGAACTGGACTACCTGCGCGGCGAGTTCCGGCAGATGAGCAACGAGTACGTGATGAACAACAACTTTGCCTTCGGTGGCGTGAACACCTCGCTGGTGTTCCGTCGCTGGTCCTGATTTACCCACTGGAGAAATGGAATGTCCCTGTTTCGCGTTGTACTGATCGCCCTGGCCCTACTGACGACCGCCGGTTGCACCAGCAAGAAGATCTTCACCCCGACCCGCACCGTCACCCCCGAAATCCAGGCCAGCCAGGAGCAGATGAAGCAGGCGATCCTGACCACCCTGGTCAAGCGCAAGTGGAGCGTGCAGCGGGTCAACCCGTCGCAGATCCAGGCCGAGATCACCGTGCGGGAGAAATTCCACGTCGAGATCGACATCAACTACAGCACCAGCGGCTACACCATCGCCTATCGCGACAGCAGCGGCATGGACTACAAGGACGGCAAGATCCACAAGAACTACATCCGCTGGGTGCGCCTGCTGGACCGGGGCATCCTGCGTGAACTGCGCGATCACGATGCCGAGAGCACCGCGCGCGCCATCGGTGTCGGCGAGCCGCAGCCACTCAGCCAGTAACCCCGTTTCTTCCGTGCATCAAAAGACAAGGAGTTGACCATGAAGATGAAAACCTTGGCCGCAGTGGCCACGTTGGCGCTGTGCAGCCTGCCGGGCCTGAGCCAGGCACGCGATACCACCCTGAACCTGCCGTTCGACAAGGTGGTGGCCGAAGCGGTCAGCACCGGCAAGATCGATGGCAAGGTCAAGTTCTACCTGGCGGGCAATACGCCAAAGGGCAAGGTCACCGTGGTCAGCCCGGGCGCGGTCACCAACAAGAAGACCAACGCCTTCAACAAGAGCGACGAGGAAGCCTGCGCCTGGGCCCTGCAATCGGCGCTGATCACCCTGGATGAGGCGGCAAAAAAGGCCGGGGCGAACGCGGTGACCAACATCGTCAGCTACTACAAGCGTAACGAAACCAGGAGCCCGACCACCTACGAATGCCATGCCGGCGCATTCATCGGCGGCGTGGCGCTGAAGGGCGACCTGTCGAAAGTGCAGTAACCGTCCCTAGAGGTGGGCAACCTCTAATAAGTGGTGAGCGGGCTTGCCCGCGCTGGGCCGCGAAGCGGCCCCAAAAGCAGGTGACTCGTTAAACCTGACAAAACGAGCCGCCTGGTTTTACGACTGCTGCGCAGCCGAGCGTGGGCAAGCCCACTCGCCACGAGGTCGGTACTTCGCTCGCAAGCCCTTGTCAGTTGAAAGACCTCGCCCTTCACTCACGAGACATTTCCTGAATGGCACGATCAGTGAGGAGCAACACCCTATTGTGGTGAGCGGGCTTGCCCGCGCCGGGCCGCGAAGCGGACCCAAAAGCAGGTGACTCGTTAAACCTGACAAAACGAGCCGCCTGGTTTTACGACTGCTACGCAGCCGAGCGTGGGCAAGCCCACTCGCCACGAGGTCGGTACTTCGCTCGCAAGCCCTTGTCTCAGTTGGAAGACCTCGCCCTTCACTCACGAGACATTTCCTGAATGGCACGATCAGTGAGGAGCAACACCCTATTGTGGTGAGCGGGCTTGCCCGCGCCGGGCCGCGAAGCGGACCCAGAACCAGACAACCCGGTACATCTGAAATGACGAGCTACCCGGTCTACAACCGCTGCGTCAGCAACTCGACAAACGCCTTGGCCATCGGTGACTTCTGGTCCTTGCGCTGCACCAGCCATACCGACGAGATCGCGTCCGGGTCGAGCAGGCGCCGGTAGACCACGCCATCGATACGGATGCGCTGGTAGGAGGCCGGTAACACCGACACGCCAAGACCTGCCGCCACCAGGCCAATGATGGTCATGGCCTCGCCCGCTTCCTGGGCGAAGTGCGGGCTGAAGCCGGCCTGGCGCGCCAGCGTCATCAACTGCGCATACAGGCCGCTGCCGTAGCTGCGTGGAAAGAACACGAAAGGTTCCTGAGCCAGTTCCGAGAGGTACAGCCCCGCCTCGCTGCCACTGGCCAGCGGATGCTTGGCGCTAAGCACCGCCACCAGCGGTTCACGCATCAACTCGACGACATGCAGGGCATCGGGCAGCGGCAACGGACGCATCAGGCCGACCTCGATCGACTCGTCCATCAACGCGTCGGCGACCATCTTGCTGCTCATTTCCCGCAGGTTCAGGTGCACCGCCGGATAGGACTGGCGGAACGAGAAAATCACCTGGGGAATCGTCGAGTTGAACGGCGCCGACGAGGTGAAACCGATCTTCAGCTCGCCCAGCTCACCCAACTGGGCCCGCCGGGCCACATCCGCCGCCTTGTCGACCTGCGCCAGCACCAGCCGGGCTTCTTCGAGGAACAACCGACCGGCCTCGCTGAGCTCGACCCGACGATTGGTACGTTCGAACAGGCGCGCGCCCAGTTCCTGCTCCAGCGCCTGGATCTGCTGGCTCAGCGGTGGCTGGGAGATGCCCAGCAGCTCTGCGGCGCGGCCAAAATGCAACTCCTCGGCCACAGCGATGAAGTAGCGCAGGTGACGCAATTCCATGGAGACCTCATTGATTCGTTTAACATATCAAACAGGTCGAACAATATATTGGAAAGAATATTTAGCCAGCTATATGATTTTTTCACTGCCTGACCGAATGCACCTTCCGAGGTCCACCGTGAAAACTGCTGTTGCCCCGCTCGCCCACGAAATCCCCCCCGATGTATCGAACGATACGCCCCCCCGCCCCAGCGACACCTACATCGAGAAAGGCACCCCGGCGTTCATGCGCACCGTGCTGGCGCTGTTTTCCGGCGGTTTCGCGACCTTCGCCCTGCTCTACTGCGTGCAGCCGATGATGCCGGTGCTCTCGAAGGAATATGGGATCAACGCCGCCCGGAGCAGCCTGATCCTGTCGGTGGCCACGGCGATGCTGGCGATCGGCCTGCTGATCACCGGACCGATTTCCGACAGCCTCGGGCGCAAGCCGGTGATGGTGGTGGCGCTGTTCAGTGCCGCGCTGTTCACCCTTCTCGGCGCCTTCATGCCCAACTGGCAGGGCGTGCTGCTCATGCGGGCCCTGGTGGGCCTGTCGCTGAGCGGCCTGGCGGCAGTGGGCATGACCTACCTGAGCGAAGAGATCCATCCCCAGCACATCGGCTTCGCCATGGGCCTGTATATCGGCGGCAACGCCATCGGCGGGATGAGCGGACGGCTGATCATCGGCGTGCTGATCGACTTCGTCAGCTGGCACACCGCGCTGCTGGTCATCGGCGGCCTGGCGCTGATCGCCGCGACGGTGTTCTGGCGGATCCTGCCGGAATCGCGCAACTTCCGCCCGAGCAAGCTCAACACCCGCAACCTGATCAGCGGCTTCACCCTCCACTTCCGCGATGCCGGCCTGCCCTGGCTGTTCCTTGAGGCGTTCCTGCTGATGGGCGCCTTCGTGACCCTGTTCAACTACATCGGCTATCGCCTGCTGGCCGAGCCCTACGGCCTGAGCCAGGCGTTCGTCGGCCTGCTGTCGATCGTCTACCTGTCGGGCATCTACAGCTCGGCACAGATCGGCGCGCTGGCCGACAAGCTGGGCCGGCGCAAGGTACTGTGGTCGATGATCCTGATCATGCTGCTGGGCATCGCCCTGACGCTGGCGACGCCGCTGCCGGTGGTCATCGGCGGGGTGCTGCTGTTTACCTTCGGTTTCTTCGGCGCCCACTCGGTGGCCAGCAGCTGGATCGGCCGCCGCGCCCTCAAGGCCAAGGGACAAGCCTCGTCGCTGTACCTGTTCTGCTACTACGCCGGCTCCAGCGTCGCCGGTACCCTGGGCGGCGTGGCCTGGCACTACGGCGCCTGGAACGGTATCGGCCTGTTCATTGGCAGCCTGCTGCTGGTGGCCTTGCTGGTAGCCCTGAAACTGGCGCGGTTGCCGGTGCTGGCAAGCAACCAGGCAGCCTGAGTCAGGGGACCAGCCACACGACCCTGGCCTCCAGCTGTTGCCCGCGCGGCTCCAGGCTCAAGCTCTGCAACCGCCCTCCACCCTGCTCGATCCGGTCCAGCCAGCCGAGCAGGGCCAGGGCCTCCCCCGAAAGCGTCAGGCGTAGCGACTGGCCGTCCTGGTCCAACTGCTGCAACTCCAGTCCGGCCGCCCGGGCGGTCTCGCCCAGGTGGGTCGACAACGGCTGTGCCGATTCCGCTCGGGCCGCCGCCGGCCGCGCCTGCTGCACCTCGATGAGCAGGGCCAGGCGTTGCTGGTAAAGACGCTCGGCCTTGTCCAGGCGTTGCTGCGCCGGTTGCCAGAACCCCATGAACAGCAGCACCGCCAGCAGGAAGGCTCCCAGCCCGAGCAGCCACTGGCGCTCTCGCTGGGCCAGGCGCTGCCAGCGCTCGTTCAGCAGGCCCCTCTTCGGCAGGCGCTTGATCATCGGTTCTGCTCCGCCAGGGTCAGCAGCGCACGCACGCGGCTGCGCTCCTTGCTCGCGGTGCCGAGCCGGATGGGCAACTGCTGTTGCCGCCCGCGCTCGCGCAGCCGCTCCAGCTCGGTGAAATCACCGGTCGTCAGCGCCAGCGTCCAGCCCGTCCCGGCCCGATACTCGATACGCTGGACCTCGACGCCACTGCCCCCGATCACCTGCTCGACCAGTTGCACCAGCCGGGCCATCTGCCTGGTTTTTTCCGTCTCGTCGGCAGCGAGCGCCCTGAGCTGGGCCGCCAGGTCGACGACCCGGGTCTGCTGCGGATAGAGCGCCTGGAAATGCCGGACGCTCTGTGCGTAAAGCTGCGCGGCCCGGGTCTCCAGGTCATGGCTGCGAACCTGGGTGAATCCCCAGGACAGGACGAACAGTGCCAGCAAGGTCGCCAACAGCGGTCGCCACGGCTTGTGCAGGCCGGCGGGTCGAAAGGGGCCCTGAAGCAACTCCGTCCCCTGCCCCGCGCCCAGCAGCTCCCGGACCCGATCCGATTGCGCGTGATCCAGCCGGCACACGTCGGCCGGCAAGCGCGCAAGCAGTTGCTGGAAAGCGGGCTCAGGCAGTGCCAGACGCATCTCCAGCGCTCCGCCCAGCAGCCAGCGACCGCCCCACCAGACACCATGGGGCTGGCCTGGAGGCAACAGATCGGCATCCACCTGGACGCTCATCAGCCGCAGGCCCGACTGCCGCAACAGCTCGACGATGCCACCAAAGCGCACCTTGTCGACGACCCACAAGGGATAGCGGCGAGCCGAATCGGGCTCGCCCACCACCAGGTGCAGGTGATCCGGATCGTCCGTCAGTTGCTCTTCGAGTGCATAGGCCAACGCCTGGGCAGTCGGTCGCCGGCGCCCCGGCCACGGCTCGCTGCGCAGCCAGCTGCAGAGTTCCATCGGCAGCACCACTCGTGCGGCGTTCCCCGCCAGGAATGCGGCCGCTTCGGCCAGGGTCAGGTCATGCCTGTCATCAGGGCCTGGCCAACAGGAGACCGGCCAGTGTTCGTCAGGCGCATCGAGCCCTGCCGGGTAGAGGTAGAGCCACGCGTTCATGGAAGCGGTTCACCTTGGATTGGAGACAGAAAGCGGCGCTGCACGACACGCGCCTGCCGGGTTTTCGGATCGAGCTCCAGGTCGCTGACCAGTCGCAGGCGGCTGCTCCCGGCGGCCACTTCGGCCGTGATCCGGAACCAGCGGCTAGCCACGCCCAGGCCATGAGCGGAGATGCCACGCCCCTTGAGGCCGGAGACCAGGGCAAAGGTGCCAGCATCCGGATAGCCGTCGAGAGGCCGCCGCTCGATGAGCATCTGCGCCTCGCTTTCACTCATGTCCTCCAGGATCGACACCAGCAAAGCCCGGGAGGTGTTGACGTTGAGCGGGGCCTCAAGCGGCAGCAAGGCGACCCAGGGTTCCAGGCGCCGCAGACTTGATGCGTCCATATCGGGCAACAGCCGCAACTGGCTCAGGTCACGCACCTCGACACCCCGCAGCGGCGCAAGGTCGATAGCGGCGATGCCCAGCCGCGCCAGCAACCGGGCCCAGCGCGCCCAGGCGATTTCGTCGGCCTTTCCGGGAGCGAGCAGCGGCGTCAGGTTGAAGCGACCGGCCAGATCCTCGATCTGCAGGTGCAACTCGACACCCGGCAAGACCAGCGGTAACGGCCTCCGAGCCCACTCCTGGGACAGGTTGACGTTCCGGGAAGCGGGCCCAGGTTCCTGCAAAAGTTGCGCGGCCCAGCCCTCGGCGGCAATCGCCCACTGGCGCAACTGCACCTGGTGGAGAGACTGGGTGGTGCCTTGCAAGGCCAGACGGTGACTGCGCAGCAGGTTACCGGCCAGCAGCAGGGCCAGGGCCATGATCAGCAGCACGGTGATCAGCGCCACGCCTTGCTGACGAGAGGGGCTCATGCGCCCTCCGGCAGCAGGATGACCCGGCGGATCCGATCGAAACGCCCGGTGGACAACGTCACCTCGACCGCTCGCGGCGGCTTGGCGCCGGTTGGCCAGTCATCACGCCAGCCAGCCTTGGGATCGTGGAAGCGCCAGCGCAACCCACGTACATCGCCGAGCAGCCGCTGCTTGTGCGGGACGACCCGTTCGGGGCTACGGCTGTGACGCCAGAGGTCGTGCGCTTCAAGTCGATAGCTGACCTCCTGGCGCTCGCTGCGCGGCTGGTCCAGCGGGTTGCGCCAGTTGCCGCGCTGCAGGCTCAAGGCCCCCTCGCGCAGGCTTAGCGCCGGAGAATCCCGCGACACGCCCACCTGCATCAGATCACGCTCCAGCACAGCGAATGCCCGTTGCAGGCTGCGCAGCGCCTGTCCATGCCCCAACACCTGCGCCTGCACCCGCGACAGGCCTTCGTAGAGTCGCCAACTGCCGAGGCTCAGCAGGCTGAAGATCGCCAGGGCTATCACCAGCTCAAGCAAGGTGAAACCGCCCTGCCTGGTCATGGCTCAACCTCATGCCGTGCAACCGGCAACCAGCCCGTGAGGCGATGCAGCGGTTGCGGGTCACTGCCGAGCCGGACTTCCAGTTCAACCTGCATCAGGCGCTGGTCAACGACCGGGCTCAGCGTCTGGCTCAGGTGCCACTCACGACCATCGAAACGCTCCAGCCACTGTTGTCGTCCCGCCCCCGGTGCAGCTTGCAGGCGCAACTCGGTCAAGCGGTTGTCCGCCAGCCAGGCCGCGAACACGCGCTGCTGCAAGCTCCCCGTCTGGCGCAGCACATAGTCACTGGCCGACAGCACCGCAGCGGACAACAGGGCAAACACCGCCAGTGCCACCATGACCTCCAGCAGGGTGAAGCCACCCTCAGTCTTCATCGATGGCCGGGTCGCCAAGACCGTCTCCGGAAACCGTCAGCCAACGCCGCTGGGCGGTTTCGTAATGCAGGGTGAAGGCGCTCATTTCGTCGCTGCTCAACAACAGCAACTGCGGCTGGTTCGGCCGGTTGCCCAGTTTCAGCGGCTGCCCTTCGAGCTCCAGGCGAAAATACAGGCCGTCGGGCAGTCGATAGGCGGCACCGGCCGCACGCCACTCCGGACGCTCGTAAAGCACCACCTGATAGCCCTCGGCATCGATGCGCAGCCCGAATTCCTGGCCTTCGAGCACGGCCCGCTCGCGCAGGTGCTGCAACAGTTGCAACAGCGCCCCGGCCTCGCGGTGGGCCTGGCGCAACGGGCTGGGCTTCATCGAAAAACCGATCAACCCGGCCACCAGTCCCATGATCGCCATGGCCAGCAGCAACTCCAGCAAGGTGAAACCACGCGAGGGCCCGCGCATCGGTCAGTCGTCCCAGTTGCCGATGTCGGCGGCAAGGTCTTCGCCGCCGGCCATACCGTCGGCACCGAAGGAATAGAGATCGTACCCCCGGGCCCGGGCCCCCGGATTGAGGTACTGGTACGGAGTTCCCCAGGGGTCGACCGGCAGGCGCTTGAGATAACCCTGGGGACTCCAGTTCCTTGCCTCCGGCGCCCCCAGCGGCCGGTTCACCAGGGCCTCGAGCCCCTGCTGGGTCGAGGGATAGTGGAAGTTGTCGAGACGGTACATCTCCAGGGCCGTGCCGATGGCCTGGATATCGGTGCGCGCCGCAGTGACCTTGGCCTGGTCGGTGCGCCCCATGAACTGCGGCACCACCAGCGCGCCCAGCACGCCGATGATGACCACCACGACCATGATCTCGATCAGGGTGAAGCCACGTTGCCGAAGGGATGCGGAAGTTGTCATGGTTCAATTCACCGTTTGGTTGAGACTGAGGATCGGCAGCAGGATCGCCATGACGATCAGCAGCACGATGCCGCCCATCGCCACCAGCATCGCCGGTTCGAAGAGGCTGACGACCAGCGCGATGCGCGCCGCCAGGCTCTTCTCCTGCTGTTCGGCGGCACGCGCGAGCATGCTGTCCAGTTCACCGGCGCGTTCGCCGCTGGCGATCATGTGCAGCATCAGCGGCGGGATATCGCCGCCCTGTTCCAGGGCCCGGGTCAGGCTGC
This sequence comes from Pseudomonas vanderleydeniana, assembly GCF_014268755.2. Classification (NCBI taxonomy): domain Bacteria; kingdom Pseudomonadati; phylum Pseudomonadota; class Gammaproteobacteria; order Pseudomonadales; family Pseudomonadaceae; genus Pseudomonas; species Pseudomonas vanderleydeniana. Next base: position 701,353 of record NZ_CP077093.1, on the reverse strand, counting down.
CGCCCTCGCGTACCGAACGCGCGACCTCGAGCATGCGCCCACGGATCGCCAGGTTGCCGATCACCGCGGCCGAGATTTCCAGGGCATCCACCAGGGGCACGGCACTCCTGCCGAGAATCGCCAGGGTGCTGGCGAAACGTGCCGCCTCCACGGCCCCGAGGACGCCACCCGCCAGCGGCACCCGGAGCAGCCAGGCATGCCAGCGCAAACGCAGGACCGGCTGCCGCCAGGCGCCGCGTAGCACGAGAAGCAGGCCAAGCAGCCCAGGTAACAGCAGCCAGAAGTAATCGCGCAGGCCATCGCTGAGAGCGATCAGGCCACGGGTCAACAACGGCAGTTCGCGGCCGCTGTCGGTGAAGATCCGCACCACGTCCGGCACCACGAAGCCCAGCAGAAAGCCGACGATGCCCAGTGACGCCAGCAACAGGACCAGCGGATAGACCAGCGCCAGCTGGATCTTCTGCCGGGCCTGCTGGCGTGCCTCGGTGTAATGCGCCAGTTGCTCCAGCACCTGGCCCAGGTGCCCGGAGCGTTCACCGGCGGCGATGCTGGCGCGGAACAGTTCGGGAAAGGCCCGGGGGAAACCGGCCAGCGCCGAGGACAGCGTGTACCCTTCCATGACCCGATCACGCACCGCCGCCAGCAGGTTCGCGGTGCGCCGCTTCCGACTCTGCGCCGCCAGCGCTCGCAGGGCCTCCTCAAGCGGCAGGCCGGCCTGGACCAGGGTCGACAGTTGCAGGGTCAGCAGGGCCAACTCAGCGGCTCCCAATCCGCCCGCCCCGGCTCGGCCAGAGCGCTCCCGAACCGGCCTCAACATGCTCGGCAGCAGGCCACGCTCGCGTAGCAACTGCCGGGCATGCCGTGCACTCTCGGCCTGCTGCTGGCCCCGGCAGAGTCGCCCCCGGGCATCCCGGGCCTGGTAGTCGAAGGTCGGCATCGTCAGTCTTCCTGCGTGACGCGCAGCAGTTCGTCGAGGCTGGTGAGGCCTTCCAGCACCAGGCGCCGTCCGTCCTGGAACAGGCTGGGACCGAGGTTCCGGGCCTGCCGGGCCAGCTCCGGTTCACTGGCACCGTTGTGGATCATCTGCGCCAGGGGCTGGGTGATGCCGATCAGTTCGTAGATGCCGGTGCGGCCACGGTAGCCCTGCTGGCAGCGCGGACAGCCCGCGGCCCTGAAAATCCTCGGCGCGACCGGAAGCTCAACGCCCAGGCGCTGGCAGGCAGCCGTATCGGCCTGCACCGGCACCTTGCACGCGGGACACAGGGTGCGCACCAGCCGCTGGGCCAGCACGCCGACCAGCGATGACGCGAGCAGGTAGGCATCCACGCCCATGTCCAGCAGGCGGGTCACGGCCCCCGCCGCGCTGTTGGTGTGCAGGGTCGACAGCACCAGGTGGCCGGTGAGCGAGGCCTGCACGGCAATCGCAGCGGTTTCCCGATCACGGATCTCGCCCACCATCACCACGTCCGGGTCCTGGCGCAGGATCGCCCGCAGGCCACGGGCAAAGGTCATCTCCACCTTGGGATTGACCGGTGTCTGGCCGATGCCGGGCAGGTGGTACTCGATCGGGTCCTCGACCGTGAGGATGTTGCGGGTACGATCGTTGAGGTGATTCAACGCCGCGTAGAGGCTGGTGGTCTTGCCCGACCCGGTTGGTCCGGTGACCAGGAAGATCCCGTGGGGTTTGCCGAGGATGCGCCGGAAACGCTCCAGTGTTTCGTCCGGCATGCCGAGCCGGGCCAGTTCGAGGCGCCCGGCCTGCTTGTCCAGCAGGCGCAGCACCACCCGCTCGCCATGGGCCGAAGGCAGGGTCGAGACGCGTACATCGACCTCGTGGCCGGCCAGTCGCAGGGCGATCCGGCCATCCTGCGGCACGCGCTTCTCGGCGATGTCCAGCCGGGCCATGACCTTGATCCGCGATACCAGCAAGGTCGCCAGTTCACGTCGTGGCTGCAGCACCTCGCGCAACTGGCCATCCACCCGCAGGCGCACCGAGACACTGTGTTCGAAGGTTTCCAGGTGCACGTCCGAGGCCTTTTCCCGCACCGCCTCGCCGAGCAGGGCATTGATCAGGCGGATGATCGGCGCATCCCCCTCCTGCTCCAGCAGGTCGGCGGTTGTCGGCAGGTGATCGGCCAGGCTCATCAGGTCGAGCTCGTCGTCCAGGCCCTGGGCGACCTGCTCGGCGGCACTCTGGCCGTCGCTGTAGCAGGCAGCCAGGCGCTCGGCGAAGTCGGCCTCGCCGAGTGGCTGCAGCGGCCAGTCCCGGCCCAGCTGACGCCGAGCCTCGGCCAGTGCGGTCAACGGTGTATCGGCGCGGATCAGCAGGGTCGCCGTCTCGCCCTGCGGCTCCAGCAGCACGCCGAAACGTCGGGCAAAACCGAAGGGCAATCGACGCATCATGGCGCCGCCTGCTGCCGACGCAGATCGACCGCCGACTCATCCTCGCGCCCCTCGAACAGGCGCTGCGGATCGCTGGGCAGCAACAGCGAATTGCCCTGGCGCACCGAGGGCCGGCTCAGCTCGCGCAGCCGGTTGTAGCCGGTCTCGCTGGCCTCGACCAGGCCCTCCCGGCCACGCACGATGGTCGGCCGCAGGAACACCATCAGGTTGGTTTTCTCCTGTTTCTCCCGGCTCCAGCGAAACAGCGCCCCCAGGTAGGGAATGCTGCGCAGCAGCGGCACGCCACTTTCCTCGTGGCGAACGCTGTCCTTGATCAGGCCGCCGATGACGATGATCTCGCCGTCATCGACCAGGATGGTGCTCTTGAGCGTGCGCTTGTTGGTGATCAGGTCATCGACCACCAGGGGACTGGGGACCGTTTCGGAGTTTTCCTGCTCGACCCGCAGGCGCAGGGTGGAACCTTCGTTGATATGAGGGCGGATCTTCAGCTTGATGCCGACGTCTTCACGGCCGATCGTGTTATAGGGTTTGTCGTTGTCGGAACCGATCTGGTAGGAGCCCGTCTTGAACGGCACGTTCTGCCCTACCAGGATTTCCGCCTCCTGGTTGTCCAGGGTCAGCAGGCTGGGCGTGGACAGCACGTTGTTGCGCACGTTGCTCGCCAGGGCGGAAACCAGCATGCCAAAACGGTCATTGCCAAGATGCAGCAAGGCTCCCCCATCGGGCAGCCTGGCGTCGGCGAAACCGGAGCCTGGCAGGACGACACCGGCACCGGGAAAGGTGATGCTGCCCTGGGCACTTCCGGCATTGCCGCCCCACTGCACCCCGAGCGCGTCGGTGATATCCCCGGAAACCTCGACGATCGCCGCGTGGATCAGCACCTGCGAGCGCGGATGGTCGAGCTGGCGCACGATGCTCTCCAGGGTGCGTACCTGGCTCGGCTCGGCAATCAGCACCAGGGCGTTCTGGTTCTCATCCGCCTTGACCACCGCCTTGCTCGCAGGATTGTCCCGGCTGGCGGCACCGGCGACATCCTGCGCCAGCCCCTGCCCCATGGCATCGAGCACCTCGGCCAACTGCTTGGCGTCGCTGTAGCGCAGGCGGATCACCCGGGCATTGTCCGCACCTGCCGGAATCGGTGTATCGAGCGAGCGGGCCAGTGCCAGGAGGCGCTTGCGCACCGCCTGCGGGCCGATCAGCAGCAGGCGATTGCCACGGGTATCGGCAATCACCTGGCTGCCCGAGTCGGCACCCTGCTTGCCCAGGGACTGCTCCAGCACCCGCGCCAGGTCTGCAGCCAGGCCGTGCTGCAAGGGCAACACATCATGGGCCTGCCTGTGGCCGGCATCCAGCTCGCGAACGATCCTGGCGATACGCCGGACATTACCGGCACCATCGGTGATCACCAGGGCATTGGCCGATGCCGAAGGGCCGACATAACCGTTGACTGAAACCAGTGGCCTGACCAGGGCCGCGATATCGTTGGCCAGGCTGTTGCTCAGTGCGACCACCTCGGTGACGAATTGCCCGGCCTGGGCAGTATGGCTGTCGGCATCGCTGGCGCGGGTCCTGGCCTCCGCCACTGGCGTGACGAGAATCCGGTCACCCTCATCGATCACCGTGAAATTGTGCGCATCGAGTACCGAGTAGAACAGCCGTCGTACCCCTTCACGATCCAGCGCCTGCTCGGAAAGTACCGTGATACGCCCCTGAACCCGAGGGTCGAGCACCACCGTGGTGTCGAGGATCGACGACATCTCGCGCACCACATCGCGCAGTTCGGCATCGTTCATCGCCAATTGCCAGCGCGGCTCCTCGGCCCGAGCCGCCGGCAGTGAAAGCGACAACAGCAGGACGAAGGCGAGCAGGCGCCACGAGGCAAAGACTTTCACGGGTTCACCCCAGTGTCTGGGAGCGCGGGTCGCAAATGCGAAGAAGGCGCCGCGCCAGCGGGCGTTGCACTGCCCAGTGGCGCCAATGACCTTCGCGCAGGGCGCTCCAACGCCAGCATTTCCTCACGGCCATTACGCCAGAGCACCACGCGCCCGGCTTCGACCCGGCGCAGCACACTGCCACCGGGCAGGCTGTCGCCGACCCGATACATACGCTGCTCCCGGGTTCCCGCCAGCAGGGCGCTGGAGGCTCCCGAACTGGCGACGAAGCTGGCCCGCAGTTGCAACGGTTCGGCGCTGCGGGCCAGCGCGTCACGGGCCTGCAGGCCAAGTACCGTGACCACCGCCGCATGGTTGAGCGGCTGCGCCACAGGTGATGCGGAGTTGATCGGAGCAACGGCGGGCGCGACCGGCAGGTCACGGCGAAATGCCCACTCGCCCCAGGCCAGCCAGGCACCATAGGCCAACGGCACGGCGCCCAGTAGCAACCGGACCAAGGGCTTCACCAACTGATACGCCGCAGGCAGATGGATAGAGCGAAAAAATGATTGAACAGGATTTCCGCTAAACCACTTGATAAACCAATACAGCCCCTGCAGGAGACAGAAAATTTAGACACCCCTGTATAAGACCTACTCAACAATACGCACAAGATAGTGACACTCAAGAACCAGAGTGGAGAAAACCGAAAACGGCAAGAAGACAAATTCTTACTACCCGAACGACAACTCATCTATTGATACCCTGAGTTAGCCAAGCGGGGCCCCGAGTAACTTCCAGTTCATGACCCGGAACCCCGACAGTAACTATTACTTGGCTATCCAGGCATCCTGCCAGTTTGTTCCATGGCCCGGCTTGTAGTGATGTTCACTCGGGTTCTTGCACCAGTCCCCATTTGGAAACGGCTTGCACTCGTAGACGTCATCGCCCACCAATACCGTGGTACCCGGCCGATAGTTGGCAAGTTCCTGCGGATACACCCAGTCGAAGTCCTTGCCGGCTTCACCACCCAGCTCGATGGACACCAGGTCCTGGCGAGTGCTGCGGCCATCCGGTGTCACGCCGACCAGCTTGACCTGATGCGGGCCCGGCGCGCTGCGCACATCCACGTTCAAGCGGCTGGAACCGGCGTCAACCTGCTGCGTAGTGGAACCCACCGCCTTGTTGCTGGCATCGAATACCGTCAGTTCGACATTCATCAGGCGGTTGCCGAGCAGCGGCACCGGCAGGGCAAGGCGTCCCTTGTCCAGCACGAAGTCATTGCCCAGGGTCGCGATACGCAGGTCGGCGGCAGCATCTTCCTGCAACTCCATCTGCAGTTCATAGCGCTTCACGCCACTCTCGGCCCTGGCAAAGATCTTGTTCGCCCCCTTGATCGGACTGATCTTGCCCTCCTCGTCACGCACACCGGCACGCACCAGCTCCTGGCTGCGGTTGATCTGCTCGGCGAGCTTGAACGACCAGTTCTCCGGACGTCCTTCCTCGGCCGTGGCGATGGCGATCTCGACACGCCGCTCGTTGACCTCACCCTCGCTGCCAAAGCCACGGGCCCTGACCTTGTCGCCCACCAGCAACGCCGTGGAGGTTGGAGTGATCGTGCCGACCGACTGCCAGCCATCCGGCGTGACCGCCTCGGGCAGGATATTCACATCCGCCACGTTGTAGAACGCGGCCGCGGTGTCGCCTACGGTCCAGATGCCGAGGATGACATGCTGGCCAGTCCTGTCCGACGGGATGGAGCAGGCATGCCTGGCGCCGGAGATCGGCTGCACGTTGCGCCCGTCCACTTCACAGAACGGCGCGCTGTCGAACGAGGCGCGGGTCAACGGCTGGTTTGGGTTCCATCCGGCCTGGGTGATGAAATACTCATGCCTGGTCGCCGGATGGGCCGCGGTGTACTCCCAGGTGAACTCGATATCGCGGTCCTTGATTTCGCTCAGGTGCCAACGCGTCGCACTCTGGGCATCCAGCGCGGAGAAACTGGCCGAACCGCCGCTGGCGATCCTGCCATCGATGGGCCCCTGCATAGGCCCGCCACCACTGCCCGCCGGGAACCCCTTGAAGGTCTCACCGACGCTTTGCGGCTCGTACTGCGCGTTCCCACAGTCCTTGTTCAACCCCTGCTGACAGGCATAGGCCCGTGACGGCGGGTTGCTCAGATAACCGTGGGCCGCAGCCTGTTGCGAAGCCACCAGGGCCGCGAGCATGGCCAGGGAAGACGCACCTGCTGCAACCGAACCCGAACGTTTTCTCATCATAGTTTCCAATCCCGGAATGAATGACTGAAGTACTCGTATCCATGTCATTCGAGTAGAGAAATACCCTTGATGCGGACAGCCCTATCCCTGGGAGAGCCCCATCAATCGATAGTCATTTGAATAGCAATAGGAACAACCGAACTTCATACTTCTGGAACTTAGGAAGTAAGAATTCGGATGTGAATTTTACGAACATTGATTTTTTTAGCTGTAAGACAATTCCGAGCAAAAAGAACGAATCATCAGCAATATTGATTTTTCCTGAAAGCACAAACTTTTAAAGACTGGGAGCACAATGAACTTCGAAAGAGCTTTCAGAAAACGACCAGGGCGGGTAGCAAAAACAGGACTGTTCTTACAAGACGGGGCGAAAACAAGGGAGTGCGAAGAGCAGGACCAACGGCCCCGTCAAAGGGGCCGTGGCTGAAGCCGGAAACTCAGCGGTGATACTGCGCGGAGAACTCGTGCACGGCGTTGATGAAGGCGCCAGCATGCTCCGGGTCGACTTCGGGGGTAATGCCGTGCCCCAGATTGAACACATGGCCCGAACCTTCACCGTAGCTGGCGAGGATGCGTGCCACTTCGGCACGAATGGCTTCAGGCTTGGCGTACAACACGGTCGGGTCCATGTTGCCCTGGAGCGCGACCTGGCTGCCGACCCGACGACGCGCATCGCCCAGGTCACAGGTCCAGTCCAGGCCCAGGGCATCGGCGCCGGCCTCGGCAATGCTCTCGAGCCACAGGCCGCCATTCTTGGTGAACAGGATGACCGGCACCTTGCGCCCTTCGTGCTCGCGGATCAGGCCGCTGACGATCTTGCGCATGTAGGCCAGGGAGAATTCCTGGTAGGCCGCTGCCGACAGGCTGCCACCCCAGGTATCGAAGATCTGTACCGCCTGGGCACCGGCCAGGATCTGGCCGTTGAGGTAGGAAGTGACCGACTGCGCCAGCTTGTCCAGCAGCAGATGCAGGGCCTGCGGGTTGTCGTAGAGCATCGCCTTGGTCTTGCGGAAGTCTTTCGACGAACCGCCTTCGACCATGTAGGTCGCCAGGGTCCAGGGGCTGCCCGAGAAGCCGATCAGTGGCACACGGCCGTTGAGTTCGCGGCGGATGGTACTGACCGCGTCCATGACGTAGCCCAGGTCCTTCTGTGGATCGGGAATCGGCAGCGCCTCGATGTCGGCCAGGCTGTTGATGACTTTCCTGAAGCGCGGACCTTCGCCGGTCTCGAAGTACAGGCCCTGGCCCATCGCATCGGGGATGGTCAGGATATCGGAGAACAGGATCGCGGCATCCAGGCCCGGGTAGCGATCCAGGGGCTGCAGGGTGACTTCGCAGGCGAACGACGGGTTCATGCACAAGCTCATGAAATCGCCGGCCTTGGCGCGACTGGCGCGGTACTCCGGCAGGTAGCGACCCGCCTGGCGCATCATCCACACAGGGGTGACATCAACGGGTTGCTTGAGCAGGGCACGCAGGAAACGGTCGTTCTTCAGGGCAGTCATGTCGGCATCCGGAGAAAAAGTGCGGGCATTTTCTCAGAGCGCAACGAAAAAGGCACGGCGAGTGCCGTGTCTTTTGTCTATCGGGTCAATTTGTCGCGGAGGGCGACAGAGGTCCTGGTCTCACCTTGTGGCGAGCGGGCCTGCCCGCGCCGGGGCGCACAGCGCCCCCGAACCCTGACAACCCGGTATATCAGGTCGACCGGGATGACCGGGTTTACGGCTGCTGCGCAGCCGAGCGTGGGCAAGCCCACTCGCCACAAGGTGAGACCAGAGCCCCCCCTTTACCAGAGCACTCTTGCCGCCATACGGCAGCAAGAGCCTGGCAGAGGCTCAGACGCCCAGGTAGTCCAGGATCCCTTCGGCGGCGTTGCGCCCCTCGAAGATCGCCGTGACCACCAGGTCGGAACCGCGCACCATGTCGCCACCGGCGAAGATTTTCGGGTTGCTGGTCTGGTGCTTGAACTGACCGTTTTCCGGTGCAACGACGCGGCCCTGGCTATCGGTCTGGATGCCGAACTGTTCGAACCATGGCGCCGGGCTCGGACGGAAACCGAAGGCAATGACCACGGCGTCGGCCGGGATGATTTCCTCGGAACCCGGGATCGGCTCGGGGCTGCGGCGGCCACGGGCATCCGGCTCGCCGAGACGGGTCTCGACCACCTTCACACCCTCGACCTTGTCTTCACCGACGATCGCGATCGGCTGGCGGTTGTAGAGGAATTTCACGCCTTCTTCCTTGGCGTTCTTCACCTCTTTGCGCGAGCCGGGCATGTTCGCCTCGTCACGACGGTAGGCACAGGTCACCGCCTTGGCGCCCTGGCGGATCGACGTACGGTTGCAGTCCATCGCGGTGTCGCCACCGCCGAGGACCACGACCTTCTTGCCCTTCATGTCGACGAAATCTTCCGCCGACTTCTCGAAGCCCAGGTTGCGGTTGACGTTGGCGATCAGGAAGTCCAGGGCGTCATGCACGCCTGGCAGGTCCTCGCCGGCGAAGCCGCCCTTCATGTAGGTGTAGGTGCCCATGCCCATGAATACCGCGTCGTACTCGGCGAGCAGTTGCTCCATGGTCACGTCCTTGCCCACCTCGGTGTTGAGGCGGAACTCGATGCCCATGCCGGTGAAGACTTCGCGACGATTGCTCAACACGGTCTTTTCCAGCTTGAACTCGGGGATACCAAAGGTCAGCAGGCCACCGATTTCCGGGTTCTTGTCGAACACCACCGGCGTCACCCCGCCGCGTACCAGCACGTCGGCACAACCCAGGCCCGCCGGGCCCGCGCCGATGATCGCGACACGCTTGCCGGTCGGCTTGACCTTGGACATGTCCGGGCGCCAGCCCATGGCGAAGGCGGTATCGGTGATGTACTTCTCCACCGAACCGATGGTCACCGCGCCAAAGCCGTCGTTGAGGGTACAGGCACCCTCGCACAGGCGATCCTGCGGGCACACCCGGCCGCAGACTTCCGGCAGGGTGTTGGTCTGGTGGGACAGCTCGGCGGCCGCGAGGATGTTGCCCTCGGCCACCAGCTTCAACCAGTTGGGGATGAAGTTGTGGACCGGGCATTTCCATTCGCAGTACGGGTTACCGCAACCCAGGCAGCGGTGGGCCTGGTCGGCCGACTGCTGGGGTTTGAAGGGTTCGTAGATCTCCACGAACTCTTTCTTGCGTTGACGCAACAGTTTCTTCTTCGGATCCTTGCGCCCGACATCGATGAACTGGAAGTCGTTACTCAGACGTTCAGCCATTACAAAAACCTCATCAAACTCTTCAGGCGCATCACTGCGGGTTGGCACGGGTGCTGGACAACAGCGACTTCAGGCTGGCTGCCTTCGGCTTGACCAGCCAGAAGCGCCGCAGGTAGTCATCCAGGTTCTCGGCGAGGTTACGACCCCATTCGCTGTCGGTCTCCTCGACGTACTCGTCCAGTACGTTCTGCAGGTGGCTGCGATAGGCTTCCATCGCTTCACCGCTGATCCGCTGGATTTCCACCAACTCGTGGTTCACCTTGTCGACGAAGGTATTGTCCTGGTCCAGCACGTAGGCGAAACCGCCGGTCATGCCCGAGCCGAAGTTGTAGCCGGTCTTGCCCAGTACGCAGACGAAACCGCCAGTCATGTACTCGCAGCAATGGTCACCGGTACCTTCGACCACGGCGTGGGCGCCGGAGTTACGTACCGCGAACCGCTCGCCCGCAGTGCCAGCGGCGAACAGCTTGCCACCGGTGGCGCCATACAGGCAGGTGTTACCGACGATGGCACTGTCCTGGGTGCGGTAGGCGCTGCCCTTGGGCGGCACGATCACCAGCTTGCCGCCAGTCATGCCCTTGCCCACGTAGTCGTTGGCATCGCCTTCGAGGTACAGGTTCAGGCCACCGGCGTTCCACACGCCGAAGCTCTGGCCGGCCGTGCCCTTGAAGCGGAAGGTGATCGGCGCCTTGGCCATGCCCTGGTTGCCGTGCACACGAGCGATTTCGCCGGAGATCCGCGCGCCGATGGAACGGTCGCAGTTGCAGATATCCAGGTCGAACTCGGCACCGCTCAGGTCGTTGATCGCAGGCTTGGCCATTTCCACCATCTTCTCGGCCAGCAGGCCCTGGTCGAATGGCGGGTTGCGGTCGACCTGGCAGAACTGCGGCTTGTCCGCCGGAATATGATCACTGCCCAGCAGCGGAGTCAGGTCCAGGTGGTGCTGCTTGGCGGTCTGGCCTTCGATGACGTCCAGCAGATCGGTACGCCCGATCAGTTCTTCGAGGCTGCGCACGCCCAGCTTCGCCAGCCACTCACGGGTTTCCTCGGCGACGTAGGTGAAGAAGTTCACCACCATGTCGACGGTACCGATGTAGTGGTCCTTGCGCAGCTTGTCGTTCTGGGTCGCCACGCCGGTGGCGCAGTTGTTCAGGTGACAGATACGCAGGTATTTGCAACCCAGGGCGATCATCGGTGCTGTACCGAAGCCGAAGCTCTCGGCGCCGAGGATGGCCGCCTTGATCACGTCGAGACCGGTTTTCAGGCCACCGTCGGTCTGCACCCGAACCTTGCCGCGCAGGTCGTTGCCGCGCAGGGTCTGGTGGGTTTCGGCCAGGCCGAGCTCCCACGGTGCACCGGCATACTTGATCGAGGTCAGTGGCGAGGCACCGGTACCGCCGTCATAGCCGGAGATGGTGATCAGGTCGGCATAGGCTTTCGCCACACCGGCGGCGATGGTGCCGACACCGGCTTCCGCCACCAGCTTCACCGAAACCAGCGCCTGCGGGTTGACCTGCTTGAGGTCGAAAATCAGCTGCGACAAGTCCTCGATCGAGTAGATGTCATGGTGCGGCGGCGGCGAGATCAGGGTCACGCCCGGTACCGCGTAGCGCAGCTTGGCGATCAGGCCGTTGACCTTGCCGCCTGGCAGCTGGCCGCCCTCGCCGGGCTTGGCGCCCTGGGCCACCTTGATCTGCAGCACCTCGGCGTTGACCAGGTATTCCGGAGTCACACCGAAACGGCCGGTCGCGACCTGCTTGATCTTCGAGCTCTTGATGGTGCCGTAGCGCGACGGATCTTCACCGCCCTCACCGGAGTTGGAACGCGCACCCAGGCGGTTCATCGCCTCGGCCAGGGCTTCGTGGGCCTCCGGCGACAGCGCGCCGAGCGAGATACCCGCCGAGTCGAAGCGCTTGAGGATCGCCTCCAGCGGCTCGATCTCGTCGAGGCTCAGCGGCTTGTCCAGGATCTTGACCTTGAGCAGGTCGCGGATCATCGACACCGGGCGATTGTCGACCAGCGCGGTGTATTCCTTGAACTTGGCGTAGTCGCCCTGCTGCACGGCGGCCTGCAGGGTGTTGACCACGTCCGGGTTGTAGGCGTGGTATTCGCCACCGTAGACGAACTTCAGCAGGCCGCCCTGCTGGATCGGCTTGCGCGCGCTCCAGGCTTCGGTCGCCAGCAGTTTCTGCTCGGCTTCGAGGTCGACGAAACGGGCGCCCTTGATCCGGCTCGGAACGCCACGGAAGCTCAGGTTGACCACTTCCTCGGACAGGCCGATGGCTTCGAACAACTGCGCGCCACGGTACGAGGCGATGGTCGAGATACCCATCTTCGAGAGGATCTTGAGCAGGCCCTTGGTGATGCCCTTGCGGTAGTTCTTGAAGACTTCGTACAGGTCGCCCAGCACTTCGCCGGTGCGGATCAGGTCGCCCAGCACTTCGTATGCCAGGAACGGATAGACCGCCGAAGCACCGAAACCGATCAGCACCGCGAAGTGATGCGGGTCGCGGGCGGTCGCGGTTTCGACCAGGATGTTGCTGTCGCAGCGCAGGCCCTTCTCGGTCAGGCGGTGGTGTACCGCACCGGTGGCCAGGGACGCATGCACCGGCAGCTTGCCCGGCGCGATATGGCGGTCGCTGAGGACGATCTGGGTACGCCCGGCACGCACGGCTTCCTCGGCCTGGTCGGCGATGTTGCGCACGGCCGCTTCGAGGCCGACGCTCTCGTCGTAGTTCAGGTCGATGATCTGGCGCTCGAAGCCCGGACGCTCCAGGTTCATCAGCGAGCGCCACTTGGCCGGCGAAATCACCGGCGAGCTGAGGATCACCCGCGAGGCGTGTTCCGGAGACTCTTCGAAGATGTTGCGCTCGGCACCGAGGCAGATCTCCAGCGACATGACGATCGCTTCACGCAGCGGGTCGATCGGCGGGTTGGTCACCTGGGCGAACTGCTGGCGGAAGTAGTCGTACGGCGTACGCACGCGCTGGGACAGCACGGCCATCGGCGTGTCGTCGCCCATCGAGCCGACTGCCTCGTAGCCCTGCTCACCCAGTGGGCGCAGCACCTGGTCACGCTCTTCGAAGGTGACCTGGTACATCTTCATGTACTGCTTGAGCTGCTCGACGTTGTAGAACGCCGAACCATGGTCGTTGTCTTCCATGGTCGCCTGGATACGCAGGGCGTGCTTGCGCAGCCACTGCTTGTACGGATGGCGCGACTTCAGGCGGTTGTCGATCGAATCGGTGTCGAGGATCTGCCCGGTCTCGGTGTCCACGGCGAAGATCTGGCCCGGGCCGACACGGCCCTTGGCGATGACGTCTTCCGGCTGGTAGTTCCAGACGCCGATTTCCGAGGCCAGGGTGATGTAGCCGTTCTTGGTGGTAACCCAGCGCGCCGGACGCAGGCCGTTGCGGTCGAGCAGGCAGACCGCGTGGCGACCTTCGGTCATCACGACGCCCGCCGGGCCGTCCCAGGGCTCCATGTGCATGGAGTTGAATTCATAGAACGCACGCAGGTCGGCGTCCATGGTCTCGACGTTCTGCCACGCTGGCGGAATCAGCATGCGCACGCCACGGAACAGGTCGATGCCACCGGTCACCATCAGCTCGAGCATGTTGTCCATGCTCGAGGAGTCGGAACCGACGCGGTTGACCAGCGGGCCCAACTCGTCAAGATCGGGGATCAGGTCGTTGGCGAACTTGGTGCGACGGGCCAGGGCCCAGTTGCGGTTGCCGGTGATGGTATTGATCTCGCCGTTGTGCGCGAGGAAGCGGAACGGCTGCGCCAGCGGCCATTTCGGCAGGGTGTTGGTCGAGAAACGCTGGTGGAACACGCAGATCGCGGTCTTGAGCGTCGGGTCACCAAGGTCCGGGTAGAAGGCGGCGAGGTCCGCCGGCATCATCAGGCCCTTGTAGATGATGGTCTTGTGCGAAAAGCTGCAGATGTAGTGGTCGGTATCGGCGGCATTGGCCACCGACGAACGACGACGGGCGCTGAACAGCTTGATGGCGAACGCCTGGTCGCTCAGGCCCTCGCCGCCGATGAATACCTGCTCGATCTGCGGCAGGCGCTCCAGGGCCAGGCGGCCGAGGACGCTGGTATCGATCGGTACCTTGCGCCAGCCCACCAGTTGCAGGCCGGCCGCGAGGATTTCGCGATTCATGTTTTCGCGGGCAGCTTCGGCTTTGACCGGGTCCTGGTTGAAGAACACCATGCCCACCGCATATTGCTTGGGCAGATCGCTACCAAATTGCGATTTTGCGACAGCACGCAGGAACTGGTCCGGCTTCTGGATCAGAAGACCGCAACCGTCACCGGTCTTGCCGTCGGCGTTGATCCCACCGCGGTGGGTCATGCAGGTCAGGGCCTCGATGGCCGTCTGCAACAGGTGATGACTGGGCTCGCCTTGCATGTGCGCAATCAGGCCGAAACCGCAGTTATCCTTGAATTCATCTGGTTGGTACAGACCTGCTTTCATAGACACTTTCTCACCAGGCTGCCTCTCAAAGAGGCAAATTTCTTTTCAATTCAACCACTTACCATCCACGCCGAACGTACGCCGGCTTTGCAGGGGCAAAAGGGAGGTCATTGTACACACCGACACAGACGCCCACAAATTTAGCGACGAAATGTCGAAAACTCGTGTCGCATTTATGAAAGTTTTAAAGCGATATTTCGTGATAGTCAAAATTTTTTGAATTCTGACCGCTACGACTCAAACCTACCGTGACGCAGACACCACAAGGCACGCAGCTTTGCGGGCTGCGCGCCGAGGTGGAAATTTTGAGGTGCTGGGAGGGCGGCCTGGGTAAGGCCGCCGAATCATCAGCGAGTTGTGGCGAGGTCCTGTTGGACGCTGGCGACAGTGCGAGGCCAAGGTTTACCAGCCTGAACCTTCGCTGGCAAGGCCTTGATAGCGCTTACCGCTGCATCGCGGCTGGCGAAGCTGCCATAGGTGATCACATACAGCGGCTTGCCGTTGAGCACTTTCTTGAAGTAGCGGTACTCGCCGCCCTGCTCCTTGATGAAGTTCTGGGCAGTGGCTTCGGAGCTGGTGCCGAGGATCTGCACCACGTAGTGACCCGGGGCCTGGCCAGCATACCAGCTGCCACCGGCGGCGGCCTTGGCCGCTGGAGCTGGCTTCTCGGCCGGCTTCTCAGCCTTGGCTACCGGCTTGGCTGGCACCGGCACCGGCGTTTGCGCAGGCTTGGCAGCGGGAGTGGCCGGCTTGGCGGTAGCCACCTGGGTCTGCGCTGGAGTCGGCCGCGCCGGTACCGGCACCGGTGTTGGCGCCGGCCCGGCAGGCACGCCCACAGGAGGCGCGGTGGTGGTCACGGTCGGTGGCTGTGCCACACCGCCGTTCACCGCCGGGGCACCACCGTCATCACCCTCCGGCATGCCACCGGCCGCTTCGGCCAACGGACCGCGCATCACCGGTTGCGACTGGCCGACCAACGGCAATGGCATCGGTTGCGAATTACCGGCGAATTCCACCGCCGGACCACTGCCCGGCTTCGGCGCCTGCCCCAGCGGCAGCTGGGCCTGTTCGTTTGGCGCGCCGGCGGTGACCGGCGCCTTGCTACGCCCTGAACTCATCCAGGCCGCAGCGATCGCGACCACTACCACGCCGGACAACGCCAACACGTATTTCTTGGACATTTTGAACCCCATACTTGGTCGCTTGACCGCGGAGCGGCTGGCAATCATGGCTTCGATCATCGCGTCGCGGGCGACCTGGTTGATGTTCCCGGGCCAGCCCTCGGCGCTTTCGTGAATCTCAGTGATCTGCTCAGCGGAAAAAAGTTCTATTCCCTGCCCCGCACCTTCCAGGCGCTGGGCCAGGTACTCGCGGGTTTCCTCTTCCGTGTAGGGCTGCAGCTCGATCACATGGAAGCGCTCTTCTTCCGCGCTGTGCGGCTCCAGGGCAGCAATCAGCGACGACTCGCCGAACAGGAAGACATGCGGACGCCCTTCCGGGGCACCGGCGGCCAGGGCCAGCAGCGCCTCTATCGCCGATTCGTCCAGTTGCTCGGCGTCATCGACCAGCAGATAGACTTCCTGGCCGGTGAGGGCCAACTGCACCACCTGCGCCAGGATCGAGGAAACGTCGGCCTCGGCCACGTTCAGGGCCTGGGCGATCTGGTACAGCACACCAGCCGCATCGCCGGCACCGCGGGCCGAAACCACCACGCTCTGCACCGACTGCTTGTTGGTGCTGGCGACCAGCGCCTGGCGCAGCAGGGTCTTGCCGCTGCCCAGTGGACCTGTGACCACCAGCAGCAACTGGCTGTAGCGCGCCAGGTGATGCAACTGCCCCAACACCGGCTTGCGCTGGGCCGGGAAGAACTTGAAGCCAGGCACCCGTGGAGCGAAAGGATCGTGACTCAACTGATAATGGCCGAGGAAAGCCTCGTCGGCATGCAAACTAGTCATCGGAATCTAATCAACCTTTAAGCTGAGCCAGGGCGCGGTAGTCCGCACCCAGCGTGGCCTGTAGAACCTCTTTCGGATAATCGTCGGTCACCACGGCTTCGCCCATGCGGCGCAACAGCACCAGGCGCATGCGACCGTCGATCACTTTCTTGTCAACCGCCATGTGTTCGAGAAAATCGGCCTCGGTCATTTCCTCGGGAGGAATGACCGGCAAACCGGCACGCTGGAACAGGCGAATACCACGATCGCGCTCGGCCTCGCTGATCCAGCCCAGGCGCGCGGACATTTCCAGCGCCATCACCGTTCCCGCCGCCACCGCCTCGCCGTGCAGCCAGACACCATAGCCCATGTGGGTTTCGATGGCGTGGCCGAAGGTGTGCCCGAGGTTGAGCGTGGCGCGCACGCCGGATTCGCGCTCATCGGCGCCGACCACGGCCGCCTTGGCCGCGCAGGAACGCTCGATCGCCACGGTCAGGGCCTTCTGGTCCAGGGCCCGCAGGGCGTCGACATGCTCTTCCAGCCAGGTCAGGAAGGGCTCGTCGCAGATCAGCCCGTACTTGATGACTTCCGCCAAGCCGGCCGACAGCTCGCGGGCCGGCAGCGTCTTGAGGGTCGCCGTGTCGATCAGCACCGCGTTCGGCTGGTAGAACGCACCGACCATGTTCTTGCCCAGCGGGTGGTTGATACCGGTCTTGCCGCCCACCGACGAATCGACCTGCGACAACAAGGTAGTCGGTACCTGGATAAAATCCACTCCGCGCTGGTAACAGGCCGCAGCGAAACCGGCCATGTCACCGATGACCCCGCCACCCAGGGCGATGATGGTGGTCCGGCGGTCGTGACGGGCTTGCAGCAGGCCGTCGAAAATCAGTTGCAGGGTTTCCCAGTTCTTGAAGGCTTCGCCGTCGGGCAGCACCACCGAGATCACCGAGTAGGCTCCCAGGCTGCGGCTCAGGCGTTCGAGATAGAGCGGAGCGACGGTGGCGTTGGAGACGATTGCGACTTGCCGACCGGCAATGTGCGGCGTCAGCAGCTCGGGTTGGTCCAGCAACCCTTCGCCAATATGGATCGGATAGCTACGCTCGCCAAGATCGACCTTAAGTGTCTGCATGTGTCCCCACAGTGAAGATGGACGCGGGCGTCCAATCCCAGGATTAACGATTGTTGGCGGCGCCCGTTTCCGGCGCGACCCAATGGCCTTGGGCCATGACCGCGAGCGGGCATGGCGGGCGTCGAGAATAGCGCATTTCTGCGCGAGCTTTAACGGGGAGGTAGCTGCTGCAAGCGCTCAAGGATGTCCAGCACGACCATTCGCGGTGGCCGCTCATCGGTTTCCACCACCAGATCGGCGATTTCCCGGTAGAGCGGGTCACGGATTGCCAGCAGCTCGCGCAGCGTCTTCGCCGGATCGGCGGTACGCAGCAGGGGCCGGTTGCGGTCGCGGGCCGTACGCCCCACCTGCTGCTCCACCGAAGCATGCAGGTAGACCACTCGCCCACCGGCGTGCAGTGCCTGACGGTTTTCGTCGCGCATCACCGCACCACCGCCCGTGGCCAGGACCACACCGTCGCTGGCGCACAGCTCGGCAATCATGGCCTGTTCGCGATCACGGAAGCCCGGTTCGCCTTCCTTGTCGAAGATCCACGGGATATTCGCGCCGGTGCGCAATTCAATTTCCTTATCGGAATCCTTGAAAGGCAGGCGCAGCTCTTTGGCCAACAATCGGCCTATGGTGCTCTTTCCAGCCCCCATAGGCCCAACAAGAATCAAATTTCGCACAGAATCAACGACTCACAGCAATCGCCTGGTTATTCATGATACGCGGAGTCAGGAATACCAGCAGCTCGGATTTTGCTTCCGAGACGATGTCCCGACGGAAAAGGCGCCCAACATACGGCACATCGCCCAGAAATGGCACCTTCTCTTCGGTCTTGCTCTGAGTATTCGAGAACACGCCACCGATCACCACGGTTTCACCGTCGTTGACCAGCACCTTGGCGTTGACTTCGTTCTTCTTGATCGGCGGCACGTTGTTGAGCACGTTCTGGTAGTCCGGCTCATCCTTGGTGACCTTCACTTCCATGATGATCCGGTTGTCCGGGGTGATCTGCGGCGTGACCTCGAGAGACAGCGACGCCTCCTTGAAGGAGACCGAGGTGGCACCGCTGGAACTCGATTCCTGGTACGGGATCTCCGTACCCTTGAGGATCTTCGCGGTTTCCTTGTCGGAAGTCACCACCTTCGGTTGCGACACGACTTCACCGTTGCCGGTCTTCTCCATCGCGCTCAGTTCCAGGTCGAGGATGGTGTTGTCGGTGACGAAGCCGATACCGATGCCGGACGTTGCCGAGGTTGCACCCAGGTCGACGAACGGTGTGCTGCTGCTCTGGCCGGTCAGTTTGGACAGCGTCGGCGAGCCGCCGTTGGTCTTCCAGTTGCCACCGGAGATGCTGCCGCCCCAACGGGCGCCCAACTGCTTGTCATAGCCGACGTTGGCTTCGACGATGCGCGCCTCGATCATCACCTGGCGCACCGGAATGTCCAACTGCGCCACGATTCGCCGCAGCTCATCGAGACGTTCCTGGGTCTGGTAGGCAATGATGTTGTTGGTGCGTTCATCCACGGTGATCGAACCGCGCTCGTCACCCTTGCTCTCGGCACTGGTCACCGACTGGAACAGCTTGGCGATGTCCGCCGCCTTGGCGTAGTTGACCTGCAGCAGCTCACGCCGCAGCGGTGCCAGCTCGGCGATCTGCTTCTGCGACTCCAGCTCCTGGCGCTCACGCGCGGCGATCTCGTCCGCCGGCGCCACCAGCAGCACATTGCCGATCTTGCGCTTGTCCAGGCCCTTGGTCTTGAGCACCAGGTCCAGCGCCTGGTCCCATGGCACGTTCTGCAGGCGCAGGGTGATCCCGCCCTGCACCGTGTCGCTGGCCACCAGGTTCAGGTTGGTGAAGTCGGCGATCAGTTGCAGCACCGAGCGGACGTCGATGTCCTGGAAGTTGAGCGAGAGCTTTTCACCGGTGTAGACGAAACGCTCCGCATTGCGCCGCTGCAGGTCGTCGACGGTCAGCGGACGGACGCTGATGGTCAGCTTGTTGTCGGTCTGGTAGGTCGAATAGTCGAAGGCACCGCCCGGCTCGATGGAAATGCTCGCCCGATCGGCGGAAGCCGTGGCGTTGACATACTGCACCGGCGTGGCGAAATCCTTCACGTCCAGGCGTACGCGCAGCGGCTCAGGCAACTGGGTACGAGGGAAATCCACGCTGATCTTGCCGCCTTTTTCCTGGATATCAGGGCTGATGGACGGATCGGAGAGTTCGATGACCACATTGCCCTCGCCCTGCTCGCCCCGCTGGAAGTCGACACTGCGAATGGCCTTGCCCACCGGCACGTAGGGTTTCGGTGCAACCCGCGCAGGCTGTGCCGCCGCAGCCACCGGACGGGCGCTGGCAGCCTGGCTCGACGCAACGGGCGCCGCCCCCTGGCCGACCACCACGAACAGGTTGTTGCCATCGATTCGGGTGTTGTAGGGCGCCAGCTTGGTCAGGTTGATGATCAGCCGGGTACGATCCTTGGCCTCGACCACGGTCACGCTGCGCGCATTACCCACGCCCAGGTCGCGGGTCCGCGTGGCCAGTTGGCTGGCCACACCGGTCAGGTCCAGGGCGATCCGCGCCGGCTGCTCGGTGGTGTAGCCGTGCGGGGCTGGCGGCGCGCCGTCGAAGGCCAGCTTGAGCTCGACCCGATCCCCTGGCAGAGCCGCCACGTCGAGGGTCTTGAGGTTGGCCGCGAACACCATCGGCGACACCAGCGCCATCCATAGCGAAATGCCGAGGGAGGAAAGGATCCGGTTCATATCGAGTTCCACTATGAGTGCTCTTTCAAGGGGATAGTGCGAGGTCGCTCCAGCCAGCCGCCTTCGCCGTCCGGAACGATTTCGATCACTTCGACCTGGGAGTCGGTGATGGCCACGATATGACCTTCGTTACGCCCCAGGTAATCGCCCACTTTCAATCGATGAACGCCACCCGCACCACGCAACAAGGCGTAGGTGCCGCTGGCATTGGAAAGGGTGCCAACCATCTCGAACTGTTCGATATTGAAGCCTTCGAGGAACTGCCTGGTCCGGTTCGGATCCGGCTTGACCTCACGCGAACCCTTCTGGCGATTCGCCAGGTCGATCTTGACCGGCGGCTGGAACGGGCTGCGCAACGATGCGGCACGGTAGGTAAAGGCCTCATAGGACTGGAACTTCGGCGTCGGCTCGATGTTGCCGGCCGGCCGCGCGCGCACCTCGCGCATATAGGCATCGAGGTCGCCGAAATCATTGCCCCCGCCACAACCGGCCAGCAGCAGCGTCAGCAGCCCCACGCACAACCCGCGCACGCCGATCATTTCTGCAGCCCCTTGTCGTTGTAGCGATAGGTCTTGGCGAGAATGCTCATGCGCAGCTTGTTGCCATTGCCCTCGGCCACCGGCCTGATCTCGAAATCATGCAGGGTGACGATCCGTGGCAGGCTGGCCACGCCACTGACGAAAGTGGCCAGGTCGTGATAGGCCCCCGTGACGGTGATCTGGATCGGCAGCTCGATATAGAACTGCTGCGTCACCTCCGGCAGCAGCTTGATCTCCTCGAACTCCAGCCCGCTGCCAAGCCCGGTGCGCGTGATGTCTTCCAGCAGCCCCGGCACTTCGGTATCGCTGGGCAGTTGCTTGAGCAGCGCACCGAAAGACGCCTCCATGTCACTCATCTGCTGGGTATAGGCCTCGAGGTTCGCCGCCAGGTGCGCCTTGGTCGCGAACTGCTCCTTGAGGGTGATCTCGGTGGCCTGCTGCTGGTCCAGTTGCCCGGTCAGGTCCTTGATATAGCCGAAGTAACCCAGCATCAACACCAGCAGCGCGACGAAGATTGCGCAAACCACCTTGACCGCAATCGGCCAGGAACCGATGTTCTGCAGGTCAAGATCGGCAAGATCGATCTTGCGCAGGTTCTCCAGGCGTTCGGAGATATTCATTTGGCAGCCCCCGCAACCGGAGGCTGGGTCTGGCGAACGCTCAACTGGAACACGTTGGCCTGATCGACCGTCCCGCTGGTGGTCGCCTTGACCTCGGTCAGGCTGGGAGCCTCGAGCCATTCGGACGCTTCGAGATTACGCATCAGGTCCGAAACCCGGTTGTTGGACTCCGCCGCACCGGTGATCGCAATGACCTTGCCCGTCATCTTCACGTCCGTGAAATACACACCGTCGGGCAGGGTTCGCGTCAACTGATCGAAGATCCGCCCGCTGATCGAACGATTGCCCTGCAGGTCCTGGATGATCTTCATCCGCTCGATCAGTTGCTGGCGACGCGCCTTCAGTTCGCTGATCTGCTTGATCCGCGAGTCGAGCTGGGCGATTTCCTTGTTCATGTAGGCGTTGCGCGCCACCTGCTGGTCGATGGAACGGCTGATGTACTGGTCGGCGATCAGGACAATGCCGACCGAGGCCACCAGCACCCCGACCAGCGCCGTCAGAAAGCGCTTGCGCCGCTCTTCGCGCAGCTGTTCGCGCCAGGGGAGAAGGTTGATCCGTGCCATCAGTCAAAACTCCTCAACGCCAGGCCACAGGCGATCATCAGGGCCGGCGCGTCACTGGCCAGCGCCCCGGCATTGACCTTGCTGCTCAACGCCATGTCGGCGAACGGGTTGGCGACCATGGTCGGCGTCCCCAGGCGCTGCTGGATCAGGTGGTCGAGCCCGGCAATCGAGGCGGTACCGCCAGCCAGCAGGATGTAGTCGACATCGTTGTACTGGCCCGAGGCGAAAAAGAACTGCAGGGAACGCGAAACCTGTTGGACCAGGGCTTCCTTGAACGGCTGCAGAACCTCGACGACATAGTCGTCGGGCAGGCCACCCTGCTTCTTCGCCAGGCCGGCCTCCTCGTTGGACAGGCCATAGCGGCGCTGGATTTCCTCGGTGAGCTGGCGCCCGCCGAACAACTGCTCGCGGGTATAGATGATCCGCCCGTTGTGCAGGACACTGAGGGTGGTCATGGTCGCACCGATGTCGACCACCGCGACCGTCAGCCTGTCGTGGTCGATCGCCAGTTGGGAGGCCAGCAGGCCGAAGGAGCGCTCCAGTGCATAGGCCTCGACATCGACCACCCGGGCATCGAGCCCGGCCAGGCCGAGCGCCGCCTCGCGCACTTCGACGTTTTCTTTCCGACAGGCGGCCAGCAGTACCTCGACACGCTCGGGGTTGCGCGCCGAATAGCCCTGGACCTCGAAGTCGATGGCGACTTCCTCCAGCGGATAGGGAATGTACTGGTCGGCTTCGATCTTGAGCTGGTTCTCCATGTCGTCGTCGGAGAGCCCGGCATCCATCTCGATGGTCTTGGTGATGACGGCGGAACCGGCCACGGCCACCGCGGCCTCGCGCGCACTGGTCCGCGCCTTGAGCAACACGCGGGTGAGGGCCTGGCCGACCCCCTCCAGCTCGGCAATGTTCTTCTCGACCACGGCATTGGGCGGCAGCGGCTCCACGGCATAGGACTCGACCCGATATCGATTGCCCGAGCGGCTCAATTCGAGGAGTTTGACCGAGGTCGAACTGATGTCTATCCCCAGGAGCGAATGCGCTTTTTTGCCGAAGAGTCCAAGCACTACCGATTCCCTATTACTATCCGCGACTTACGGACCCTTTATGATGAAGGGCATTTAATAGCAGTCTTGACATAAGCGCAAATGACGCTCAAGGCCAAAAATGCTTATAATGCCCCACGCTTTTCTCCGAGTCGTCGAACCAGCGCTTGCCGTGAATCTAGCCTGACGCCTAACTCATTCTTTTATCTGGAAATCCACAAGCCTTGATTCGTCTGCTGAAGTTTTTCGGGTGGTCTATCGTCGCCGTATTCTGCGGGCTTCTGCTCGTCCTGAGCGGCGCGTTTCTCTATCTTAGTCCGGGCCTGCCATCCGTGGAGGCGCTGCGAAGCATCCAGTTGCAGATTCCGCTGCGGGTCTACACCAGTGACGGCAAACTGATAGCAGAATTTGGCGAAATGCGTCGCTCTCCCATCCGCTTCGCCGACATCCCCCCGAACTTCATCAACGCCCTGCTGAGCGCCGAAGACGACAACTTCGCCAATCACTATGGCGTCGACCCCAGCAGCCTGATGCGCGCCGCGACCCAACTGGTCAAGAGCGGGCATATCCAGTCCGGCGGCAGCACCATCACCATGCAGGTGGCGAAGAACTTCTTCCTGTCGAGTGAGCGTAGCTTCTCGCGCAAGACCAACGAGATTCTCCTGGCCCTGCAGATCGAACGCCAACTGACCAAGGACGAAATCCTCGAGCTGTACGTGAACAAGATCTACCTGGGTAACCGCGCCTACGGTATCGAGGCCGCGTCACAGGTTTATTACGGCAAGTCGATCCGCGACATCAGCCTGGCCCAGATGGCCACGATCGCCGGCCTGCCCAAGGCGCCGTCGCGCTTCAACCCATTGGCCAACCCGGTACGGGCCAAGGAGCGCCGCGACTGGATTCTTGGCCGCATGTACAAGCTGGGCAAGATCGACGAAGCCGCCTACCAGGCCGCCCTCGCCGAGCCGATGAACGCCAGCTATCACGTACCGACGCCGGAAGTGAACGCCCCCTACATTGCCGAGATGGCCCGCGCCGAAATGGTCGGCCGCTATGGCAGCGACGCCTACACCGAGGGTTTCCGCGTCACCACCACGGTGCCGAGCAACCTGCAGGAGCTGGCCAACCACGCCGTCCAGGAAGGCCTGATCACCTATGACCAGCGCCATGGCTACCGCGGCCCGGAGTCGCGCCTGCCGGGCAAGACCCGCGAAGCCTGGAACCTCGAGCTGAGCAAGCAGCGCACCATCAGCGGGCTGGAGCCGGCGATCGTTACCCAGGTGGACAAGAACGCACTGCACGTACTGACCCGCAACGGCACCGAAACCGTGGCCTGGGACAGCATGAAGTGGGCCCGCCCCTACCTGAACACCAACAGCATCGGTGCCGTGCCGAAACAGCCGGCGGACGTCGCCCAGGTCGGCGACCTGATCCGCGTGCAACGCCAGGCCGACAACAGCCTCAAGTTCAGCCAGATCCCGTCCGCCCAAAGCGCCCTGGTCTCGCTTGACCCGCAGAACGGCGCCATTCGCGCCCTGGTCGGTGGCTTCGCCTTCGAGCAGAGCAACTACAACCGCGCCATGCAGGCCAAGCGCCAGCCGGGTTCGAGCTTCAAGCCGTTCATCTACAGCGCGGCCCTGGACAACGGCTACACCCCGGCCAGCCTGGTCAACGACGCACCGATCGTGTTCGTCGACGAGTACCTGGACAAGGTCTGGCGGCCGAAGAACGACACCAACACCTTCCTCGGCCCGATCCGCCTGCGCGAAGCGCTGTACAAGTCGCGCAACCTGGTCTCGATCCGCCTGCTGCAGAGCCTGGGCGTCGACAAGACCATCGACTACATCACCCGCTTCGGCTTCAACAAGCAGGACCTGCCGCGCAACCTGTCCCTGGCCCTGGGTACCGCGACCCTGACGCCGATGGAAATCGCCACCGGCTGGAGCACCTTCGCCAACGGCGGCTACAAGATCACGCCGTACCTGATCGACAAGATCGAAAGCCGCAATGGCGAGACCCTGTTCGTCGCCAACCCGCCGAGCGTACCGACCGGCATGGCCGCCAGCAGCGGTATCGCGGCACCGAGCCATTCGACCTTCACCATCAACGGCAGCAGCGAAGGCCCGGCGCCCGCCGCCCAAGCCCCGGCAGTCGCCGAGCGCATCGTCGACGGGCGCACCACCTACATCCTCAACAGCATGCTCGAGGACGTGATCAAGCTCGGCACCGGCCGCCGCGCCCTGGCCCTGGGCCGCAGCGACCTGGCCGGCAAGACCGGTACCACCAACGACTCCAAGGATGCCTGGTTCAGCGGCTACAACGCCGACTACGTGACCACTGTCTGGACCGGTTTCGACCAGCCGGAAAGCCTTGGCCGTCGCGAGTTCGGTGGCACCGTGTCGCTGCCGATCTGGATGGACTACATGGGCGCCGCGCTCAAGGACAAGCCTGCGCACACCCAGGCCGAACCGGAAGGCATCCTCAGCCTGCGGGTCGATCCGGTCAGCGGGCGTGCAGCAGTACCCGGCACACCGAACGCCTACTTCGAACTGTTCAAGAGCGAAGACACGCCACCGTCGGTCAACGAACTGGGCACCGGCGGCAGCGCCCCTGGCAGCCCGCTGCCAGCGGACGAATCGGCACCGATCGACCTGTTCTGACCAGACGGGAATGACTCCTCCAACAATGGGGGGGTGGACACGCCTGATAGGCGGGCGCTTGTGGCGAGCAGGCTTGCCCGCGCCCGGCTGCAAGGCAGCCGCAACTCAGGCAGCCCGTGTCTCCTGAACTGACGCAACCAGCAGGCTTCAGGGGTGCCTTGCACCCCAGCGCGGGCAAGCCCGCTCGCCACATCAAGCAGCCTCGACACCCTACGGAGCAGCCAATCGCTTGAGAAAAGCCTGCTGACAGCGGTCAGCAGGTTTACCGTGATGAAAGCCGAACTCTCGGGATAAGAGCAGGTTTTGTGGCAAGCGGGCTTGCCCGCGCTCGGCTGCAACGCAGCCGCAACTCAGGCAGGCCGTGTCTCCTGAACTGACGCAACCAGCAGGCTTCAGGGGTGCCTTGCACCCCAGCGCGGGCAAGCCCGCTCGCCACATCAAGCAGCCTCGACACCCTACGGAGCAGCCAATCGCTCGAGAAAAGCCTGCTGACAGCGGTCAGCAGGTTTACCGTGATGAAAGCCGAACTCTCGGGACAAGAGCAGGTTTTGTGGCGAGCGGGCTTGCCCGCGCTCGGCTGCAACGCAGCCGCAGCCCAGGCAACCCGTATCGCCTGAGACGGCGCAACCCGCAGGTTTTGGGGTGCTTTGCACCCAGCGCGGGCAAGCCCGCTCGCCACACCGAGCAGCCTGCACCATAGGCAATATCACCCGCCACAAAAAAGCCCCGGCTCTCACGAGCCGGGGCTTTTCATTTGACGCTACAGCGGCTTAGCCGTTGAACACGTCATCCACGCTTTTCAGCGGGTAGTGCTTCGGATACGGCAGGGTCGCCACACCGGTCTCGATCGCAGCCTTGGCCACGGCATCGGAGATCACGGTGATCAGGCGGGCATCCAATGGCTTCGGAATGATGTACTCACGACCGAATTCCAGCGAATCAACCCCGTAGGCCTCGCACACTTCCTTCGGAACCGGCAGCTTGGCCAGGTCTTTCAGCGCGTTGGCAGCGGCGATCTTCATCTCCTCGTTGATACGCTTGGCGCGAACGTCCAGGGCGCCACGGAAGATGAATGGGAAGCCCAGGACGTTGTTGACCTGGTTCGGGAAGTCCGAACGACCGGTGGCCATGATCACGTCGCTACGGGTAGCGTGGGCCAGCGCCGGGGCGATTTCCGGATCAGGGTTCGAACAGGCGAACACGATCGGGTTGGCCGCCATCGACTTCAGGCCTTCAGCGCTCAGCAGGTTAGGACCGGACAGGCCGACGAATACGTCAGCGCCTTCCAGGGCATCAGCCAGGGTACGCTTGTCGGTCGCGTGGGCGAAGACCGCCTTGTACTGGTTCAGGTCGTCACGGCCGGAGTGGATGACGCCACTGCGGTCGATCATGTAGATGTTCTCGATCTTCGCACCCATGCTGACCAGCAGCTTCATGCAGGAGATCGCGGCAGCACCGGCACCCAGGCAGACGATCTTGGCTTCCGGCAGGGTCTTGCCGGCGATTTCCAGGGCGTTGATCATGCCGGCTGCAGTGACGATCGCGGTACCGTGCTGGTCATCGTGGAACACCGGGATGTCGCACTGTTCAATCAGCGCGCGCTCGATCTCGAAGCACTCGGGTGCCTTGATGTCTTCCAGGTTGATACCACCGAAGGTGATGGAAATGCGCTTGACGGTGTCGATGAAGGCTTGCGGGCTTTCCGAGTCGACTTCGATGTCGAACACGTCGATGCCGGCGAAGCGCTTGAACAACACGCCCTTGCCTTCCATTACAGGCTTGGAGGCCAGCGGGCCGAGGTTGCCCAGGCCGAGGATCGCGGTGCCATCGGAAATGACCGCAACCAGGTTGCCCTTGCCAGTGTACTTGTAGGCCAACTCGGGATCGCGGCCGATTTCACGTACGGGCTCGGCAACACCAGGGCTGTAGGCCAGCGACAGGTCGCGGGCAGTAGCGGTGGCTTTGGTGAGCTCGACGCTCAGCTTCCCCGGACGAGGATTGGCATGATACTCGAGAGCGGCAGTTTTCAGATCTGACATATGGGCATTCCGCTTTTTACTGTGGGACAGACGGACCGCCGAGGATACGCGTGTCGCAAAGTCCTCACAAGACTGACCAGTCACCGGTGTCAAGGGTCGCAACCTACGACTTTGGCCCAAGAGCCACGGAATACAAGGCGCCAACTGTTCACAATCGAGATTAAAAGTGTCTACAATTTTTCTCGAAAGGCCAGCTTGATCATCCCCCGATCACTTCAAGAATAGCAGCCGGCACGAACCTGCCCTGCCGATGGCCACCAGACAAGCAACCTTGCGCCCACAAAAAAGGCGCTCACAAGGAGCGCCTTCTTCATCAGCGTGGGACAGCCATTCAGGCCGCCCGGAAAAAAGCCTTAGGCCTTCTTCGCACCGAATGCACCGAAACGATCGGCGAACTTCTGAACGCGGCCGCCGGTGTCCAGAGTCTTCTGCTTACCGGTGTAGAACGGGTGGCACTCGTTGCACACGTCGATTGCCAGAGGCTTGGCGAAGGTCGAACGGGTTTCGAACTTGTTGCCGCAGCTGCAGGTCACAGCAACGACTGGGTATTCTGGATGAACGTCTGGTTTCATGGTGACTTCCTCGGCTAGCGTGCCGCCGCCCAACACTATTGTTGAACACCGCACGTAATTTAGCCGGCGATCATACCACCCTTGCAGAATGAAGCAAGCTGTCACCGACACCAGTCGTCTGCTAGGCTCGCGCCCTTCTTCATCGCCATTATCCGGGATCACCGCGTGTCCGAAGCCATCCTGCGCCTCGCCCTGCCTTCACCCCTGCGCCGCCTGTTCGATTACCAGGCGCCCAAGGGCGTGCCGCGCGGTGCCTTGCACCCGGGCATGCGACTACGGGTTCCTTTCGGGCGACGGGAAATGATCGGCATCCTGGTGGAGGTCGCCGAGCACAGCGAAGTCCCGGCCGAAAAGCTCAAGCCGGCACTGGCCCTGCTCGACACCAATCCGCCACTGCCACCAGAGCTGTTCAAGCTGTGCCTGTGGACCGCCCAGTACTACCAGCACAGCCTTGGCGACACCCTGAGCTGGGCCCTGCCCGTGCTGCTGCGTCAGGGCGAGCCTGCCGAGGCTCGCCAGGAGCGTTTCTGGTCGATGACACCCGGCGCACGCCTCGACGACCCGCGCATCGCCCGGGCACCACGCCAGCGCGAGGCGCTCGCCACCCTGGCCCAGCACCCCCACGGCGTGGCCCACCAACTGCTGGGCAAGCTGCAACTGAGCAAGGACAGTCTCGACCTGCTGCTGGCCAAGGAGCTGGTGCAAGTGGAAATCCGCCGCCATGCACCGGGCGAGCGCCATGAACACTGGCTGGCACAACCGGAACTGCCGCTCAACGAGGAGCAGCGCGCCGCCTGCACGGCGATCCGCGCCGGCTTCGACAGCTTTCATGCCTTCCTGCTGGCCGGCGTCACCGGCAGCGGCAAGACCGAGGTCTACCTGCAACTGATCCGCGAAACCCTCGAGGCCGGCAAGCAGGCCCTGGTGCTGATCCCCGAGATCAACCTCGGCCCACAGACCCTGGCGCGCTTCGAACAGCGCTTCAATGCCCGGATCGCCCTGCTGCACTCGGCCGTCAACGATCGCGAACGCCTGGATGCCTGGCTGGCGGCACGGGACGGCGAGGCCGACATCATCATCGGCACCCGCTCGGCGCTGTTCACGCCGATGAAGAACCCCGGGCTGATCATCATCGACGAGGAACACGACGGCTCCTATAAACAGCAGGAAGGCCTGCGCTATCACGCCCGCGACCTGGCGCTGGTGCGCGCCCGCCAGGAAAACATCCCGATCGTGCTGGGCTCCGCCACGCCATCCCTGGAAAGCCTGCACAACGCCCATATCGGTCGCTACGGGCTGCTGCGCCTGACCCAGCGCGCCGGCGGCGCCAAGGAGCCACGTTTCCTGCGCCTGGACGTAAAAAGCCGCCCACTGGACAGCGGCATCTCCGGCCCCATGCAACAGGCCATCGGCCAGACCCTCGCCGCCGGCCAGCAGGTGCTGGTGTTCCTCAACCGCCGCGGCTTCGCGCCGACGCTGCTGTGCCACGACTGTGGCTGGATGTCCGAATGCTCGCGCTGCGATGCGCGCATGACCGTGCACCAGCGCTACGGCGAACTGCGCTGCCACCATTGCGGCAACGTCGAGCGGGTACCGCGCAATTGCCCGCAATGCGGCAAGGTCGACCTGCGCCCGGTCGGCGCCGGGACCGAACGGGCCGAGGAGCGCCTGGCGATCCTGTTCCCCGACTACCCGGTATTGCGGGTCGACCGCGACAGCACGTCGCGCAAGGATGCGATGAACCAGCTGTTCGCGACCATCCAGAAAGGCCAGCCGTGCATCCTGGTGGGCACGCAGATGCTCGCCAAGGGCCATCACTTCCCCCGGGTGACCCTGGTGTCGATCCTCGACGCCGACGGCGGCCTGTTCTCCGGCGACTTCCGCGCCAGCGAGCGCATGGCCCAGCTGATCGTCCAGGTCGCAGGCCGGGCCGGGCGCGCCGAGGAGCCGGGCAAGGTGATCATCCAGACCCACCTGGCCGATCATCCGCTGCTGGTACAACTGACCGAACAGGGCTATTTCGCCTTCGCCGAGCAGGCCCTGAGCGAGCGCCGTGCCGCCGGCCTGCCGCCGTTCGCACACCTGGCCCTGTTGCGCGCCGAAGCCCACAAGCCGGGGCAGGCCGAGGGCTTTCTCGACGAGGCCTGCAGCGAGGCCGAACGCCTGCTGGCGGAAATGGAGTTGGGCGGCATCGAGCTGCTGGGGCCGGTCCCGGCCCCGATGGAACGCCGCGCCGGGCGCTTCCGCGCGCAACTGCTGCTGCAGGCCAACGCCCGCGCGCCGCTGCATCGCCTGCTGAGCCACTGGTTGCTGGTATTGGAACAGATGCCTGGCGGGCGCCAGGTCAGATGGTCGCTGGATGTCGATCCGGTGGATCTGTATTGACCGGGATGACCCTTTCGCGGGCAAGTCGGATCGCCGCCCGCCCGCTCCTACAAGGTCGGCGTCGAGCACAAAACTCGTGTACGGCACGGACCTGTAGGAGCGTGGCTTGCCCGCGAAGGGGCCCTCAAGCACACCACAAGTCCGCAACCGGTTGGCAAGCTCGCCCCGGCAACGGATAATGCCCAGTTTTTCAACCTGCGCCTTGGGCGCCGCCGCGCACGCGGTCGAAAGAGAAGACCATGAAAGACACCATTCGCCAGCTGATCCAGCAAGCCCTCACCCAACTCGTCACCGAAGGTGTGTTGCCTGAAGGCCTGACGCCGGCGATCCAGGTCGAGAATACCCGTGACAAGACCCACGGTGACTTCGCCAGCAACATCGCCATGATGCTGGCCAAGCCGGCCGGCCTGAAACCGCGCGACCTGGCGGAAAAGCTGATCGCCGCCCTGCCGGCCGACGAGAACGTCAGCAAGGCGGAAATCGCCGGCCCTGGCTTCATCAACTTCTTCCAGAACACCCAGGCCCTGGCCTCGCGCCTGGATGCCGCCCTGACCGATGCCAGACTCGGCGTACGCAAGGCCGGCGCGGCCCAGCGCACCGTGGTCGACCTGTCGGCACCGAACCTGGCCAAGGAAATGCACGTCGGTCACCTGCGCTCGACCATTATCGGCGACGGCGTGGCGCGAGTCCTGGAGTTCCTCGGCGACACCGTGATCCGCCAGAACCACGTCGGCGACTGGGGCACCCAGTTCGGCATGCTGATGGCCTACCTGCAGGAAAACCCGATCACCAGCGACGAGCTGTCGGACCTGGAGAACTTCTACCGCGCCGCCAAGCAGCGCTTCGACGAGTCGCCCGAATTCGCCGACCGCGCCCGTGGCCTGGTGGTCAAGCTGCAGGCCGGCGACGCCGAATGCCTGGCCCTGTGGACCCGTTTCAAGGACATTTCGCTGTCCCACTGCCAGAAGATCTACGAACTGCTCAACGTCAAGCTGACCATGGCCGACGTCATGGGTGAAAGCGCCTACAACGATGACCTGATCAACGTGGTCAACGACCTCAAGGCCGCCGGCATGCTGGTCGAAAGCAATGGCGCCCAGTGCGTGTTCCTCGACGAGTTCAAGAACGCCGAAGGCGAACCGCTGCCAGTGATCATCGTCAAGGCCGACGGCGGCTACCTCTATGCCACCACCGACCTGGCCGCCGTGCGCTACCGCAGCCGCCAGCTCAAGGCCGACCGCGCTCTGTACTTCGTCGACCAGCGCCAGGCCCTGCACTTCCAGCAGGTGTTCGCCGTGGCCCGCAAGGCCGGCTTCGTGACCCACCCGATGGAAATGGAGCACATGGGTTTCGGCACCATGAACGGCGCCGATGGCCGTCCGTTCAAGACCCGCGACGGTGGCACGGTCAAGCTGATCGACCTGCTGACCGAGGCCCGCGAGCGGGCCTACAACCTGGTCAAGGAAAAGAACCCGGACCTGGCCGAGGCCGAACTGCGCGAGATCGCCCGCGTCGTGGGCATCGGCGCGGTGAAATACGCCGACCTGTCCAAGCACCGCACCAGCGACTACAGCTTCAACTTCGACCTGATGCTGAACTTCGAAGGCAATACCGCACCTTACCTGCTGTACGCCTACACCCGCGTATCCGGCGTGTTCCGCAAGCTGGGCAAGGACTTCAGCGAAGTCGACGGCCAGATCGTGCTCGAAGCCGCCCACGAACAGGAACTGGCGGCGAAGCTGGCGCAGTTCTGCGAAGTGCTCAATAGCGTCGCCGAGAAAGGCACGCCGCACATCCTCTGCACCTACCTGTACGATGTCGCCGGCCTGTTCTCCAGCTTCTACGAGAACTGCCCGATCCTCAGCGCCGACACCCCGGCCCGCATGCAGAGCCGCCTGCGCCTGGCGGCCCTGAGCGGTCGCACCCTCAAGCAAGGCCTGGAGCTGCTGGGCCTGGAAACCCTGGAGCGCATGTAAGTTGGCCGCGAAGAAAAAACCCGCACCGAAACGCGGCGCCAGCCGCTACCAGGCCCCCGAGAAAAAACCGATCCCGGGCTGGCTGTGGCTGGCCATCGGGCTCGGCGTCGGCGCCTTCATCGTGTTCCTGATGAAACTGGAGCCGGGCAAGGGGGACGACGTCAAGCGGGTCAAGCAGGAACAGCAAAAGGCGACCCGGATCGCCGAGGCCAACAAGACGCCGCCAAGCCCGACCCAACCGGTGAAGCCCAAGTACGACTTCTACACGCTGCTGCCGGAATCGGAAGTCATCGTGCCGCCGGAAGCCGTGCCGGAGAAAACCCTGCCGACGCCGCAGACCGTGCCGACCCCGCAAACCCCGGTGACCCCGGCCGAAGCGGCCAAGATCGACACTGCGCGAGCCCAGGCGGCGCTGGCCGGGATCACCCCGCCACCGCCACCACCGGTGGCCAAGGCAGAGCCGGCGGCGGTGACGAAGTTCTTCCTGCAGGCTGGCTCGTTCCGCAAGGAAGCCGATGCCGACAAGGTCCGCGCGCAGATCATCCTGCTCGGCCAGGCGGTCTCGGTCGAGTCCGGTACGGTGAAGGACGAGACCTGGTATCGGGTCCTGGTCGGTCCGTTCAGCAACCGCGAACAACTGACCACGGCACAGAAACAGCTGGCCGCCAGCGGCTTCAGCAATCTGTTGTTACAACAACGCCAGAGCCGCTGACCTGCCGAAACGCTGCGGGCTTCCAACCCACTCGGAGCCCCGCAGCCCTTCCTCTGTGAGGGCCCTTTCCCACAGAGTTGTGCACATCCGCCCTACACCGCTTGTCCCTCAACCCTACCCAAGGTTGAAAATCCCTCCACGACCCCCATATGAGTTTCCATCAGGCATTTTCGCCCCGCTGCGTGGAGACACTCCCTTGACCACCATCGTTTCAGTTCGCCGCCACGGCAAAGTCGTCATGGGTGGCGACGGCCAGGTTTCCCTCGGCAATACCGTCATGAAAGGCAACGCCAAGAAGGTCCGCCGTCTCTACCACGGCCAGGTTCTCGCCGGTTTCGCCGGTGCCACCGCCGACGCCTTCACCCTGTTCGAACGTTTCGAGGGCCAGCTCGAGAAACACCAGGGCCACCTGGTCCGTGCCGCCGTCGAACTGGCCAAGGAATGGCGTACCGACCGTTCCCTGAGCCGCCTGGAAGCCATGCTGGCGGTTGCCAACAAGGACGCTTCGCTGATCATCACCGGCAACGGCGACGTGGTCGAGCCGGAACATGGCCTGATCGCCATGGGCTCAGGCGGCAACTATGCCCAGGCCGCCGCCAGCGCCCTGCTGAAGAAGACCGACCTGTCGGCCCGCGAAATCGTCGAGACCGCCCTCGGGATTGCCGGCGACATTTGCGTATTCACCAATCACCACTTCACTATTGAGGAGCAGGACCTCGCGGAATAAGGAGTGCCAGACCTGTGCCCACCCTGACCCCTACCGCTTGAGGCCCCACATATCATGTCCATGACTCCCCGCGAGATCGTCCACGAACTCAACCGCCATATCATCGGCCAGGACGATGCCAAGCGCGCTGTCGCCATTGCCCTGCGCAACCGTTGGCGCCGCATGCAGCTCCCTGAAGAGCTGCGCGTTGAAGTCACGCCCAAGAACATCCTGATGATCGGCCCAACCGGCGTCGGCAAGACCGAAATCGCCCGGCGCCTGGCCAAGCTGGCCAACGCCCCGTTCATCAAGGTCGAAGCGACCAAGTTCACCGAAGTCGGTTATGTCGGGCGCGACGTCGAATCGATCATCCGCGACCTGGCGGATGCCGCGATCAAGCTGCTGCGCGAGCAGGAGATGGTCAAGGTCCGTCACCGTGCCGAGGACGCTGCCGAGGAACGCATTCTCGACGCCCTGCTGCCTCCGGCCCGCTCCGGGTTCAACGAGGAAGCCGCACCGGCCCAGGACTCCAACACCCGCCAGCTGTTCCGCAAGCGCCTGCGCGAAGGCCAGCTGGACGACAAGGAGATCGAGATCGAAGTCGCCGAGAACACCGGCGTCGATATCTCCGCGCCACCCGGCATGGAAGAGATGACCAACCAGTTGCAGAGCCTGTTCGCCAACATGGGCAAGGGCAAGCGCAAGAGCCGCAAGCTCAAGGTCAAGGAAGCGCTCAAGCTGGTACGCGACGAGGAAGCCGGACGCCTGGTCAACGACGAGGAACTCAAGGCCAAGGCCCTCGAGGCGGTCGAGCAGAACGGTATCGTGTTCATCGACGAGATCGACAAGGTCGCCAAGCGCGGCAATGTCGGCGGCGCCGATGTGTCCCGTGAAGGCGTGCAGCGCGACCTGCTGCCGCTGATCGAAGGCTGCACCGTCAATACCAAGCTGGGCATGGTCAAGACCGACCACATCCTGTTCATCGCTTCCGGTGCGTTCCACCTGAGCAAGCCGAGCGACCTGGTTCCCGAGCTGCAAGGCCGCCTGCCGATCCGTGTCGAACTCAAGGCGCTGAGCCCGGAAGACTTCGAGCGCATCCTCAGCGAGCCGCACGCGTCGCTGACCGAGCAGTATCGCGAACTGCTGAAGACCGAAGGCCTGAACATCGAATTCCAGCCGGAGGGCATCAAGCGCCTGGCGGAGATCGCCTGGCAGGTCAACGAGAAGACCGAGAACATCGGTGCCCGTCGCCTGCACACGCTGCTGGAGCGCTTGCTCGAGGAAGTCTCGTTCAGCGCGGGTGACATGGCCGGAGCCCAGGGCGCCGAGCCACTGCGGATCGACGCCGACTACGTCAACAGCCACCTCGGCGAATTGGCGCAGAACGAAGACCTGTCGCGGTATATCCTGTAAGAAATACCGCTCCCCCTCTTTTCCGTGGGAGCGGGCTTGCCCGCGAAGGGGCCCTGAAGGCCGCCCAAAAGCTTCGCAGGCAAGCCCGCTCCCACAAAAAAAGAGGGGGAAGGCTCTTACATCGACAGGTCCGCGCTCGTCATGACTACCCGAATTCCCACCGCCATCAACCTGCACAAAGCCTCGAAGACCCTGACCCTCAAGTACGGTCCGAACGAGGAATACCACCTGCCCGCCGAGTTCCTGCGGGTGCACTCCCCCTCCGCCGAGGTCCAGGGCCACGGCCAGCCGATCCTGCAGTTCGGCAAGCTCAACGTCGGCCTGAGCAAGCTCGAACCCGCCGGCCAGTACGCACTGAAACTGACCTTCGACGACGGCCATGACAGCGGCCTGTTCACCTGGGACTACCTCTATCAACTCGCCTGTCGTCAGGATGACTTGTGGGCCGAGTATCTTGCCGAACTCAAGGCAGCCGGAAAATCCCGCGACCCTTCCGAGTCGATCGTCAAGCTGATGCTCTAGCGACCTGTGCGAATTCGCCACACAGGCCTCTGGAACGGTCACCTTGCCATTTGGGGCGTATTTTCTAATCTGTTCTGATCCAATACCCGGAAGCAGCGGCTGACGTTCGGCCCGCTTGCGAAAAAAATTAAACTCGGGTAACCAATGGACTTGGCAAGTCCCGTGCATTTAACGATGCGCAATCAACCGGTCACCCGAGCAGCAGTACTTGGCATTCGTTGTGCCTGGTCGCACAGTGTTTACCCGGTACTCGTCTCAGGACAATGGAGCGTCGTAGATGAGTGACAAGAACAACGATGACCTCAAGCGTCAGGCCTCGGAAAATACCCTGGGCCTGAACCCCGTCGTCGGCTTGCGTAGAAAGGATCTTCTGACTTCTGCACGAATGGTATTGGCCCAGACCCTCCGGCAACCCATTCACAGCGCCAGGCACGTCGCCCATTTCGGCGTCGAACTGAAGAACGTGCTGTTCGGCAAATCCGAGCTGCAACCGGAAAGCGACGACCGCCGCTTCGTCGATCCGGCCTGGAGCCAGAACCCGCTCTACAAACGTTACCTGCAAACCTACCTGGCCTGGCGCAAGGAACTCCATGACTGGATCGACGACAGCTCGCTCTCGCCCCAGGACATCAGCCGCGGGCACTTCGTCATCAACCTGCTGACCGAGGCCATGGCCCCGACCAACACCGCAGCCAACCCGGCGGCGATCAAGCGTTTCTTCGAGACCGGCGGCAAGAGCCTGCTCGACGGCCTGTCGAACCTCGCCAAGGACCTGGTGCACAACGGCGGCATGCCCAGCCAGGTCAACATGAGCGCCTTCGAGGTCGGCAAGAACCTCGGCACCAGCGAAGGCGCGGTGGTGTTTCGCAACGACGTGCTGGAACTGATCCAGTACGGACCGACCACCGAACAGGTGCATGAGCGTCCACTGCTGGTGGTGCCGCCACAGATCAACAAGTTCTACGTCTTCGACCTCAGCCCGGACAAGAGCCTGGCGCGTTTCTGCCTGCGCAGCCACCAGCAGACCTTCATCATCAGCTGGCGCAACCCGACCAAGGCGCAGCGCGAGTGGGGCCTGTCGACCTACATCGAGGCGCTCAAGGAGGCCGTCGACGTGGTCTGCGCGATCACCGGCAGCAAGGACCTCAACATGCTCGGCGCCTGCTCCGGTGGCATCACCTGCACCGCCCTGCTCGGTCATTACGCGGCCCTTGGCGAGAAGAAGGTCAGCTCCCTGACCCTGCTGGTCAGTGTGCTCGATACCACCCTGGACACCCAGGTCGCACTGTTCGTCGACGAACAGACCCTCGAGGCCGCCAAGCGCCACTCGTACCAGCAGGGCGTACTGGAGGGCAGCGACATGGCGAAGGTGTTCGCCTGGATGCGCCCCAACGACCTGATCTGGAACTACTGGGTCAACAACTACCTGCTGGGCAACGAGCCGCCGATCTTCGACATCCTGTTCTGGAACAACGACACCACCCGCCTGCCCGCCGCATTTCACGGTGACCTGATCGAAATGTTCAAGAACAACCCACTGGTACGCGCCGATGCCCTGGAAGTGTGCGGCACGCCGATCGACCTGAAGAAAGTCGACGCCGACATCTTCGCCCTGGCCGGTACCAACGATCACATCACCCCCTGGAAGTCCTGCTACAAGTCGGCGCAATTGTTCGGCGGCAAGGTCGAATTCGTGCTCTCGAGCAGCGGACATATCCAGAGCATCCTCAACCCGCCTGGCAACCCCAAGTCCCGCTACATGACCAACGACGAAATGCCGGCCAGGGCCGAGGACTGGCAGGAGAACTCCACCAAGCATACCGACTCCTGGTGGCTGCATTGGCAGGCGTGGCTGGCGGCCCGCTCGGGCAAGCTGAAGAAGGCACCGACCAGCCTGGGCAACAAGGCGCACCCACCGGCCGAGGCGGCGCCGGGCACTTACGTGCACGAGCGCTAGACCGACTTCCTTCTTGTAGGAGCGTGGCTTGCCCGCGAAGCTTTCAGCGGTCTCGCGGCCGCATTCGCAGGCAAGCCATACTCCTGCAGAGGGCAGTGTCGAAGCAGAAAGCCGACTCAACCACAGGGCTTGCAGTATGCCGCAACCGTTCATTTTCAAAACCATCGAGCTGGACGGCCAGACCATCCGTACCGCGGTTCGCCCCGGCAAGCCACACCTGACGCCGCTGTTGATCTTCAACGGCATCGGCGCCAACCTGGAGCTGGTGTTTCCGTTCGTCCAGGCGCTGGACCCGGACCTGGAAGTGATCGCCTTCGACGTCCCCGGCGTCGGTGGCTCGTCCACGCCAAACCGTCCCTATCGTTTTCCCGGACTGGCCAAGCTCAGTGCGCGGATGCTCGACTACCTGGACTATGGCCAGGTCAACGCAGTCGGCGTGTCCTGGGGCGGGGCACTGGCCCAGCAGTTCGCCCATGACTATCCGGAGCGCTGCAAGAAGCTGATCCTGGCCGCTACCGCTGCCGGGGCGATCATGGTTCCAGGCAAGCCCAAGGTGCTTTGGAACATGGCCAGCCCGCGCCGCTACATCCAGCCATCCCACGTCATCCGCATCGCCCCGACCATCTACGGCGGTGCCTTCCGCCGCGATCCGCACCTGGCCGCCGAACACGCCGCCAAGGTGCGCTCGGCCGGCAAGCTGGGCTACTACTGGCAATTGTTCGCCGGGCTCGGCTGGACCAGCATCCACTGGTTGCACAAGATCCGCCAGCCGACCCTGGTCCTGGCCGGCGACGATGATCCGCTCATTCCGCTGATCAATATGCGCCTGCTGGCCTGGCGTATTCCCAATGCCCAGCTACACATAATCGATGACGGCCATTTGTTCCTGATCACCCGTGCCGAAGCCGTGGCGCCCATCATCATGAAGTTCCTCCAGGAAGAACGTCAGCGGGCCGTCATGCATCCGCAGCCGGCGCCATTCAAGAGCACCTGAGGCGGCCTGTCCGCCAGGCGCCCTGCGGCAGGACGTCGACAGGGCACAACAGCACCGGGCAGAGGACCGTCCCGGGCTGGCGCGATGTAACGGTTGATCAGCTTGATGACGAAGGAGTGTTGATTCATGCCAGAAAAATCAGCGACGGGGGCGCTCCCCGCGCCCGCTGCGCCCACCCATGTACAGAGTGCGATCACCGGTCTGCGTGGCCAGGATCTGTTTTCCACCCTGCGCAATGTCGCCACCCATGGCCTGCGCAATCCGGTGCACACGGCCAGGCATGCGATCGCCCTGGGCAACCAGCTGGGCAAGGTGCTGCTCGGCGAGACACCGCACCAGCCATGCCCGCGTGACCCACGCTTCCGCGACCCGGCGTGGAGCCTGAACCCGTTCTACCGGCGTGGACTGCAAGCCTACCTGGCCTGGCAGACCCAGGTCCGGCACTGGATCGACGACAGCCGGATGAACGACGACGACCGCGCCCGGGCACACTTCGTCTTCAACCTGCTCAACGATGCCGTGGCGCCGTCCAATACCCTGCTGAACCCGCTGGCGATCAAGGAGCTGTTCAACTCCGGCGGCAACAGCCTGGTGCGCGGCATCAGCCATCTCTTCAACGACATGCTGCACAACAACGGCCTGCCCAGCCAGGTCACCAAGCACTCCTTCGAGGTCGGCAAGACCCTCGCCGTCACCCAGGGTTCGGTGGTGTTTCGCAACGAGGTGCTGGAGCTGATCCAGTACCGGCCCATGAGCGAAAAGCAGTACGCCAAGCCACTGCTGATCGTGCCGCCGCAGATCAACAAGTACTACATCTTCGACCTGAGCCCAGCCAACAGCTTGGTGCAATACGCCCTGAAGAACAGCCTGCAGGTGTTCATCATCAGCTGGCGCAACCCCGACATCCGCCACCGCGAGTGGGGGCTTTCGACCTACGTCGAGGCAGTGGAAGAGGCCATGAACGTCTGCCGGAGCATTACCGCCAGCCGCGAGGTCAGCCTGGTCGGTGCCTGTGCCGGAGGCCTGACCATCGCCGCCCTGCAGGGCTACCTGCTGAGCAAGCGCCAACTGCGCCGGGTCGCCAGCGCCACCTACCTGGTCAGCCTGCTCGACAGCCGGCTGGATACCCCGGCGACCCTGTTCGTTGACGAACAGACCCTCGAGGCCGCCAAGCGCCGTTCCTACCAGCAAGGTGTGCTGGATGGCCGCGACATGGCCAAGGTGTTCGCCTGGATGCGGCCCAACGACCTGATCTGGAACTACTGGGTCAACAACTACCTGCTGGGCAAGGAGCCGCCGGCCTTCGACATCCTCTACTGGAACAACGACCACACCCGTCTGCCGGCCGCCCTGCATGGCGACCTGCTGGATCTGTTCAAGCACAACCCGCTCAGCCACCCCGGTGGGCTGGAGGTCTGTGGCACGCCCATCGACCTGCAGAAAGTCACGGTCGACAGTTTCAGTGTCGGTGGCATCAACGACCACATCACGCCGTGGGACGCGGTCTATCGCTCGACGCTGCTGCTGGGGGGAGAGCGCCGCTTCGTGCTGTCCAACAGCGGCCATATCCAGAGCATCCTCAACCCGCCAGGCAACCCCAAGGCCAACTACATCGATAACCTCAAGCTGAGCAGCGACCCGCGTGCCTGGTACTACGATGGCAAGCAGGTACAGGGCAGCTGGTGGCCGCAATGGCTGGAATGGCTCCAGGCACGCTCCGGCGCCCTGAAGGACAGCCAGTTGGCCCTCGGCAATGCCAAGTACCCCACCATGGAGGCTGCACCCGGCACCTATGTGCGGGTGCGTTGACTATCACCGGACACGGCTGCCCGGCAGCCGTGGCTAGACCTAAGAAGACTGGATGAAAACCCGCGACCGGATTCTTGAATGCACGCTGCAACTGTTCAACCAGAAAGGCGAACCGAATGTCTCGACCATGGAGATCGCCAATGAAATGGGGATCAGCCCGGGTAACCTGTACTACCACTTCCATGGCAAGGAACCCCTGGTGCTCGGTCTCTTCGAGCGCTTCCAGGCGGAGCTGACCCCGTTGCTCGACCCGCCGGCGGACGTCGAGCTGGCGCCCGAGGACTACTGGTTCTTCCTGCACCTGATCGTCGAGCGCCTGGCCCAATACCGCTTCCTGTTCCAGGACCTGTCCAACCTGGCCAGCCGCCTGCCCAAGCTGGCCCGGGGCATTCGCAACCTGCTCAACGCCCTCAAGCGCACCCTGGCCTCACTGCTCGCGCGGCTGAAAGCCCAGGGGTTCATCCTCAGCGAAACCCAGGCACTCGGGCAACTGGTCGAGCAGATCACCCTGACCCTGCTGTTTTCACTGGAC
This sequence comes from Pseudomonas vanderleydeniana, assembly GCF_014268755.2. Lineage (NCBI taxonomy): Bacteria > Pseudomonadati > Pseudomonadota > Gammaproteobacteria > Pseudomonadales > Pseudomonadaceae > Pseudomonas > Pseudomonas vanderleydeniana. The sequence continues at coordinate 660,210 of NZ_CP077093.1, read as the reverse complement.
TACCAGCGGATCCTGGGGCGCGAGGGCGAGGTGCGGCTGGTGGTGTACCAGATCATGATGCTGGTGGCGCCACACCTGCTGCCGCCGGCACGGCTGGCGACCGAGCGGATGGCCCTGCGTTATCTCGAAGACCACGAATAGAACACCGTCCCGTGAGAGCCAACTGTCTTTAACTCACCGCCGATAAGCGGTAGAGAACGCCCTGCCCTCTTCGCGGATAAATCCGGCTCCCACAAGGTAACGTGCCGACCACACATCTTGTGATCGACGCAGAACCGTGGGAGCCGGATTCATCCGCGAAGACGTTGGCGCCCACTGCGACGTCTTCGCGTGCATACACCAACATTGCATACGACTCGCCTCTGCAAAAGCCGGGCTTGCCCGCGAAGAGGCCAGACCTGAGCCCCCCCAAACAAAAACGCCCGACCTTCACAGGCCGGGCGTTTTCATGACACCAAATGCCACTCAGGACTGAGAGGTCGGCGCCGATGGAGCTGGGGTCGCAGCCGGAGCGGCGGCGGTGGCCGGGGCCACCGAGTTGGTGGTGGCTGGGGCCACTGCCGGTTTTGCGGCGGCGGGGGCCGCAGGCTTGGCTACGGCTGCCGGCTTCGCTGCTGCGGGCTTGGCCGCTGCCGGTTTTTTCGCAGCGGCTGGCTTCGCGGCAGGTTTGGCCGCCGGTTTTGCAGCAGCGGGTTTCGCCGCAGGCTTGGTTGCCGGTTTCGCCGCAGGCTTGGCCGCAACCGGCTTGGCTGCAGGCTTCGTGGCAGGTTTGGCTGCCGCCGTCTTGGCAGCGGGTTTTGCGGCCGGCTTGGCCGCAGGTTTCGCTGCTGGCTTGGCCGCCGCGGTTTTGGCCGCGGGCTTGGCGGCTGGTTTAGCGGCTGCGGCCTTGGCCAGCGGTTTGGCTGCCGTCTTCGCCGCAGGCTTGGCTGCCGCCGTCTTCGTTGCCACCGGCGTCACTTTCTGGCCAGTGAGTTGCTCGATCTGCTTGGTCAGGGTGTCGACCTTGCTGTGCAGCGCCTTCACTTCATGGCGGCTGGGCACGCCCAGGCGCGAGATGGCGCTGTTCAGACGCTTGTCGAACGCCTCTTCCAGCTCGTCCCACTTGCCCAGCGCGCGCTCCTTGACGCCAGTGATGCGCGACTTGGCGGAACCGGCAGAGTCCTTGGCCGCCTCGACGGTCTTGCCAACGGCGCTCTTGGTCAGTTTCTCGGCCTTCTCGCCATCCTTGACCAGGCTCTCGAAGAGCTTGCTGCCGTCACTGTCGATTTTCGAGTACACGCCTAAACCGGCAAGCCAGATCTTGCGGGAGTATTCCTCAACCTTCCCGATCCACGAGCTGCCTTCTTTCTCAGTATTCTTTTTGCCAGCCATCCCGTTCTCCTTAATGTTTACGCGCGACACGTTCGAGCAATGCCGTCAACTCATCGAGCTTAGCAGAGAGTGCCTCAACGTCATGTTTAGACGGAATCCCGATACGATTCAAGGCACTGGCGACTCGGCTGTCGAAGGCTTTCTCGACCTTGTCCAGTTGCACTTCGACCCGGCCCTTGAGGCCACCGACGTCGCTCTTGACGTTATCGATCTGGCTGTTGGCGGCTTCAAGCTTCGCATCGACAGCCTTTTTGCCTTCCTTTTCAACCACTTGGCCGGCCTTGACGAGTTCCTGGAAGTACTCGCTGCCTTCCTTGCCGACCTTGGCGTAGGCGCCCAGGCCCGCCAACCAGATCTTGCGGGCATAGAGTTTCACTTCAGCCAGGGCGGTGGGCTGAACGTCGGATTTTTTCTTCAGACTGACTTTGGCCATGGTGCACCTCACACGTGAACGGTTGGAGGAACTGCCCGCGCAAACGGGGACTGGAACACAAAGTAGTGACAAAAATTAGAATGGGCACCCTAACCGATGTGGCCAAGGTTCACTTCTGGGAACCGCACTCCCCCGTGGGAGCCGGACTCCCACCGGGTTGACCCCCCGTGCAGGGTCGGCTCACGCCGATTCAGGCCAGCGCCTTGTCCAGCGCCTTCTCGATCTCGCTCTTGATGGTGCCGCTCATGGCCGACATCAACATCCCCAGCTCGACATCGACCCTGATGCGATCCTCGCCGATCTTCACCTCGCCAGTGACACCGGAACGCTTGAGGCTGACGGTATCACCCGACCAGCTCGGCGCCAGGCCATACTGGTCGGCCAGTTTCTGCACCAGCGCCTCGGCTTTCCCACGAGCGCCTGCCAGACCAAGGTGGTGGGTACGCTCGACACTAATCCGGGCCATCGCTTGACTCCTGTTCCATGAATGTAGGCCGGGCCGGCCTTGAACAGTGCTGCGTCAATCCGCCCCGGTCGCCCACTATACTTACATTCCGCCTTTGCCAAGACAAAGCCGGCTACCGGGATTAGAATGCCCGCATTCTCTTCTGGTGACAGCGATATGACTGATCAGCGCAAAGGCAGCGATGCCGAACCCACCACCCACTTCGGCTACAAGAACGTGCCGGAAAGCGAAAAGGCCGGCAAGGTAGCCGAGGTCTTTCACTCGGTGGCCGCCAAGTACGACCTGATGAACGACGTCCTCTCCGGTGGCATGCACCGCCTGTGGAAGCGTTTCACCATCGAACTGTCGGGCGTGCGCACCGGTAACCGGGTACTGGACATCGCCGGCGGCACCGGCGACCTGGCAGCCAAGTTCTCGCACCTGGTGGGCCCTACCGGCCAGGTGGTGCTGGCCGACATCAATGCCTCCATGCTCAAGGTCGGTCGTGACCGCCTGCTCGATCGCGGCGTGGCCGGCAATATCGAATTCGTCCAGGCCGACGCGGAAAAGCTGCCGTTCCCGGACAATCACTTCGACTGCGTGACCATCGCCTTCGGCCTGCGCAACGTCACCCACAAGGAAGATGCCCTGCGTTCCATGCTGCGGGTGCTCAAGCCCGGTGGCCGCCTGCTGGTGCTGGAGTTCTCCAAGCCGACCAACGCGCTGATGTCCAAGGTCTACGACGCCTATTCGTTCGCATTCATGCCGCTGGCCGGCAAGCTGATCACCAACGACTCGGAAAGCTATCGCTACCTGGCCGAATCGATCCGCATGCACCCTGACCAGGAAACCCTCAAGTCGATGATGGTGGACGCCGGCTTCGACCGCGTGACCTACCACAACATGACCTCGGGGATCGTTGCCCTGCACCGCGGCATCAAGCCCTGATGCTGCTCAGCGGCCTTCTCGCCGGCGTCGAACACGGCCTCAACCGTGTCCTGCGCATGGACAGCACCGCCCTTGGTCGCCTCGGCCACCTGACGGGCAAGGTCATCGAGGTCGACAGTCCGGCCTTGAAGCTGTTCATCCTGCCCAGCGACGAAGGCCTGCTGCTGGCGGCCCACTGGGCCGCCGAAGCCGACTGCATTCTGCGTGCCCCCACCTCCAGCCTGCTCAACCTGGCCCTGAGCAAGGACAAGAGTGCCGTGCTCCATGGCCCGGACGTGCACCTGGAGGGCGACAGCGCGGTGCTGCTGGACCTCGCCGGCGTGCTGCAGGACCTGGAGCTGGACTGGGAGTACGAGCTGTCGCGCTGGCTCGGCCCGGTCGCCACGCAACTGGTCAGCGGCCACCTGCGCAGCCGTGCCGGCTGGTACCGCCAGGGCTTTGCCAGCCTCAATCAGAACCTGGCCGAGTACCTCAGCGAAGAGTCGCGCACGCTGGTCGGCAAACACGAGGCCGAAGCCCGTTTCGCCGAACTCGACCGGCTCAAGCTAGACCTAGAACGACTCGAGGCGCGTTTCGAACGCCTCTCCCGATCCCTCAATTCCAGCGATAACGCATGAAGCTGCTCGCCGTCCGCCGTCTGTTGCGCATCCAGCGCGTCGTGATCCGCTACCGTCTCGATGACCTGCTGTTCGATCTGCCCCTGCCCTGGTTCCTCCTGGCCCTGCGCTTTGTCCTGCCGTGGCGCTGGTTCCCGCGCAAGCCGCTGGAGCTGAGCCGCGGCGCACGCCTGCGCCTGGCGCTACAGGACCTGGGACCGATATTCATCAAGTTCGGGCAGATCCTCTCGACCCGTCGCGACCTGCTGCCCGAGGACATCGCCGACGAGCTGATGCTGCTGCAGGACCGCGTGCCGCCGTTCGACCCGCAGAAAGCCGTGGCACTGATCGAGGCGCAGCTGGGGCGCAAGATCAGCGAGGTTTTCAGCCGCTTCGACATCGAGCCACTGGCCTCGGCCTCGGTGGCCCAGGTCCACGCCGCGCAGCTCAAGAGTGGCGAGGAAGTGGTGGTGAAGGTCATCCGTCCGGGCCTCAAGCCGGTGATCGCCCAGGACCTGGCATGGCTGTTCCTACTCGCCCGTACGGCCGAAAGGCTCTCCGCCGATGCCCGCCTGCTGCATCCGGTGGATGTGGTCAGCGACTACGAGAAGACCATCTACGACGAGCTCGATCTGCTGCGCGAGGCGGCCAATGCCAGCCAGCTGCGGCGCAATTTCGAAGGTTCGGACGTGATGTACGTACCCCAGGTCTACTGGGACTGGTGCCGGCCGAAAGTGCTGGTGATGGAGCGCATCTACGGTATCCAGGTCACCGATCTCGCCACCCTTGCCGACCAGCGCACCGACATGAAGATGCTCGCCGAGCGCGGCGTGGAGATCTTCTTCACCCAGGTGTTCCGCGACAGCTTCTTCCACGCCGACATGCACCCCGGCAACATCTTCGTCAGCACCGTGAACCCGTGGAGTCCGAAGTACATCGCCATCGACTGCGGCATCGTCGGCAGCCTGACCCCGCAGGACCAGGACTACCTGGCCCGCAACCTGTTCGCCTTCTTCAAGCGTGACTACCGCCGCGTCGCCCAGTTGCACATCGACTCGGGCTGGGTACCGGCGGACACCCGGCTCAACGAATTCGAGGCAGCGATCCGGACCGTTTGCGAGCCGATCTTCGAGAAGCCGCTGAAGGACATTTCCTTCGGCCAGGTGCTGATGCGCCTGTTCCAGACCGCCCGACGCTTCAACATGGAAGTCCAGCCACAACTGGTGCTGCTGCAGAAAACCCTGCTGAACATCGAAGGCCTGGGCCGCCAGCTGTACCCGGAGCTGGACCTGTGGAGCACCGCGCAACCGTTCCTCGAACGCTGGATGCGCGAGCGCGTCAGCCCGAAAACCCTGCTGGGCAACCTGCAGAGCCAGGTCGAGCAACTGCCGCACCTGGCCAACATGACCCGCGACCTGCTCGAGCGCCTGTCGCAGCCCCACGCTGCCGATCCCGAGCCGCCCTACAAAAAGCGCAAGGACGACTGGCTGCTGCGCCTGCTCGGCTCGCTGCACCTGGGTGGCGGCGCCTTTCTCGCCGCCAACGGCCCGTTGCATGAGCTGGGCCATTGGCCCGCGGGTATCATGCTGGCCGTTGGTTTGTATCTGGTCGTGCGCCGATAGCCATCAGGGCTCGCGGCTGGCAAACTGTTCATTCGCCGAGGCCCAACCACGCAGGTTGCGCCCGGTTGTCGGAGTCGAAGATGAAAGACTGGCTGGACGAGATCAAGTGGGACAGTGACGGCCTGGTGCCGGCCATTGCCCAGGATCACAAGACCGGGCGCGTGCTGATGATGGCCTGGATGAACCGCGAGGCACTGCAACTGACCGCCCGCGAAAATCGCGCCATCTACTGGTCACGTTCGCGTGGCAAGCTGTGGCGCAAGGGCGAGGAGTCCGGCCACGTGCAGCACCTGCATGAAATGCGCCTGGACTGCGACGCCGATGTGATCATCCTGATGGTCGAGCAGGTCGGCGATATCGCCTGCCACACCGGCCGCCAAAGCTGCTTCTACCGCGTCTACGAGAACGACGGCTGGAAGACGGTCGATCCGGTCCTCAAGGACCCGCACAGCATCTACGCAGCAGGACACTGAACATGACCGATACCCTGACCCGCCTGGCCCAGGTACTGGAAGAGCGCAAGGGCGCCGCCCCCGACAGTTCCTATGTCGCCAGCCTGTACCACAAGGGTCTGAACAAGATCCTGGAGAAGGTCGGCGAGGAGTCCGTCGAAACCATCATCGCCGCCAAGGACGCCGCCACCAGTGGTGATTGCAGCGACGTGATCTACGAGACCGCCGACCTGTGGTTCCACAGCCTGGTCATGCTCGCCCAACTGGGCCAGCATCCGCAGGCCGTGCTGGATGAATTGGACCGTCGCTTCGGACTGTCCGGACACGCCGAGAAAGCCTCGCGCCCGTCCGCCTGAACAATCTTTTGAGAGGAGAAACACCATGGGCATTTTTGACTGGAAACACTGGATCGTCATCCTGATCGTCGTCGTGCTGGTGTTTGGTACCAAGAAACTGAAGAACCTCGGCACCGACGTCGGCGAATCGATCAAGGGCTTTCGCAAGGCCATGAACGACGACGAGAAGCCGGCCGAGCCGGTGGTGCCGCCAACCGTACAGCCTGCCCAGCCGCAACCCGGCGCACAGCAGAACGCGCCACACACCATCGATGTGCAGGCACAGAAGGTCGAAGAGCCCCGCAATCATTCGTGAGCACTGACTAATGTTCGGTATCAGCTTCAGTGAGCTGCTGCTCGTCGGCCTCGTGGCACTGCTGGTCCTCGGTCCCGAGCGCCTGCCAGGCGCCGCGCGGACAGCTGGCCTGTGGGTCGGACGGCTGAAGCGCAGCTTCAACGCGATCAAGCAGGAAGTGGAACGGGAAATCGGTGCCGACGAGATCCGTCGGCAACTGCACAACGAGCACATCATGTCCCTGGAACAGGAGGCTCGCAAGATCCTCTCCCCGGTCCAGGAGCCCGTACCCCAGGCACAGCCCCAGGGCCCGGCCCAGCCAGTTGCCGAGCCTGCGGCTCAGCCAGCCAGTGCAACGCCACTGCCGAGCGACCTGCCACCGGCCACCGTTGCCCCGGGCGACGCCGTGCCGGTGCTCGGCGCTGTCGAACCGGCCCCGCACGTTCCAGGCGAGACCGCTGCTCCTGCACAAACACCAGGTGCGTCAGCGCCTCATGACCCCACTTTGCCGCCGCGAGCCCCATGAGCGACTTTCCGGAAAACGACCAGCAGATGCCGCTGGTCTCGCACCTCACCGAGTTGCGCACCCGCCTGCTGCGTTGTGTCGCGGCGATCTTCCTGATCTTTGCCGGGCTGTTCGCCTTCACCCAGCAGATCTACACCTTCGTTTCCACGCCGCTGCGCCAGTACCTGCCGACCGGCGCGACGATGATCGCCACCGACGTCTCCTCGCCGTTCCTGACGCCACTCAAGCTGACCATGATGGTCTCGCTGTTCCTGGCGATCCCGGTGATCCTGCACCAGATATGGGGCTTCATCGCACCGGGCCTGTACAAGCATGAAAAGCGCGTCGCCGTGCCACTGCTGGTATCGAGCATCGTGCTGTTCTACACCGGCATGGCCTTCGCCTATTACCTGGTGTTCCCGCTGATCTTCAAGTTCTTCGCCGCCGCGACCCCGGCCGGCGTGGAGATGATGACCGACATCACCAGCTACCTCGACTTCGTGATGACGCTGTTCTTCGCCTTCGGCGTGGCGTTCGAGATCCCGGTGGCCGTGGTGCTGCTGGTATGGATCGGCGTGGTCGACGTCAAGTACCTGAAAAAGATCCGCCCATACGTGATCATCGGCTGCTTCGTGGTCGGCATGATCCTGACCCCACCGGACGTGTTCTCGCAGACGCTGCTGGCCGTGCCGATGTGGCTGCTGTTCGAGATCGGCGTGCTGTTCGGCGGCCTGGTCAGCAAGCGCGGCGAGGAAGAGGAAGAAAAGCCCTCCGACACTGGCCCACAGCCGCCAGCGCCACTCGCGTGAACCTGCTGCTGCTGGAGGAGGCCGACTTCATCGCGGCCGACCGGGTCGTGCTGCGCGATCGACGCCTGACCCACATGCAGGAGGTCCACCGGGTCGCGGTGGGCGACAGCCTGCGGGTCGGGCGTATCGGCGGCCTGATGGGCAGCGCCCAGGTCCTGCACCTGGAGGCCGGTGAGGCCCAGCTACAGGTCAGCCTCGACCAGCCGCCGCCGGCCAAGCTGCCACTGACCCTGGTACTTGCCCTGCCGCGTCCGAAAATGCTCCGTCGGGTATTCCAGACCATCGCCACCATGGGCGTGCCCAAGCTGGTGCTGGTCAACAGCTACCGGGTGGAAAAGAGTTTCTGGCAGACGCCTTTCCTGGAACCCGAGGCGATTCGCGAGCAACTGGTCCTGGGCCTGGAACAGACCCGCGACACCGTGCTGCCGGAAGTCATCATCGAGAAGCGCTTCAAGCCCTTCGTCGAGGATCGCCTGCCGGCCATCAGCGCCGGGACCCTGGGGCTGGTCGGCCATCCGGGCAGCTACCCGCCCTGCCCCCGCGCGGTGGCGGAACCGGTGACCCTCGCCATCGGTCCGGAAGGTGGCTGGATTCCCTACGAAATCGAGCTGCTGGGCAAGTCCGGCCTGCAACCGGTACAGCTCGGCGAGCGCATCCTGCGCGTCGAAACCGCCGTCACCGCCCTCCTCGCCCGCCTATTCTGAGCCCCAAAGGGAACGCCCCCGTTCCCGTTGGCGCCTGACGCTACAGAATCGACCTGCATCGCCGATATAACGGCAATACTCAATATAAAAATATGTCATCAGACGTAAAGCACCTGTCAGGAGTCTGTCCCCATGTACCAATGGTTATCTCAGAAGCTGGGTAATGTGAGCGTCAATCGAAAACTCGGCATCGGCTTCAGCCTGGTGCTGCTGCTGACCGTGCTCATCACCTTCACTGGCTGGACCGGCCTGAGTTCAATCATCAATCGTGGCGACAAGCTGGGCTACATTTCCAGCCTCAACCTGCTGACCAAGGACTTGCGGATCGCCCGTCTCGACTACGAGATGCGCAAGGGTGAACAGGGCCCGGGCACCGTCAACGACCTGCTGGGCAAGCTGGAAAGCGGCCTGCAGACCGCACGCAAGCTGCTCGAAACGCCTGAAAGCATCACCCTGGTCGATCAGCAGTTGGAAACCCTTGCCCAATACAAGCGCGCCTTCGCCGACATGAACCAGGCGATGCAGAACCGCGAGAGCGCCCGCGGCAAGCTCGGGGCCAGTGCCGACAACGCGGTGGCAAAGGTCGCCGAAGTCGAGAAGGCGCTGCTGCAGGGGGACAGCGTGGCCCAATTCAACAGCGTGATCGAACTCGGCAAGCTGATCCAGCAGGCTCGCTTCCAGGTCCGCGGCTACACCTATAGCGGTCGCAGCGACGCCGAACAGCCTGCCCTGGACGCCATCGACAACGCCTCCAGCTACCTCTCCAGCCTGCCAGCCAAGCTGCCGCAGGAACACCTGGGCAATCTCCAGCAGGCCAGCGATTCGCTCAAGGCCTACCGGTCCGCCGTCAGCGACTTCCGTGACTCCCAGACCGCCAGCGGCCAGGCCCTCAAGCGCATGGAAGAGCTGGGCAACCAGTTGCTGGTCCTGAGCAATCAGTTGACCGACCTGCAAACCAGCCGCCGCGACCGCGACGCCGCGCAGGCGAAGAACCTGCTTGCCATCTCCACCGCCCTGGCCCTGCTGTTCGGCGTGATTGCGGCCTGGGCCATCACCCGGCAAATCATCATTCCGCTACGCCAGACGCTCAAGGTCGTCGAACGCGTGGCCTCCGGCGACCTCAGCCAGGACCTGGCGACCGCCCGCCGCGACGAACTCGGCCAGCTGCAGCGGGCCATACAGAGCATGAGCGTCAGCCTGCGCAAGCTGATCAGCGGAATCAGCGACGGCGTCACCCAGATCGCCAGCGCCGCCGAGCAGCTCTCCGCCGTAACCGAACAGACCAGCGCCGGGGTCAACAGCCAGAAGGCCGAGACCGACCAGGTCGCCACGGCCATGCACCAGATGACCGCCACCGTGCAGGAAGTCGCGCGTAACGCCGAGGAGGCCTCGGAAGCCGCTGTCGCCGCCGACCAGCAGGCCCGTGAAGGCGACAAGGTGGTGGGCGAGGCTGTGGCCCAGATCGAGCGCCTGGCCGCCGAGGTCAGTCACTCCACCGAAGCGATGAGCCACCTCAAGGCCGAAAGCGACAAGATCGGCAGCGTACTCGATGTGATCAAGTCGGTGGCCGAGCAGACCAACCTGCTGGCCCTCAACGCCGCCATCGAGGCCGCCCGTGCGGGCGAAGCCGGGCGTGGTTTCGCGGTGGTCGCCGACGAGGTCCGCAGCCTGGCCCAGCGGACCCAGAAATCCACCGAGGAAATCGAGCAGTTGATCGTCGGCCTGCAAGGTGGCACCGAGCAAGTGGCAACCATCATGGACAACAGCCGCAGCCTGACCGACAGCAGCGTCGAACTGACCCGCCGTGCCGGTGGCGCGCTGGAGAGCATCACCCGTACCGTGTCGGCGATCCAGACGATGAACCAGCAGATCGCCGCCGCTGCCGAACAGCAGAGCGCCGTGGCCGAGGAAATCAACCGCAGCGTGCTGAGCGTGCGTGACGTCTCCGAACAGACGGCCTCGGCCAGCGAGGAGACCGCCGCCTCCAGCACCGAACTGGCACGGCTGGGCAATCACCTGCAGATGCTGGTCAGCCAGTTCCGCGTCTGAGCCGTCCCGACCTCAGTCGAGGTCGGCCAGCCAGGCGGTGTCCTTGAACCACTTGTCGTGGATCCGGTCGTAAGTGCCGTCTTCGGCGATCTGATGCAGGAAGTGGTTGATCCAGTTCAGGCTGTCGTGGTCGCCCTTCTTCAGGCCGAACGCCAGGCGTTCGTAGGTGAACGGCTGGTCCAGGCAGAGCAGCTTGCCGGCGCCCAGCCTGTTCACCGCCACCAGGTTGTAGGGCGCGTCGTGAATGAAGGCATCGGCCTTGCCGTCGAGCACATCGCGCACCCCCTCCTCCTCGGTGGCGTAGCTGACCAGCTGGGCGTTGCCGATCAGCTTCTTCGCGACGATTTCCCCGGTGGTGCCGGCCTTGACCCGAATACGGTAGCCGGCATCGTTCAAGTCCTCGAAACTCTCGACCGTGCCGCCCAACGCCTGCGGGATCAGCATCGTCTGGCCGACCACGATGAAAGGATCGCTGAAGTTCAGGCGCAGATTGCGCTCGGGGGTCAGGGTCATGCCGCTGGCGATCAGGTCGATCTTGCCCGCCAGCAGGTCGGGGATCAATTGCGGATAGCCGCTGGGCAGTATCTCCAGGCGCACGCCGAGGGCCTTGCTCATTTCATGCAGCAGGTCGATCTCGAACCCCACCACCCGCCCCTGCCGGTCGGTCATCTGAAACGGCATGTAGGTCGGATTGGTGCCCACCTTGAGGCTGCCACGCCTGACCGCCTCGTCGATGGCACCGGCCTGGAGCCCGCAGGCCTGCAGGCATACGACCACGCCCAGCAGCAGCGCCAGGTACCCTTTCGTCATGAGAACTCCTTGATCCATTTCCCGATGAGCTTGCCCTGTTCGGACAACTTCGAGCGGCCACCACGCAGCCGACACGATTTCGGGGCGCGATCCTAACGCACTCGAACAGGCCACCGAGCGGACGTTTTGTTACCAAATGACAAGGGCTACAGGCGGGAGAGAAACGTCTTACAGAGGGTGTCGCATTCCCCCTGGAGCGAGCTCCAGGGGGAATGGAATCAGGCAGGTTGGCCGACGGCCATGGCCGGTTGCAGTGGCAGCAACGGCGCGTGCGGGTCGGCCTTGACCGAGGCACGCCAGGCATCGAGCCACTCGCCATGGCCTTCGCTCCAGACCTGCGCATGCAGGCGGGCCAGGGCCACCGGGTCGCTGAGCAGTTGCAGGCGGGCATGGTTGTCGAGCGCCGCCGGACCGGCTTTCAACGCATGCCGTACACGCTCGATGCGCAGCCACTCGATCGGCTCGGCCTGCAGGTGCCGGGAAGTTGCCAGTGCACAGGCCAGGGCGTTCTGCCGCGGATCGACCACGGCCCGGATGAAGCCGTCGTTCAGTGCGTGCCAGCGGTTCTCATGCGTGTACTCGTCGGTCGCCTGCAATGCCTGGGGCGGGTTGTACTCTTCGGGAATGAGGAACAACTGCTCATCCTTCGAGCGCAGGCCCAGGTTGACCCGGCTGGAGATCACCGATACCGGGATCGACAGCATCAGCGAACCGACGATCGGTACCAGCCACCACAGGAAGCTCGGGTTCAGCCAGATCACCAGCAGCGCCCAGGCAGCCCCCAGCAGGGTCTGCGGGCCATGACGGCGAACCGCCTCGCTCCAGGGCGTGGAGTCGTCGTCACGCTGCGGCGAGTTCCAGGTCGCGGCCCAGCCAAGAAATGCGGCCAGGACGAAACGGGTGTGGAAAATCATCCGCACCGGCGCCAGCAGCATGGAGAACAGCATCTCCAGCAGCATCGACACGGTCACCTTGAACTTGCCACCGAACTCTTTCGCGCCCTTGGCCCAGATCAGGATGACGCTGAGCAGCTTGGGCAGGAACAGCAGCACGATGGTGGTGGAGAACAACGCCACCGCCTTGTCCGGATGCCATTGCGGCCACAGCGGATAGAGCTGCCGCGGCTCCATGAAGTACTGCGGCTCCATCAGCGTGTTGACCGCCAGCAGCGCCGTCGACAGCACCAGGAAGAAGAACCACAGCGGCGCCGACAGGTAGGACATCACGCCGGTGAGGAACACCGCGCGGTGCACCGGGTGCATGCCCTTGACCAGGAACAGGCGGAAGTTCATCAGGTTGCCGTGACACCAACGACGGTCGCGCTTGAGCTCGTCCAGCAGGTTCGGCGGCAATTCCTCGTAGCTGCCGGGCAGGTCGTAGGCGATCCACACGCCCCAGCCGGCACGGCGCATCAGCGCGGCTTCGACGAAGTCGTGGGAAAGGATCGCACCGGCGAACGCGCCCTTGCCGGGCAACGGCGCCAGGGCGCAGTGCTCGATGAACGGTTTCATGCGAATGATCGCGTTGTGGCCCCAATAGTGCGACTCGCCCAGTTGCCAGAAGTGCAGGCCGGCGGTGAACAGCGGACCGTAGACGCGGGTCGCGAACTGCTGCATGCGCGCATAGAGGGTATCCATGCCCGACGCACGAGGCGCGGTCTGGATAATGCCGGCGTCCGGCGTGGCTTCCATCAGGCGTACCAGGCTGGTCAGGCACTCGCCGCTCATGACGCTGTCGGCGTCGAGCACGACCATGTACTTGTAGTCGCCACCCCAACGACGGCAGAAGTCGTCGAGGTTGCCGCTCTTGCGCTTCACCCGACGGCGACGGCGACGGTAGAAGATCTTGCCGAAGCCCGAGGCTTCACGGCAGACATCCAGCCACGCCTGCTGTTCGGCCACGCAGATATCGGTGTCGTTACTGTCGCTCAGGACGAAGAAGTCGAAGCGATCCAGGTCACCGGTGGCCGCGACCGACTCGAAGGTCGCCCGCAGGCCGGCGAAGACCCGCGCCACGTCCTCGTTGCAGATCGGCATGACGATCGCGGTGCGCGCATCGGCCGGGATCGGCTCGCTGCCGGCACTGGCCCCGGAAATACGGTACTTGTCATGTCCGGTGAGCAATTCGAGGAAGCCCATCAGGGCGGTCCAGAAGCCGGCCGACACCCAGCAGAACAGGATCCCGAACATCACCAGAATGGTGGTCTGCAGGGCGTACGGCAGGACCTGCCGCGCGGTCTGCAGGATCGGCTGGTGCAGCACCTCGTTGAGATCGACGAACGACCAGCCCTGGTAAGGCATGATGCCCTTCATGTACCAGCCGGCGACGATGGTCTGGCCGAGCATCAGAAGCAGCAGGATATAGCGCCGGATCGAGCCTACAGTCCGCCAGCGGGCATGCGGCAGCTCGCGCCGGTCATCCTTGGGTGCCGGCGGGTTGCTGCGCCCGGTCAGGCGTCGCCAGCCACGGACCAGGATGTTGGTCCGCCACGGCTCGGGCACGACACGGGTACGTCGGACCGGCGGGGTGGCCTTGAGGCGCACCCGACCCGCGGCGTCGACCGACAGCATCTCGGCCTCTTCCAGGTCGACGGCACTGTCGAGAGTCAGGCGACGCCCCACCGAGGCTTGCGCAGCCTCGGCGGAGTCGACGGCAGGTTCGGCACTGAGGCGCTCATGCAACTCGGCGAACGAGCCGCAGCTCGCCAATTCGGCGCGCTGCTCGGCACTTAGTGGCAGGTGCGCCAGATACTCGGAGAGAGCCTCTGGCTGGGCGATAGAATTACTCATCGGCAGGCAACTGGTAGCTCCAGGTCTCAGTCAGGACCTGTTCGGTCTTGGCCGGTTCCGGGGTGGTTGGGGCAGCCTCGGCAGCTGGCGCCGGGGCGTCATGCTCTTTCTTGTCCTTGGCCTTGTCTTTCTCTGGAGCCTTGGCGGCGTCCTTGTCCGCGGCCTTGGCCACGTCCTTCTCGTGCTTCTCGTGCTTTTCCTGGGTCTTGGCGGCGACCTTGTCGGCCTTGACCACCTGGGACGAAGCCTTGATCGGCTCGGCGGCGACGATGTCCTTGACCAGCGCGGCGCGCAGTTCGGTGGACTTGCCCGGATCCTTGATCTTCAGGCGCAGGGTCAGGCGCCAGCCTTCGGTTTCCGGGTTGTAGCGCAGGCTGTTCTCGACCACTTCGGCGTTGTCGCCGACGCTGACCTGGCTGCGCACTGGCGCATCTGCCGGCAAGGCCTTGAGGGACGGACCCTCGAAATCGACCAGGTAGGCCACGCTGCCGTCCGGTTGACGGATCAGGTTCGACTGCTTGACGTCACCGGTGGATTTCAGGGTCTGCTTGACCCAGGCACTGTCCGGCGAATGCAGGGCAGCCTCATCCAGGGTCCAGTGCAGGCGGTAGGCGAAATTCATCGCCTCACCTGGCTGGGCGAGCTTTTCCGGATTCCAGAAAGCCACGATGTTGTCGTTGGTTTCGTCAGCGGTCGGGATTTCCACCAGGTCGACAGTGCCCTTGCCCCAGTCACCCTTCGGCTCGATCCAGGCGCTTGGGCGCTTGTCGTAGCGGTCGTCGAGGTCTTCGTAGTGGCTGAAGTCGCGGCCACGCTGCAGCAGGCCGAAACCACGCGGGTTCTCCACGGAGAAGTTGCTCACCGCCAGGTGTTTCGGGTTGTTCAGCGGACGCCACAGCCACTCGCCGTTGCCAGCGTGGATCGACAGCCCGGCGGAGTCGTGCAGCTCGCGACGATAGTTGAGGACCTTCGACGGCTGGTTGGCGCCGAACAGGAACATGCTGGTCAGCGGGGCCACGCCCAGCTTGCCGACCTTGTCACGCAGGAACATCTGCGCCTTCACGTCGACGATGGTGTCGGCACCCGGGCGCAGGGTCAGGCGGTAGGCGCCGGTCGCCCGTGGCGAATCGAGCAGGGCGAAGATCACCAGGTGCTTGTCGGTCGGCTTGGGCTGCTGGATCCAGAACTCGGTGAAGCGCGGGAATTCCTCGCCGGAGGGCAAGGCGGTATCGATCGCCATGCCCCGGGCGGACAGGCCATAGGCCTGACCCTTGCCCACGACGCGGAAATAACTCGCGCCGAGCATGGTCATGATCTCGTCCTGCTTGTCGGCCTTGTTGATCGGATACAGCACACGGAAGCCGGCATAACCCAGCTGCTCGGTGGTCTTCGGATCGAACTTCAGGTCACCGAAATCGAAACGGCTCGGATCGTACTTGATCTCCGAGACTTCGTTGGCAGTGATTTCGTTGATTTTCACCGGCGTGTCGAAGTGCATGCCCTGGTGATAGAACGACAGCTTGAACGGCGTCTTCTGGTCAGCCCATTCGGCCTTGTCGGTCAGGAAGCGGATTTTCTGGTAGTCCGCGAACTTCATCTCACGGAATTCGTTCGGCAGATTACTGCGCGGAGCTTCGTACTTCTGCCCGGCCAGGGTCTTCGCCTTGGCCGCCACATCGTCCAGATTGAATGCAAAGATTTGGCCGGCACTGAGCAGGCAAAGCAGTGCGGAGCCCGTCACCAGCGCTTTTCTCAACCCTCTGGCAGTCAATTTTGGTGCATTACAGGGACTAACAATCACGAGCAACCCTCGCCGAAAACAGATCAAAAAACCAACGGCTAGCTATCTATGCGCCAGGTTGGCGAGCATTGTTCCGACTCCCCCGGGGCGAAATGATTCCCCAAACGATGTCGGACAAGTCTCTACCTTTATTCAAAATGGACCAACGAACGCTGATCCCCGTAGCGCGCGATTATCTAGTAGGCGGCGTTACAACGCATCAGGCGAAACAAAGTATTTATCGACAAAACGCCCTGTTTTCAGCCCGATACGTGGTTTTTTTCCATTTCAGGTCTGTAACAGGAAGGTTACCGGGCCATCATTGACCAGATGAACCTTCATGTCCGCCCCGAAACGTCCCGTCGCCACCTGACCATGCAACTGCTGCGCCTGTGCCACCACGTAGTCGAAAAGCTCTTCGGCAAGCGCCGGTGGCGCGGCCGTGGAGAAGCTCGGACGCAGCCCGCTGCGGGTATCGGCGGCCAGGGTGAACTGCGACACCAGCAGCAAACCGCCGCCGGTGTCCGCCAGGGAAAGGTTCATCTTGCCCTGGGGATCGCTGAACACCCGATAGTTAAGCAGCTTATGCAGAAGTTTGTCGGCGCTGGCCCGGGTGTCCCCGGGCTCGACGGCCAGCAGCACCAGCAAACCCTGGTCGATGGCACCGACCACTTCCCCCCCGACTTCGACCCGCGCGCCACTGACGCGCTGCAACAGGCCCCTCATGCTTCTTCGGGAGGCAGGTCGAGCAGGCGCCGCGCCATCTGGTTCGCGGCACGCACCAGCGCATCGGTGATGCCCGGTTCCGAGGCGGCGTGGCCGGCATCGCGGATCACCTGCAGCTCGCTGTTGGGCCAGGCCTGGTGCAGCGCCCAGGCGTTGTCCAGCGGGCAGATGGCATCGTAGCGGCCGTGCACGATCACCCCCGGCAGGTGGGCGATCCGATCCATGTCGCGGATCAGTTGGTCGGGCTCCAGGAACGACTTGTTGGTGAAGTAATGGCACTCGATCCGGGCGATCGACAAGGCCCGCTGCGGTTCGGAGAAACGATCGACCACCTGCGGGTTCGGCCGCAGGGTTGCGGTACGCCCTTCCCACAGCGACCAGGCCTTGGCCGCGTGCATCTGGGCGATCTGGTCGTTGCCGGTCAGGCGCTTGTGGAAGGCGCCGAGCAGGTCGTCGCGCTCCTCCGGCGGCACCGGCGCCACGTAGTCCTGCCAGTAGTCGGGGAACAGGCGGCTGGCACCGCTCTGGTAGAGCCATTCGACGTCCTGCGGACGGGCCAGGAAGATCCCGCGCAGGATCAGGCCGTGAACCCGCTCGGGGTGGCTCTGCGCATAGGCCAGCGCCAGGGTCGAACCCCAGGAGCCGCCGAACAGCACCCACTTGTCGATACCCAGGTGTTCGCGAATCCGCTCCAGGTCAGCCACCAGGTCCCAGGTGGTGTTGTTCTCCAGGCTGGCGTGCGGCGTCGAGCGACCGCAGCCACGCTGGTCGAAGGTCACGATCCGGTACAGGGTCGGGTCGAAGTAGCAGCGGCTCTGGGCATCACAGCCGGCACCCGGGCCGCCATGAATGAAAACCACCGGCAAGCCCTCGGGCGAACCGCTTTCATCGACGTACAGCACATGCGGCTCATCCACGGCCAGATCGTGCCGGGCGTAGGGTTTGATCTGCGGGTACAAAGTCTGCATCACACGCTCCGTAAGGGTCGGGGTCATCCTTGGTGGCCTGTGTGGCTACTAGGGGGACTTCTTTGATTCTGCCGTCCGGCATCATAAACCCGAATCACGCAAACGGCATGTCCTTGTCAAAAGCACGGTTGTTTGAAGCCGCGTGCTGGCAACTAGCCGTTCGGTCAGTGTTCAGCCCGACGCGTTCGGCGATTCAATAAGGAGCGTAGAACCGAGCGGCAGGAGCCGCTTTCCATGGCTGCCCACAGCCAGAAAAGACAGGGAGTGCCGCATGAATCCATACCGCTTGCCCGATCTGCTTGCCTACCCGGAAAAGGCCGTGATCGTCGCCGACAGTGAAATCTTTATCCGGGGCCTGCGTGAACTGGGGCTGGAGGCCAGCCTGCTGGGCAATCTGGAAAGACTGCCGGCGCAAAGCCTGGCCTTTTCCTTTTCGCCCCAGGGCGCCCGACAGCTCTATCAGCGTGCGGCCCGCACCGCGCACAAGCAGACCCTGCTGTGCCCGCTGCATGCATTCGACACGGGCCTTGAGAACGCGCTCTACAGCCTGATGCTGTTGCTGCGCTGCAACTTCGCCGATTGCCTCAGACGCCAGCAGCACTACCTGGCGCAGCTCAACGGCCTGCGCCGCCTGCACCTGACCAGCGCCAACAGCCGGGCCGAGGTCTGGCTAAACGGCCGCTGCGCGCCCTACGCCCTGACCCGCAACGAGATCGGCGACAGCTTCGTGCTGTCGGCCACCGAACTGTTCGAAGTGCACTACGCGCACATGCGGCCAGACTGCCCGGATATCTTCCAGGTCAGCGGCGTCCTGCACATCAGCGGCCTGCTGCTGTCACGGGGCAGCCGGGCACGGCCATTGCCCGACGGGCTGGCGAGCGACATGCACAGGCTGGCCGAACAGGTCGCCCGGCACGATGCCTGGTTGCACATCGAGCACAACCAGGTCCGTTCATTCAAGGTCGCGGGAGAGGAATACCTCGACCTGCTGGGCCAGGCCGCCGGCCAACGCGGGCTATACCTGAGCGAGTTCGCCATCGGCGTGAACGAGGCCATCGGGCCGAACATCAACTACCTGCGCAACTCACCGATGAACGAAGGCATCAGGGGCGTCCACGTTGCCCTGGGTGATGGGCTCAACGGTTATCACATCGACTTTCTCTGCCCCGGCGTCGAAGTGCTCCCCGGATGAGCCGGACGCCTCTCAACGCCCGTAGCGCTCGCGCCCCCAGGCCAGCAGGCCCTGCAGCAGTTCCCTGAGCACCACTCGCGTCGGCTCGGCCAGGTCGCTGCGGTAGTTGAAGGGTTCGAACTCTTCCATGTAGTTGCACTGGCCCAGCTCCAGCTGCACGGCATGGATGTGCTCGGCCGGGTTGCCGTAGTGACGGGTGATGTGTCCGCCCTTGAAGCGCCCGTTCAGCACGTGGCTGTAGGCCGGATGCCCGGCACAGATGGCCTCCAGCCGCGAAGCCAGCTGCGCGTCGCAACTGGCGCCATTGAAGGTGCCGAGGTTGAAATCCGGCAGCTTGCCTTCGAACAGGTGCGGGATCACCGAACGGATCGAATGTGCGTCGAACAGCAGTGCGTAGCCGAATTCGGCCTTGAGCCGTGCCAGTTCCTCCTGCAGGGTCCGGTGATAGGGCCCCCACACCTGTTCCAGGTAACCCGCCCGCTCCTCTGCCGAGGGCTCGCGGCCGTCCTGGAACAGCGGCACGCCATCGAACAGCGTGGCCGGGTAGAGCCCGGTAGTGGCACCGGCGTACAGCGGCTTGTCATCGGACGGACGGTTGAGGTCGATGACGAAACGCGAGTACTCGGCGGCCAGGGTGCTGGCACCCAACGCCTCGGCAAAGTCATAGAGCTGCGGAATGTGCCAGTCGGTGTCCGGCAGGCTGCGGGCCTCGGGAATCAGCCCGTCACGGACCGCCGGTGTCAGTTTCAGCCCGGCGTGGGGCATGCTGATCAGCAGCGGCACGCGGCCTTTCTTGAAGTTCAGGACGTTATCCACAACCACTCTCCTAGATCAGTACTTCGATGCCGTGGCGTACCACGCGTTTGTCCAGGTCGCCGCCCAGCCAGTAGGCCAGGTCCGCCGGCCGATCGATCTGCCAGGCGACGAAGTCGGCCACCTTGCCGACCTCCAGGGATCCATGGGTGTCGCCCATGCCCAGCGCCGTGGCAGCGTGCAGGGTGACCCCGGCCAGCGCCTCCTCCGGCGTCATGCGGAACAGCGTGCAGGCCATGTTCAGCATCAGGCGCAGGGACAGGCCCGGCGAAGTCCCGGGGTTGAGGTCGGTGGCGATGGCGATCTTCACCCCATGCCGGCGCAGGGCATCCATCGGCGGCAGCTGGGTTTCACGCAGGAAATAGAAGGCACCGGGCAACAACACCGCCACCGTGCCCGCCGCCGCCATGGCGATGGCGTCTTCCTCGGTCATGAACTCCAGGTGATCGGCCGACAGCGCCTGGTAGCGTGCCGCCAGGCTCGAACCGTGCAGCGAGGACAACTGCTCGGCATGCAGTTTCACCGGCAGGCCCAGGCGCTGCGCGACCTTGAACAGCCGCTCGACCTGCTCCGGGGAAAACGCCAGGTACTCACAGAACGCATCGACCGCATCCACCAGCCCCTCGGCCGCCAGGGCCGGGAGCATCTCGTTGCAGATGTGTTCGATGTAGTCATCGGCACGGTCCTTGTACTCCGGTGGCAACGCATGGGCCGCCAGGCAGGTGGCGCGCACGCTGACCGGCAGTTCCTCGCCAAGACGACGGGCCACCCTGAGCATCTTGCGTTCGTTTTCCAGGTCCAGGCCGTAGCCGGACTTGATCTCGACGCTGGTCACACCCTCGCGCAGCAGGCAGCTCAGGCGCTGCCGGGCGCTGGCGAACAGTTGCTCCTCGCTGGCCGCGCGAGTCGCCCGCACGGTGCTGGCGATACCGCCGCCGGCAGCGGCGATCTCGGCATAGCTGACACCCTGCAGGCGCTGCTCGAACTCGCCACTGCGGTTGCCGCCGAACACCGTGTGGGTGTGGCAGTCGACCAGCCCCGGCGTTACCCAGGCCCCGCCCAGGTCATGGACCTGTGGATAATCCGCAGCCGGCAGTTCGGCGCGCGGGCCGATCCAGTCGATCTTCGACGCCACGGTCACGATGGCGGCATCCTCGATGATCGAGTAGGTGCCTTGTGCCATGCTTGCAACGTGACAGTTCTGCCAGAGCGTTTTCATCCGGGGCCTCCGTGGGCTATCGATGAGACAGGGAAGGATCTTGTGCGACTCGTGCCGCCTGGGCCGCCGCCGGCTTGACCCAGACCAGGTACGCCAGCACCAGCAGGCCGATCCACACCGCACCGACGATCAGCGCCGGCCGACTGTCCGGGAACCAGCCCAGCACGCCGAAGATGAAGACCATGAAGGTGATGGCGGCGATCGGCGCATACGGCCAGAACGGCACGGGGAACTTGAGCTGGGCCACCTCTTCGCGGCTCATAGAGCGGCGCATGGCGACCTGGGTGATCAGGATCATGATCCACACCCAGACGGTGGCGAAGGTCGCGATCGAGGCGATCAGCAGGAACACGTTTTCCGGGATCAGGTAGTTCAGCAGCACGCCGAGGAGCAAAGCAGCCCCCATCACCACCACGGTCATCCACGGCACGCCGGCACGCGACAACGTGGCAAAGGCCTTGGGCGCCTGCCCCTGCTGGGCCAGGCCGTACATCATGCGGCCGGCACCGAAGATATCGCTGTTGATCGCCGACACCGCCGCCGAAATCACCACGATATTGAGAATGGTCGCCGCCGAGCCGATCCCCAGGTTCTGGAAGATCTGCACGAACGGACTGCCCTGGCTGCCGATCTGCGGCCAGGGGTAGATGGACATCAGCACCAGCAGGGTCAGTACGTAGAACAGCAGGATGCGCACCGGTACCGCGTTGATCGCCTTGGGGATGACCCGCTGCGGATCACGGGCCTCGCCTGCGGTGACGCCGATGATCTCGATGCCGCCGAAAGCGAACATCACCACCGCGAAGGAGGCGATGATGCCGCCCACGCCGTTGGGCATGAAGCCGCCATGGGCCCAGAGATTGCCGAGACCGACCTCGGCGGACGGCGTGGCGGTGCTGATGCCGAAGAACATGATGCCGAAGCCGCCGAGGATCATCGCGACAATCGCGCCGACCTTGAGCAGCGACAGCCAGAATTCCATCTCACCGAAGACCTTCACCGCGCACAGGTTCAGCGCGCCGATGAGGAAGACGATGCCCAGGACCCAGATCCAGCGGTCGACCTCGGGGAACCAGAAACCCATGTAGATGCCGAAGGCGGTGACGTCGGCCAAGCCGACGATGACCATCTCGAAGGCGTAGGTCCACCCGAGGATGAAGCCCGACATCGGGCCGACGTAGGTGCTGGCGTACTGGCCGAACGAGCCGGAAACCGGGTTGTGCACCGCCATCTCGCCGAGGGCGCGCATCACCATGAACACGGCGGCGCCGCCGATCAGGTAGGCCAGCAGCACGGCCGGGCCGGCCATCTGGATGGCCGAGGCGGAGCCGTAGAACAGGCCCGTGCCGATGGCGGAACCCAGGGCCATGAAGCGAATGTGTCGGGCGGAAAGCCCGCGTTTCAAACCTTTTACTGGCTGTTGCATTACTCGTCCTTAATTATTCTTATCGGTGCAGATCGACAAGAATCAGACTTGGGGCGAAGGTCTTGCGGCCACCCGGCCGCAAAAAGGGGTCGCAGAGTACCCAACCCGACCCGCTCAGGCAAAAAGCATCTGCCCGGTGGCTATCCTGGCACATGCCTGTGTGGCGAGTGGGCTTGCCCACGCTCGGCTGCGCAGCAGCCGTAAATCAGCACTCGCGTTACCACCTGGGTAACGCGGTGCCTGACTTCAGGGCCGCTTCGCGCCCCAGCGCGGGCGAGCCCGCTCGCCACAGAAGGTCTTGCCGCCGAATAAATCAGTCCGTTCTTGTGTAACGCTTACAGGCTCGGCAACAACTTCGCCGGAACCAGCTCGGTCAGGCAGCGCGACGCCAGCAGTTCGGTGGCGGCCTCGATGTCCGGGGCGAAGAAACGGTCCTTGTCGTAGTAGGCGACCTTTTCGCGCAAGGTGGCGCGAGCGGTTTCCAGGGTCGGCGAGGTCTTCAGGCCATTGCGCAGGTCCAGGCCCTGGCAGGCGGCCAGCCACTCGACGGCGAGAATCCCGCGAGTGTTCTCGGCCATTTCCCACAGGCGCTTGCCCGCTGCCGGCGCCATCGACACGTGGTCTTCCTGGTTCGCCGAAGTCGGCAGGCTGTCGACACTGTGCGGGTGCGCCAGGGCCTTGTTGTCGCTGGCCAGGGCCGCGGCGGTCACCTGGGCGATCATGAAGCCGGAGTTGACGCCACCGTTGGCCACCAGGAATGGCGGCAGCTGCGACATGTGCTTGTCCATCATCAGCGAAATGCGGCGCTCGCTCAGCGAGCCGATCTCGGCAATCGCCAGGGCCATGTTGTCGGCGGCCATGGCCACCGGCTCGGCGTGGAAGTTGCCACCGGAGATCACGTCACCCTGGGCGGCGAACACCAGCGGGTTGTCGGACACGGCGTTGGCCTCCACCACCAGCACTTCGGCCGCCTGGCGGAACTGAGTCAGGCAGGCGCCCATGACCTGCGGCTGGCAGCGCAGGGAGTAAGGGTCCTGGACCTTTTCGCAGTTCTGGTGCGAATCGGACACTTCGCTGCGCTCACCGAGCAGATGGCGATAGCTGGCCGCCGCGTCGATCTGGCCGCGCTGGCCACGTGCTTCATGGATACGGGCATCGAACGGCGAACGCGAACCCAGCACCGCCTCGACGGTCAGGCCACCGGCGACCAGCGCCCCGGCGAACAGGTCCTCGCCCTCGAACAGGCCACGCAAGGCGAACGCCGTGGACACCTGGGTGCCGTTGAGCAGCGCCAGACCCTCTTTCGCCGCCAGGGTCAGTGGCTTGAGGCCTGCCTGCTTGAGCGCGGCCGGTGCATCCAGCCACTGGCCCTTGTAGCGGGCCTTGCCTTCGCCAAGCAGCACCAGCGACATGTGCGCCAATGGCGCCAGGTCGCCGGAGGCACCGACCGAGCCCTTCAGCGGGATATGCGGGTAGACCTCGGCATTGATCAGCGCGATCAACGCATCGATCACCTGCCGGCGAATGCCGGAGAAGCCGCGGCTGAGGCTGTTGACCTTGAGCACCATGATCAGGCGCACCAGGTCATCGCTGATCGGCGCGCCGACGCCAGCGGCATGGGACAACACCAGCGAACGCTGGAGGTTTTCCAGGTCGGCGCTGGCGATGCGGGTCGAGGCCAGCAGGCCGAATCCGGTGTTGATGCCGTAGGCGGTGCGGTTCTCGGCGAGGATCTGCTCGACGCAGGCGACGCTGGCGTCGATCGGCGCCGAAGCGCTGGCGTCCAGGCTCAGTTGTACCGGCTGCTGGTACACGGCACGCAGTTGCGCCAGGGTCAGCTGGCCGGGAATAAGGTTCAATGCAGTCACATTCATGCTCCTTTTGAGAGTGTTATCAACTGCCAGTCGCTCCGGAAGCTTCCGTTATCCGTCGCTGTCCGCTTTTTGGGCGGATGGCGCCTTGGCACGCTGGCTATCTTTGTTTGAATCAGTTCAGGTTCGGCAATCGTTCGGCCAACAGCGTCGGTGCGCGCAATAACGCCGCCGCACTGGCGATATCCGGCGCCAGCCAGCGATCCTGGTCATAGGCCGGCACGTGCTCGCGCAACAGCTTCCAGGCGACGTCCGTACCGGCGCCGAAGCGTTGTTCCTTGAGGAATTCGAAGGCCTGGGCCGCCAGCAGGTACTCGATGGCGAGGATCTGCGTGCCGTTCTCCAGGACCTGGTGCAATTTCAACGCGGCGTTGGTGCCCAGGCTCAGGTGATCTTCCTGCAGCCCCGAGGTGACGTAGTTGTCGAGCACTGCCGGTTGTGCCAACTGGCGGTTCTGCGCACAGAGGGACGCAGCGACGTACTGCACGATCATCATTCCCGAGTTGACGCCCGGCTGGCTGACCAGGAACGCCGGCAGGCCGCTGACGTGCGGGTTGATCAGGCGGTCAAGACGCCGCTCGGCGATCGAGCCGAGCTCCGCCATGGCGATCGCCAGCAGGTCCGCCGCCATGGCGACCGACTGGCCGTGGGGGTTGGCCTGCGACATCACCCGGAAGTCGTCCGGCGTGCCCAGCAACAGCGGGTTGTCGGTGCAGCCGTTGAGCTCGATCTCGACCTGCCGGGTGGCGTGGGCCAACTGGTCGCGAGCCGCACCGTGCACCTGCGGGATCGAACGAATGCTCAGGGCGTCCTGGGTACGGATGCCCTTGCTCGCGGCAATCACCTCGCTGCCGTCGAGCAGGTCGCGCAGGTTGCTGCCGACCTGTTGCATGCCCGGGTGCGGCTTGAGCGCGATGATTTCGGCATCGAAGGCGGCGATCTGGCCACGCTGGGCCTCGAAGCTCATCGCCGCGGTCACGTCGGCCCATTGCACCAGGCGGTTGGCGTCAGCCAGGGCCAGGCAACTGAGACCGGTCATGCACGGCGTGCCGTTGACCAGGCACAACCCGTCCTTGGCGCCCAGCACCACCGGCTGCAGGCCTTCCTCGGCCAGGGCCTGCCCGGCGGAGACGATCCGGCCACGATAGCTGACCTGGCCGACCCCGAGCAGGGCCACGCCAACATGGGCCATGTGGGTCAGGTAGCCGACCGAACCCTGGGACGGCACCTGCGGTGTGATGCCATGGTTGAGCAGCGCCAGCAGCGCCTCGACCACCTGGCGATGCAGGCCGGACTTGCCCTGGCTGTAGTTGATGACCGCCGCGCAGATGATCGCCCGGGTCTGTTCGTCAGACAGGGGCGCACCAACGCCACAGGCGTGGCTGAGCAGGGTGTTGCGCGACAGCTGGCTCAGTTGCTCGCCGGACAGCGACACATTGGACAGCGCGCCCAGGCCAGTATTGATGCCATAGGCACGCTCGCCACTGACAACGATGCGCTGGACGATCGCCTGGGCATTGTCGATCCGCGCCCAGGCCTGCGGCGCCAGCTCCAGCCGGGCACCATGGCGGGCGACCGCGACCACATCCTGCCAGCGCATCGGCGCATCGGCGATAACCATTCTTTCAGCCTGGGACATCTGAAGCCTCATACAAATTCCGGTGGTTGACACTTGTGGCGAGGGGGCTTGCCCCCGTTCGAGCGCGAAGCGGTCGCAAAACCGCCAGACGAATTTAGCCCGGCGACAGACCCTGGGGCTGCGACGCAGCCCAGCGGGGGCAAGCCCCCTCGCCACAAGCCAGCCACAAGGCTCGTCTCATACGGTCGCCGCCCGCCGCTGGACGAACCGGTCCACGTACTCATCCGCCGGCGAATGCAGGATTTCCCGCGGCGTACCGACCTGGATCAGCCGGCCATCCTTGAGAATCGCAATGCGGTTGCCGATGCGCACCGCCTCGTCGAGGTCATGGGTAATGAACACGATGGTCTTGTGCAGGGTTTTCTGCAGCTCGAGCAACTGGTCCTGCATCTCGGCGCGGATCAGCGGGTCGAGGGCGCTGAAGGCCTCGTCCATCAGGATGATGTCGGTGTCTGCCGCCAGGGCCCGGGCCAGGCCGACGCGCTGGCGCATGCCGCCCGACAGCTGGTGCGGGTACTTGTTCTCGTAGCCCTTGAGGCCCACGGTGTTGATCCAGTGCAGCGAACGTTCGACACACAGCTGCTTGCTCTCGCCACGGACCTTGAGGCCGTAGGCGACGTTCTCCAGCACGGTCTTGTGGGGCAGCAGGCCGAAGCTCTGGAACACCATGCTGATCTTGTGCCGACGGAATTCGCGCAGGGCGTCCATGTCGTGCTGCAGGATGTCCACGCCGTCGACCAGGATCGCGCCGCTGGTGGGATCGATCAGGCGGTTGAAATGGCGCACCAGGGTCGACTTGCCGGAACCCGACAGGCCCATGATCACGAAGATCTCGCCGGTGCCGATGCTCAGCGACAAATCGTTGACCCCGACCACGCAGCCGGTCTCGGCCAGCACCTGGTCCTTGGTCTTGCCCTGGCGGATCAGGTTCAGCGCATCATTGGAGCGCGCACCGAAGATCTTGAAGACGTTCTTGACTTCGATCTTGCTGACGATGGAATCAGTCATTTGCTCACCTCATGGCGCGGACGACCATAGGCCTGGGTAATGCGGTCGATGACCACGGCGAGAATCACGATGGCCAGGCCCGCCTCGAGGCCACGCCCGACGTTCAGGGTCTGGATGCCGACCAGCACGTCTTCGCCCAGGCCACGGGCACCGATCATCGAGGCGATCACCACCATCGACAGGGCCATCATGGTGGTCTGGTTGATCCCGGCCATGATGCTCGGCAGGGCCAGCGGCAGCTGCACGCCGAACAATTGCTGCCAGCGGTTGGCACCGAAGGCGTTGATCGCTTCCATCACCTCGCCGTCCACCTGGCGGATACCCAGGTCGGTCAGGCGGATCAGCGGCGGCGCGGCGTAGATCACCGTGGCGAAGATCGCCGGGACCTTGCCCAGGCCGAACAGCATCAGCACCGGGATCAGGTACACGAAGCTGGGCATGGTCTGCATGATGTCCAGCAGCGGCATCAGCACCGAGCGCAGGCGGTTGCTGCGCGCCGACAGGATGCCCAGCGGGATCCCGATCAGCACCGAGATCAGCGTCGCCACCAGCATCAGCGCCAGGGTCTGCATCAGCTTGTCCCACAGGCCGACGGCGCCGACCAGGAACAGCAGGCCGACGATCACCGCGGTGCTGACCAGCTTGCGGGTGGCGTGCCAGGCGATACCGCCGACGATGGCCAGCATCAGCCACCACGGCACCAGGCGCAGCAGGCTCTCGAGGTTGACGATGGCCCACAGCAGGGTGTCGGAGATGTGCCGGAACACATCGCCATAGTTGGTCACCAGTGCATCGACCCAACCGTTGACCCAGTCGGCGATGGAAAACGTGAAATTCTCGGGAAACATTGGAAACTCTCGATCAAGTGGATGTAGCGTCCCGGCCAGCCTCTCGGCTAGCCGGGAGGAATCGACCTACAGAGCCGCGTTGATTTTCTTGGCAGCGTCAGCGCTGACCCAGGCCTGCCAAACCTCAGGGTGTTCCTTGAGGAAGATTTTCGCCAGCTTCGGCGACTCGATCCGCTCCTTGGTCATGCGTCCCAGGTTCTGGTTGAGCAGGTCGATCGGCAGGTTGGCCTTCTCCAGCACGGCCACCAGCTCAGGTGCTTCATCGTGGAAGGTCTTGGACAGACCGACCTTGATGCTCACACTCTTGTCGACACCCGGCTTCTCGTCCAGTTTGATCAGGTCGACCTGACCCATCAGCGGCGTCGGCGACCAGTAGTAGAACAGGATCGGCTCGCCACGCTTGTAGCTCGACAGCACTGCGGCATCCAGAGCCGGCCCGGTGCCGGGACGGAAGTTGGTGTAGGCGTTTTCCAGGCCGTAGCTCTTGAGCATCTCGCTGTTGTCCAGCTCGCAGGTCCAGCCGGCCGGGCAGTTGTAGAAACGGCCCTTGCCCGGCTCTTCCGGATCCTTGAACACCGAGGCGTACTGGGCCAGGTCGGCGATGTTCTTCAGGTTCGGCGCCTTGGCCTCCAGCTTGCGCTTGGCATCACCCTCGACCACATAACGCGGCACGTACCAGCCTTCGATCGCGCCGACCACCGGTGCACCGACGCCGACCACCTTGCCGGCCTTCTCGGCCTTGTTCCAGACCTCGCTGCGGCCAACCCACTCCTCGGCGAAGACCTGGATATCGTTGGTGCTCAGGGCGTTCTCCATGGTGATGGAGTTGCCCGGCAGGCTGTCGGTCTTGCAGTCGTAGCCCTTTTCCAGGACGAACTGCAGGACGTCGGTCAGCAACATGCCGCTTTCCCAATTGAGGCCCGCGAACTTCACCGGCTTGCCCGACTCGCACCAGCCGGCGGCCTGGCTCGCGCCAGCAGCGGTCAACAGGCCGAGGGACAACGCCGTGGTCAGCAGGGTCTTTTTCATTTTCATTATGTGACGCTCCTAATCATGAATGGGTTAACGGCAGTCAAGAGGCATCCGGCCCGGGTTGGCCCGCATGCGGGCCCTGTCCACGTCTTGCAGGCAGGCTCGGGGTTCAGGCAGCCGACGACGGCTGGGCCCGACCACTGGCCTTGGGTACTGCGACCTCGCCCTGCTCTGGCGGCAGGATCAAACGATCAGGAACCGCGCCGTGCCACTTCTTCGCCGCGAAGTAGTACAGCGCCGCCGGCACCACCAGGCCGATGATCCAGGAGATATCGGTATCGCCCAGGCTCGCCACCAGGGGGCCGGTATAGAAATGCGTGGAGATGAACGGCATCTGGATCAGCACGCCGAACACATAGATGCTGATGCCCATGATGTTCCAGCGCCCATAGCGGCCATCGGGGTCGGACAACGCGGGAATGTCGTAGCGCTCCTTGGTGATGCAATAGAAGTCCACCAGGTTGATCGCGCTCCACGGTGTGAAGAACGCCAGCAGGAACAGGATGAACGCGGAGAACTCCTTGAGGAACGAGTCCTTGCCGAGCAGCGCCAGGGCCGCCGCGAGGCTGACCATGATGAAGATGTACAGCAGGCGCACGCCGCTGCCGATGTGCCGGTTGCCGCGAAAGCCGCTGATGATGGTGGCGATCGACATGAAGCTGCCGTAGGCATTGAGCGTGGTCACGGTGACCTTGCCGAAGGCCACGGCGAAGTACAGCGCCGCGGCGATCACGCCGGTGCCACCGAGGCCGACGATGAACGACACCTCGTGGTGGGCGAACTGCGAACCGGCCAGGGCCGCCGCGAACACGCCGAAGACCATCGATGCCTGCGAGCCGATCACCGAACCCAGGCCCACCGCCCAGAAGGTTTTCGACGCCGAAGTGCTGCGCGGCAGGTAGCGCGAGTAGTCCGCCACGTAGGGGCCGAACGCGATCTGCCAGGACGCCGACAGCGACACCGCCAGCAGGAAACTCGCCAGGGAGAAATGCTTGTTGGCCAGCAACGCGGAAACGTCGTTGCCCGCCAGCAGCTTGTAGAACAGGTAGATGAAGGCGATCACCCCCAGCACGCTGGCGACCCGGCCGATGCCGTGGATCACCCGGTAGCCGAAGATGGTGAAGACCAGGATCGAGGCGGCGAACAGCACGATGCCGACCCAGTCCTCGACGTGCAGCAACTGCGCCACCGCCTGCCCCGCCAGCAGCGAACCGCTGGCCGAGAAACCGATGTACATCAGGCACACCAGCACCAGCGGGATCACCGCACCGTAGACACCGAACTGTACGCGGCTGGAAATCATCTGCGGCAAGCCGAGCTGCGGCCCCTGCGCAGCATGCAGCGCCATCACCCCGCCGCCGAGCAGTTGCCCGAGCAGCAGGCCGACCAGCGACCAGTACACGTCGCCGCCGAGCACCACCGCCAGCGCACCGGTGACGATCGCGGTGATCTGCAGGTTGGCGCCCAGCCACAGGGTGAACTGGCTGAGTAGACGACCGTGTCTTTCCGCTTCCGGGATGTAGTCGATCGAACGCCTTTCGATCAACGGTTTGTTGCTTGCACGATCATTCGAACCAGCCATTTATCGTTCAACCTCTGATGGATTGTTTTTCGGTGTTCAGGCATCACTTGCAAAAAACGCCTCCCTGTAGGAGCCGGCTCGCTGGCGATAGCGCCGTGTCAGGCAACGCATCTGCTGACTGATTCACCGCTATCGCCAGCAAGCCGGCGCCTACAGGGGACGCACGCCATGCGGCGTCCCCCGCACGACCTTATTTGCCGGTGATCATCGGCAGGTTCAGGCCCTGCTCCTTCGCGCAATCGATCGCGATCTGGTAGCCGGCATCGGCGTGACGCATGACACCGGTCGCCGGGTCGTTGTGCAGCACACGGGCGATACGCGCGGCCGCCTCGTCGGTACCGTCGCAGACGATCACCATGCCCGAGTGCTGCGAGAAGCCCATGCCGACGCCGCCGCCGTGGTGCAGGGAGACCCAGGTCGCACCGCTGGCGGTGTTGAGCAGAGCGTTGAGCAGCGGCCAGTCGGAAACGGCATCGGAACCGTCCTGCATCGACTCGGTTTCACGGTTCGGACTGGACACCGAGCCGGAGTCCAGGTGGTCGCGACCGATCACGATCGGCGCCGACAGCTCGCCGCTGCGGACCATTTCGTTGAATGCCAGGCCGAGCTTGGCGCGCAGGCCCAGGCCAACCCAGCAGATACGCGCCGGCAGGCCCTGGAAGCTGATGCGCTCGCGCGCCATGTCCAGCCAGTTGTGCAGGTGGGCGTCGTCCGGGATCAGTTCCTTGACCTTGGCGTCGGTCTTGAAGATGTCCTGCGGATCACCCGACAGCGCCGCCCAGCGGAACGGGCCGATACCACGGCAGAACAGCGGACGGATGTAGGCCGGTACGAAGCCGGGGAAGTCGAAGGCGTTCTCGACGCCCTCTTCCTGGGCCATCTGGCGGATGTTGTTGCCGTAGTCGAAGGTCGGGATGCCTTGTTTCTGGAACGCCAGCATCGCCTTGACGTGCACCGCCATCGACTGCTTGGCGGCCTTCACCACGGCGGCCGGTTCGGTCAGCGCGCGGGCGCGGTACTCTTCCCAGGTCCAGCCGGCTGGCAGGTAGCCGTTGAGTGGGTCGTGGGCGCTGGTCTGGTCGGTGACCATGTCCGGGCGCACGCCGCGACGGACCAGTTCCGGGAGGATCTCGGCGGCGTTGCCACACAGGGCGATGGAGATCGCCTTGCCTTCGGCGGTGTACTTGGCGATACGGGCCAGGGCGTCATCGAGGTCCTTGGCCTGCTCGTCGACGTAGCGGGTCTTGAGACGGAAGTCGATGCTGGTCTGCTGGCATTCGATGTTCAGCGAGCAGGCTCCGGCCAGGGTTGCGGCCAGTGGCTGAGCGCCACCCATGCCACCCAGGCCGGCGGTCAGTACCCAACGGCCCTTGAGGTTGTTGTCGTAGTGCTGGCGGCCGGCTTCGACGAAGGTTTCATAGGTGCCCTGGACGATGCCCTGGCTGCCGATGTAGATCCAGCTGCCGGCGGTCATCTGGCCGTACATGGCCAGGCCCTTGGCATCCAGTTCGTTGAAGTGTTCCCAGGTGGCCCAGTGCGGCACCAGGTTGGAGTTGGCGATCAGCACGCGCGGGGCGTTGCTGTGGGTCTTGAACACGCCGACCGGCTTGCCGGACTGGACCAGCAGGGTCTCGTCGTCATTCAGGTGGGTCAGGCTCTCGACGATCTTGTCGTAGCACTCCCAGTTGCGCGCAGCCCGGCCAATACCCCCGTAGACCACCAGTTCCTTGGGGTTCTCGGCCACTTGTGGGTCGAGGTTGTTCATCAGCATCCGCAGCGGCGCTTCGGTCAGCCAGCTCTTGGCGGTCAGCGTGTTGCCACGGGCGGCACGGATTTCGACGTCACGGCGCTTGGTAAAGGTGGCGGTAGGTTTCTGGGTATTCTCAGTCACGAAAAAACTCCTCTGCGATCGTCCGAACCCGCCCAGGCAGTGGGCAAGCGAGCTTGTGCCGGCTACATCCATCACAAGCGGGAAATGGGGTGGGTGCGTAGCGGTTCCTGATCGACTCATACGCACACATATTTACTTGTACATACAAGCATATGCAATCAAGCGGCCAACTTGAGAAACGTGCGCTGAAGAATTCTTCAGAATAGTCGCCAAGGGCCGTGGGACGTGGCTTTGAGAGGGCAATGAATGTGTAGGACGAGGCGGGACTGGATACAGGAAGCTGTTACCGGGGCAGCTTTTTGCCCCAGGCTGGGGCGTTCGGTAACAAAAGGGTGCGAGTGGAACCATCCTTAATACGATCGTTCCCACGCTCCGCGTGGAAACGCAGCCCAGTGACGCTCTGCGTCACAAGAGCGGACGCCGAGCGTCCTGAGAGGCGTTCCCACGCAGAGCGTGGGAACGATCGGGCCACCTACGGTGGGAGCCGGGGATGCCCCAAATAGAGTGGGGGATACAGCAGAATCAGGCAGGAATCAGTTCGATCACACAGCAACGGCCAGTGACCGCCACTTCCTGAAGCCCGGCGTTACCGTCCAGCCGCAGGCAGTCATGCCGGCCGAGCACTTCGTAACCATTGTCGGCCAGGCCGACATGCAACTGGTCGCTGACACTGAAGATCAGCAGCACCGCCGCCGACGTAAAGAAGCGCTTGGGTTGCGCGGCCTCCAGCCATTGCAGCCGGGCACTGTAGCGATCCGGGGCGTAGATCAGGTTGAAGTCGCGGATCGGTCCGTCGAGCAGCGTGCAGCCGACCTGGCTCGCACCACTGAAGGCAAACGGGTCCAGTGGCAGCAATGCGCGAGTGCGCTGGCCGTCGACCTGCAGGGTCATGCCCGCGCCCTGCAGCACGGTAATGATCCGCTCATAACCGGCAAAGCTGGAAAAGCCACCCGACTCACCGATATCGGCGATCGACAGGCGCCAGCCGAAACCGTCCAGCCCCTCGCCTTCGTCGCGAGTGATTTCCTCGGTGCTGCCACCGCCGTTTTTCCATGGCATGCGCGGGTAATCCGCCGCACGCAAGACTTTCAGTGAACTCATTTGGTAAAGCGTCCTTCCAGACGATGACGGGAACCGGGGTGGATCAACCGGGCGGCCGTCACCGGCTGGCGACCGGACCAGGTCCGCCGGCGAATCATCAGGCACGGCTCGCTCCGCTCGATCTGCAGCAACTCGCACTCGGTGGCATCGGCGAGAATCGCCTCGACCACATGCTCGCCCTCGGTCAACGGTGCGACCTGGGACAGGTAGGCGTAGGGCGTCTGCAGGGTGAAATCCTGCTTGAGGTAGTCCGGCGCCACCAGCGCGTTGACGAAGCGGTCCTCGATCTGCACCGGAATGTCGTTCTCGAAATGCACGATCAGCGAGTGAAAGACCTTCTGTCCCTCGCGCATGTCCAATGCCACGGCGCGCTCGGAGCCGGCGACCTCTTCACCGAGGGTGATGATCTTGCAGGTATGGCGATGACCGCGCGAGGCGATCTCGTCGGCAATGTTGTGCACCTCGAACAGCGCCGACTGGGTCTTGGGCTCGGCGACGAAGGTGCCGACACCCTGCATGCGCACCAGCAGGCCTTCGGCGGTCATTTCCCGCAGGGCACGGTTGATGGTCATGCGGCTGTAGCCCAGCTGTTCCACCAGTTCGCTCTCGGACGGCACGCGGTAGTGCGGCGGCCAGTTCCCACTGTCGATCTGCTGGGTGATCATCTGTTTGACGCGGGCATATAACGGCGCCGGACTTTCGCCCATTTGGGCAGCCAGCGGGTTGTTGGCAGGCGGAGTCGGCACAGGAAATCCTTGTTCGGTTCTAGGGGTGGCAGGTGTCATGTCCCACGGATTCGTGGACAGGATACCAGCTTGCCGGAGTTTACCGGGCACGCAAACGTCTGTATATGTATATACAAATAACACACGATGGGGTGCTGAACCATGTCCGCCTTCTTTGCCGAACGCGCGCTGCTGCCTAGTGGATGGGCCAGGAACGTATTGCTCGAGGTCGACGCCCAGGGCGTACTGACCCGGGTCGAGGCCAACTCCGCCGCACAAGCCGCCGAACGGCTGGGCGGCCCGCTGCTGCCAGGCATGCCGAACCTGCACTCCCACGCCTTCCAGCGGGCGATGGCCGGGCTGGCGGAAGTGGCCGGCAACCCGAACGACAGCTTCTGGACCTGGCGCGACCTGATGTACCGGCTGGTGGGCAGGATCAGCCCGGAGCAGATGGGCATCATCGCCCGCCAGCTCTATATCGAGATGCTCAAGGCCGGCTATACCTCGGTGGCCGAGTTCCATTATGTACACCACGATACCCACGGCCAGCCTTACGCCGACCCGGCCGAACTGGCCCTGCGCATCAGCCAGGCGGCCACGGACGCCGGCATCGGCCTGACCCTGCTGCCAGTGCTCTACAGCCACTCCGGATTTGGTGGCCAGGCGCCCAGCGACGGCCAGCGGCGCTTCATCAACAGCACCGAGAACTACCTGAAATTGCAGGCACGTCTGCAGCCGTTGCTGGCAAGCCAGCCAGCCCAGGCCCTCGGCCTGTGCTTCCATTCGTTGCGGGCGGTCACTCCGCAGCAGATCAGCGAAGTGCTGGCGGCCAGCGACCGGCAATGCCCGGTGCATATTCACATCGCCGAACAACAGAAGGAAGTCGACGACTGCCTGGCCTGGAGCGGCAAGCGTCCGCTGCAATGGCTCTACGACAACGTCGAAGTGGACCCGCGCTGGTGCCTGGTACATGCCACCCACGCCAATGCCGAGGAAGTCAGCCGCATGGCCCGCAGCCAGGCGATTGCAGGCCTGTGCCTGACCACCGAGGCCAACCTCGGCGACGGGATCTTCCCGGCAGTGGACTTCCTCGCCCAGGGCGGGCGACTGGGCATCGGCTCCGACAGCCATGTCTCGCTGAGCGTGGTCGAGGAGCTGCGCTGGCTGGAATATGGCCAGCGCCTGCGCGACCAGCGCCGCAATCGCCTATACCGGGCCGACCAGCCGATGGTCGGGCGCACGCTGTTCGATGCCGCACTGGAAGGCGGCGCCCAGGCGCTGGGCCAGGCCATTGGCGGACTGGAGGTGGGCAAGCGCGCCGACTGGCTGGTGCTCGATGGCAACGACCCGTACCTGGCGACAGCCGAGGGTGACGGCATTCTCAACCGCTGGCTGTTCGCCGGCGGCGATCGCCAGGTACGCGAGGTGATGGTCAACGGCCAGTGGGTGGTACGCGGCGGCCGGCATGCGGCGGAGGAAGACAGCGCGCGGGCGTTTGCCCAGGTGTTGCGTGAACTGCTGAACTGACTCCCCACATGGCTGTAAGCCGGGCTTGCCCATGAACAGGCCCTCATGCCCTGCGCCGCCTGAACGGACGCATTCGCGGGCAAGCCCGGCTCCTACAGGGAATGTGCTGGCCAGTCAGATCAGTTGGGCATTTTCGAATCCGGCGTGCGCCAGATCAGCCGGGTGGTGTCATACCCCTGCTGGCGCGCCCGGCTCAGCAGGTCCTCGCGGGTATCGGCATTGACCTTGGGACTGCGGGACAACAGCCACAGGTAGCGCCGGCTCGGGTCGCCGACAATCGCGTTGTGGTAGTCATCGCTGACGTAGAGTATCCAGTAGTTACCCTTGGCTACGCCCGGCAGCAGTGCGGTGAACCAGTTGTCGAAACGCACCCAGAGCTTGTCGGTCTGCCCTTCGACCTGCGGTGTCGCGGTGCCCTTGGCCTCTTCCCAGGTCCACTGCTCGGTCAGGCAGCGGTTGAACACCGCCATCCGGCCGTCGGGCATCAGGCTATAGCGGGCCTCGGATTGGGCGCAGTTGCGCTGGAAATACATCGGCATCCGCGCCAGTTCGTACCAGGTGCCCTGGTAGCGCTTGAGGTCGACGTGACCCGCAGTCTTGGGCGCCAGATCGTCACCGGACGTAGCGCAACCGGCCAGCAACAAGCCAGCCAAAAGAGTAACCACTAGACGCAACATTTCTTCTTCTCCCGAGGGCTTGCGCCCCGGTTTACTTCAGGCCTTGCCCGGAAAACATCAGGACTTTGTCACCGGCGTACTGCACGCTGATAAAGCTGTTCTTGTCACCCCAGGTACAACTGGACATCCCCAGCGCGCCGGAACAATCGGACGGTGAACCAAGCAGTGCCTCGACTTCGGCCTTGGGCATGCCCGTGGACAGTTTCGAGTAATTGGCCTGGTTGACCTTGCTGCAGGCGGCCAGCAGCACGCAGAACGACAACAGAGCGAGAGAGCGCAACGACATGGGGAGAAACTCCTGGGGACGAAAAGGTCGGCGCGGGGGCCTACCGCAAGCTTAGAAGAGAAAACCGCCATCTGGTTCCCGAGCCTACGAGCTTTTCTTACAGGGCTTTCCTTTGCAGATCAGCACTTTTGCGGGCGGAACAGGCATTTCGTCGGCTTTACCGTCAAGAAACTAATCTTTAACACGTGTGTGTCGAGATATAGAGGCGCGACGCCATCAAACGTGGCAAATTGTCGCCCCCTAGTTGACCCGTCCTCTGCAGACAGCCATTTCATGACCAGAAACCTCAAATTCAGCCACAAGATTCTCCTGGCTGCGGCCCTCGTGGTCGCCGTGGCGTTCGCCTGCTTCATCCTGTTCAACGACTACCGCCAGCGCCAGGCGCTGTACAACAGCACCCAGGCGTCGATGCAGGAGCTGGGCAGCCTGACCACCAGCAACATCCAGACCTGGCTGGAAAGCCGCATCCAGCTGTTGCAGTCGCTGTCGCAACAGATCGCCGTGGACGGCAGCTCCGCCGACAGCCTCAAGCGTGCGGTCGGCCTGCCCGCCTACACCGGCAACTTCCAGCTGAGCTACTTCGGCAGCCAGGAAGGCGTGATGTTCTCGGTGCCGACCGGCAATCGCCCCGCCGACTATGACCCGCGCGCCCGCGGCTGGTACAAGGCCGCCAATGCCGCGCAGCAGACCATCGTCACCGAACCCTACATCGCCGCCTCGTCGGGCAAGCTGGTGATCACCCTCGCCACCCCGGTGCAGCATGAAGGCAAGTTCATCGGCGTGACCGGCGCCGACATCGACCTGGGCAGCGTCAGCGCCATCATCAACTCGCTGAACTTCGGCGGCCACGGCCACGCCTTCATCGTCAGCGCCGACGGCAAGATCCTGATCCACCCGGACAGCAAGCTGATCCTCAAGAACCTCGCCGAGGCCTATCCGGGCGACACCCCGAAGATCAGCCCCGGCCTGAAGGAAGTGACGGTGGCCGGCAAGACCCAGTTCATCTCCTTCACCCACGTCAACGGCGTGCCCTCGGCCGACTGGTACGTGGCCCTGGTGCTGGACCAGGACACCGCCTTCTCGATGCTCAGCGAGTTCCGTACCTCGGCGATCGTTGCCATGCTGATTGCGGTGGTGATCATCATCGCCCTGCTCGGCATGCTGATCCGCGTCCTGATGCAACCGCTGCACCTGATGGGCCGGGCCATGCATGACATCGCTGAAGGTGAAGGCGACCTGACCAAGCGCCTGACCATCCACGGCCATGACGAGTTCGGCACCCTGGGCATGTCGTTCAACCGTTTCGTCGAGCGTATCCACACCTCGATCCGCGAAGTGGCCTCGGCCACGGGCCAGGTCAACGAAGTCGCCCTGCGCGTGGTCAGCGCCTCCAACTCGTCGATGTTCAACTCCGACCAACAGGCCAGTCGCACCAGCAGCGTCGCCGCGGCAATCAACCAGCTCGGGGCCGCCGCCCAGGAAATCGCCCAGAACGCCGCCCTCGCCTCGCAGCATTCGAGCGACGCGCGCAACCTCGCCGAAGACGGCCAGCAGGTGGTGGACAAGACCATCAGCGCGATGCAGCAGCTGTCGGCGCAGATCAGCGACTCCTGCGGCAATATCGAGACGCTGAACGCCAACACGGTGAACATCGGGCAGATCCTCGAAGTGATCACCAGCATTTCCCAGCAGACCAACCTGCTGGCGCTCAATGCGGCCATCGAGGCGGCCCGGGCCGGTGAAGCCGGCCGCGGCTTTGCCGTGGTCGCCGACGAAGTGCGCAACCTCGCCCACCGCACCCAGGACTCGGCGCAACAGGTGCAGAAGATGATCGAGGAACTGCAGGTCGGTGCCCGCGAAGCGGTCACCATCATGACCGACAGTCAGCGCCAGAGCGAAAACAGCGTCGGTATCGCCAACCAGGCCGGTGAACGCCTGGGCAGCGTGACCCAGCGGATCGGCGAGATCGACGGCATGAACCAGTCGGTGGCGACCGCGACCGAGGAGCAGACCGCCGTGGTCGAATCGATCAACGTCGACATCAACGAGATCAACACCCTTAACCAGGAAGGCGTGGAAAACCTGCAGGCGACCCTGCGTGCCTGTGCGGACCTGGAGCAGCAGGCAGCACGCCTGAAGCACCTGGTGGGCAGTTTCCGGATCTGACGACCGCGCCGGCGCCTTCGCGGGCGAGCCCTGCTCCTACAGGCCTGCCAGGCAGTACCGCCTTGCGGGCACACGGATCCCCTGTGGCGAGCGGGCTTGCCCGCGCTCGACTGCGAAGCAGTCGCAAACCGGCTGGCGCGTTTCAGTCTGACAATACGCGGGGTCTGGTTTTAGGACTGCTTCGCAGCCCAGCGCGGGCAAGCCCGCTCACCACAGAAAGCTCGCTGGCAACAACAGGCCATTCAGCAGGCGAAAGGGCTAGAAGCGCGAACCCGGCTCATGCAGAAACGCCACTTCCTCGGCCGTGGATTCGCGCCCGAGGATGGCGTTGCGATGGGGAAAACGCCCGAACCGGGCAATGACCTTCTGGTGCCGCTCGGCATAATCCAGCTGGCTGGCGAACACCGCCCGCTGGTCCTCCGGCTGCTCGCGCAACAACGCCGCGAACCGCGACACCGCCTCGTTCTGCGCCGCCAGCAGCTCGCAATGCTCGAACACCAGGTAGATGAAGGAGCGCTGCATCGCCGGCAGCTGCCGGTCGAAATCGGCGGCAATCCCCTGCGCGACCAGCGCCTGGGCGCGGGCGTCACCGGAAAAGGCCCTGGGAGTATCGCGGAAGATCATCCGCGGCAGTTGATCGAGCAGCAGCACCACGGCCAGCCAACCCTGCGGACATTGCGTCCATTCGGTCAATCCGCCGGCCAGGGCCTGCTCGACCCAGTCCCCAAAGCGCTCACGCGCCTCGAGGTCCTGGCTGTCACGCTTGCCGAACCACAACCGGCCCTTGTCAGCCTCGATCTCGCTGGGCGTTTCGGCTGGACCGAACCACCATTCGAGCAGAGGCTGCCAGGGCGCGGACATGGGTTACGCCTTGTGGTAAGCGGTAACCCGCTCCACTTCTTCCTTCGAACCCAGGAACACTGCCACGCGCTGGTGCAGGCCCTCGGGCTGGATGTCGAGAATGCGCTGGTGGCCGTCAGTGGAGGCGCCGCCAGCCTGCTCGATCAGGAAGGACATCGGGTTGGCTTCGTACATCAGGCGCAGTTTGCCTGGCTTGGACGGCTCACGGCTGTCGCGTGGGTACATGAACAGGCCACCACGGGTCAGGATGCGGTGCACGTCGGCAACCATCGCGGCCACCCAGCGCATGTTGTAGTTCTTCTTCAGCGGACCGGTGTCACCGGCCAGCAGCTCTTCGACATAACGCTGTACCGGGGCTTCCCAGTGGCGCTGGTTGGACATGTTGATCGCGAACTCCTGGGTGGAGGCCGGGATGGTGATGTCTTCGTGGGTCAGCACGAAGCTGCCCATTTCGCGGTCCAGGGTGAAGCCCTTGACGCCATTGCCCAGGGTCAGGATCAGCATGGTCTGCGGGCCGTAGATCGCGTAGCCGGCAGCGACCTGCTGGGTGCCTGGCTGCAGGAAGGCCTTTTCGTTCAGCGCTTCGTTCTGGCTCAGGTATTCGTTCGGGCAGCGCAGTACGGAGAAGATGGTACCGACCGGAGCGTTGATGTCGATGTTCGACGAGCCGTCCAGCGGGTCGAATACCAGCAGGTAGGCGCCTTTCGGGTACTTGCCCGGAATCTGGTAGGCATTGTCCATTTCCTCGGACGCCATGCCGGCCAGGTGACCGCCCCACTCGTTGGCTTCAAGCAGGATTTCGTTGGACAGGACGTCGAGCTTCTTCTGCACTTCGCCTTGTACGTTCTCGGTCCCCATGCTGCCCAGGACGCCACCCAGCGCGCCCTTGGAGACGGCGTGGCTGATTTCCTTACAGGCGCGCGCAACCACCTCGATCAGGAAACGCAGATCGGCAGGCGTGTTGTTGCTGCGGGTCTGCTCAATCAAAAAGCGACTCAGGGTAACGCGGGACATGGATGGCTCCGGAGAAAGGGGGGGCTTAAAAAACCCGCGCAGTTTAACGCGAGTCGCGCTGCAAATCCTCATGCTCAGACACGGATGACGCACAGAGAGTTCACGGGTCGACTTCAGCGTAGCCCAAAAGCACCGCCTGGCGCCTTCGGTCAAGCGTTCGTGCCAGGCACAAGGGCCTCTTCGCGGGCAAGCCCGCTCCCACACGGGAAGGTGTTCATCTTGACCGATCGTTCCCACGCTCCGCGTGGGAAGGCCTCTCTGGACGCTCTGCGTCCGCTCTTGGGACGCAGAACGTCACGGGCTGCATTCCCACGCAGAGCGTGGGAACGATCAGGTTCAGGCCTGCGGCTTGCGCAGCAGGCTGAAGGCCATGCCGCCCAGTGCCGCCACGCCCAGCAACAGCACCGCCCACAAGCCGATCTTCTTCCAGTCGGTCGCGGGCGCCGCCGTGGTGGCCGGTGCCGACGGAGCAACCACCTGCGCCGCACCCGCAGTGGCCCTGCCGATCGAGGCCAGGCGTTGCGGGCCGTAGTCGGGGATCAGCGTCGACAGGGGCAGGTTCGCGGCGGCGACCGTCGGATTGCCCAGCGCCAGCGAGAACGGCGCATTGCCGCGGGCCAGGAACACCAGTTGCGTCGGCCGCACGGCATAACTCAGTGCCGGCGCCGTCGCACCAAGCCCACCGCCACGCTCGTCGACCACCAGTTTCAGCTGCGCAACCGTGTAGCCGGGCAGCTCCAGGGTATTCTGCAACACATCCTGGCCCCCCTGGGTCAGCCGATAGAGCAGCCCGCTGCCCAGCGCCTGCCAGGCTTCATTGCCACTGCGGCGTCCGTAAAGCTGTGCCGGCGCCAGGCTGTTGGGCTGGGCCAGGTCGATCCGCACCTGCTCCAGGTTCAAGCCGGTGGGCAACGTCCAGGTGTACTCACCGGACTTGGCGGTGCTGCCAGCCAACGGTTGCGACCAGGCCAACGGCGACGCCGACAGGCTGCTGGTGCTGCTCACCAACTGCGCCGCATTCAGGACCGGCGCCGACTGTGGTGACTGCCATAGCAGCCGCAGGTAACGCGCCGACTGGCCCGGCAGGCTCACCTCACGCTGCTCGATGCGCTCGTCGGCAAAGGACAGCCGCGCCACCTGGCCGTCCCCCCAGGCCTGCCAATGTTGCAGGTCATCACTGGCCTCGATGCTGAAACGCTGGAAACCGTCACGCTCGCTGGTCCAGTCGAGCAGCAGTTGCTGCAACGGGGCCTTGATCGCACTGGCGTCGAGCAGCCAGCCACGCAGTACTTCCTCACCCGCCTCCAGGTGACTGGACGGAGTCACCTCGACCAGGGTGCCCGAGGTGGTCGACTGCACCCGCACGCTCGGCGCCGCCTGGGGCGCATCGGCCGAGCTGTACAGCGGGAACCACTTCACGTCGGTCTGGCTGCGCTGCTGGGTCGACTGCGCCTGCTCCTGGAGCAAGGCATAGGCCTGCGGCTCCCCCGCCGAGTTGAACACGCGAACGTCGTTCAGGTCAGCCTGGCGAGCCTGGGCCTGCAAGGCCAGCGGCAATTCCAGTCGATACCAGGGGCCTTCACCACCCAGGGTCAGGGGCACCACGGTGCTGTAGTCCGCCGGTTTCTCCTGGGCCAACAACGATGCACTCAGGCACAACAGCACCACGCCCAGGCAGCCCGGGCTCAACTTGCGAATCAAGACGACACTCCTTCCGTTTGCTTGTCGGCCGCTTCGGCCTCTGCACGCTTGGGTGGCAGCGGCGCGAAATAGCCCACCACCAGCATCAGCACACCCACGCCGATGAACGAGACGATCCGCGCCAACCCGCCACGGTTGCTCAGTTCGACGAAGAACAGCTTGGCCACCACCACCGCGATCAAGGCGGCACCGATCAGCCAGACCTCGCGACGATGGCGCAGGTGACCACCGATCATCAGGCTCAGGGCGATCAGGCTCCAGGCGATCGACAGGCCGGCCTGCACCAGCATCGACGCGAGCAACGCATCGAGCTCGAAGTCCACCCCGCCCCAATGATGCGCAGCGCGCATCACCAGCGCCGTGACGAAGGCGAACAACGACAGGCCCGAGACCAGCTGGGCAGCCCGCTCGGCATGCACGGCACGCACGCCCAGTTGCGGCACTGCGCTGCGCGACCAGATGTAGATACTGCCCAGGGCGAACAGCAGCCCCAGTTCCAGCGGGTTGAGCAGCGGTACATAGGGCAGCGGCTCGGCGTGACCATCGCTGAAGCTGTTCGCCAGCCAGAACCAGCCGAGCATCAGCAAGGCCAACGGTGCGGCGGCATACAGGCGATATTCGCGCGAGTAGGCGGCAATCGGCCACGGCCATGCGCGCGGCGCGGCCATCAGCACCAGGTACAGGCTCGGCAAAATCGCATAACCCAGCCAGCGCCAGGCGTTGTAGTGTTCCGAGAGCAACAGCAGCCCGTAGCGCAACTCCAGCGCCAACACGCCGAGGATCAGCCAGCAACCCAGCACATGGGCGATGCTCGATACCCGCGCCGGCAACTGCGGCGCCAGCTTGCGCAGCGACAGCAGGTGCACGGCGAACAGCACCGGCCACACCAGCCAGCCGAAATGCCCTGCCGGGTTGTAGTGGCGGGTCCAGTCCAGCAGCAGGATCACCCCGGCCACCGGCACCAGCAGGGTGCAGAGCAGCGCCAGGTCCGACCAGCGCAGGCGTACCGCCAGCAGCGCCCACAAGGCCACGCTGGCGGCGGCGATCGCCAGCATCCAGGAGGCCCAGGTTGCCGACGCGGCGAACAGCATGACTTCACCGGCCCAGGCCAGCACCCACCAGCCCGTACCCCAGACCAGCAGTACCTGGGACAGGCGGCGTAGGCTCAGGGCATCGAATACTGTCGGCAGGTTGTCGCGCTGCAGGCGCCAGGCCCCGACGAAGGCAGCCAGCCCGAGCACCATCGGCGTCCAGAAACCGCTGTGGGCGAGCAGGCGCAGGCCATCGCTGTCGAACGAACCGAATTGCCCCGGCC
The DNA here is from genome assembly GCF_014268755.2 of Pseudomonas vanderleydeniana. Classification (NCBI taxonomy): domain Bacteria; kingdom Pseudomonadati; phylum Pseudomonadota; class Gammaproteobacteria; order Pseudomonadales; family Pseudomonadaceae; genus Pseudomonas; species Pseudomonas vanderleydeniana. Next base: position 616,679 of record NZ_CP077093.1, on the reverse strand, counting down.
CCTCGAGCAGGAACGCGCCGCCACCCATCAGCTGCAACAGCAGGCCGAACAGGAAACTCAGGCGCTGGCGCAGGTACAGGCTCAGCCAGATGATCAACAGGCCACTGGCGGCCCAGACACCGCTGGCCGTGCCCCAGGGCAGTACGAACAGCACCGCCAGGTTGATCAGCATCAGACCGGCCAGCAACACCACCGACAGTCCGCGCAATAGCCGCGCATCGTTGCGCACCATCTCGTCGCGCGCCGCCAGCAGCATCCCGCCAATCAACGACAGGCCGATCAGCGAGGCGCTCATCAACCCGCTCCAGCCGGCACTGAAGACCGCCGACGATTCACCTTCGGCGCCCTGCAACCGCGCCAGGAACAGCGCACCGCCGAGCAGTTGCACGGCAAACGCGCTGAACAGGAACGCCCGCGACTGCAGGCGCAGGCCGGCAAACAGGGTTGCCAGCCCCGCCAGCGCCCAACTGATGGCGGTGCCCTGGCTGAGGAAGAACAACGGCGCCAGCAGGTAGAGGAAGGCCAGGCCCAGGCAGCCCAACACCGGCGTGCCACGCAGCTCCCACTCGGCCGCCTGCCCGGGCGCTGCCCCGCGCAGCTGCCAGAAGCTGAACAGCAAGGCCAACCCGAGCAGCAGCGCACCCAGCGGCGCCGCGTCGAGCAGACTGTGATCGCCGGCCTGCAGGGTGCCGAGGAATGCCAGCGCCGAACCCAGTTGCAGCAACAAGGCGAAAATCCGCGCGAACGGCCGTTGCTGGCGCAAGCCCAGCCAGAACATACCTGCGCCTTCAACGGCCCAGGCCGCCGCCGTCCAGCGTGCGTCGAGGCCCAGCGGAATCGCCAGGCTGGCGAAGATCACGCCCAGCGCCAGGCAGGTTTCCGCCAGCAGCAGTGCCCGGCCGCCCATCAGCAGGCGGGCCAGGCCCATGTAGACGATCCCCAGCGCCAGGGCGCTGAACGCCGCCGCAAACTCCAGGTGCTGGACCAGCGCAAACTGCAGGCCGAAACCCACCAGCGGCGGACCGAACAGCATCGTGCCGTCAACGTAGTCGCCCTGGCGCGCCGACCAGCGCAGCAGCCCTTCACGGCTATCGTCCTCCGGCCCGCCAGCCATGTCGCGCAACTTGCGCCGGGCGAACAGCAGGCCGATGGCCAGGTACATCAGGAAGAACAACACCAGGAACGGCTCGGTGCTCCACAGCAGGTCCGGCTGGTAGGAGCGCAGGCCCCAGGCAAAGCCGATGCCGAAAGTGCCGACGAAGCCGATCAGGTTGAGCAGGCGCCAGGCCTTGAACCAGGCGATGGCCAGGATGCCGCTGTTCAGCAGGATGAAATAGCTGAACAGGGCGACATGGTTGCCGGACCCGGTGGAGGTCAGGATCGGCGCGGCGAAACCGCCCAGTGCCGCTGCGGCAGCCAGCCCCAGGGCATCCTGGGTCACGGCGAGAATCGCCGAGAACACCGTGACCGCCACCAACAGGCCAAGGGCGGCGGAAGGATCGAGCAACGGGTGCAGGCGCATCGCGGCAAACACCGTCAGGTACAGCACCGCGATCCCCGTACCCTGCAGCATCAGGCCATAGTTGCTGTTGCGCAGACGCAGCCACCAGCCCAGGCCGAGCAGGCCCAGCGCCGAGGCGGCAACCCCGGCGTAACGCAGTTCGATCGGCACCACCATGCCTTCGGTGGCGTAGCGCAGCAGGAAGGCCAAGCCGAGGAACAGCAGCAGCACCCCCACGCGCAGCACGGTGTTGCCACCGAACAGCCAGTTGCGGGCGCCGGCTACGGCACGCTCGATCAGGTTCGGTTGGCGTGGCGTCGGGGGTACGGGTGGCGCGGCCGGTTCGCGGGCCTCGAGCGGTTCCGGTGCCCATGCATCGACTTCGGGGCGCACGGCCCGGGGCTCGTTGTGTGGCGCAGGCTCCTGCAACTCCTCGGGCAGCTCCCAGACCAGTTCCGGTACCGCGCGCAGTGCCTGGGGCAGCTCTTCGGCCACCGGCTCGGCAGCCTGGGCCGGGGTAGAAACGGGTGTTTCATCGACGACAGGGGCGGGTTCGACGGCAGGTGCAACCAATGGCTCGGCTCGGCCGAGGCCTGCGACCTCCAGTTCACGCAGCCGCTGCTCGACAGTGGCCAGGGCCTGTTGCGTCTGCTCCAGGCGAGCGCCCTGGCGAGAGGTCTCGCGTCCCAGGCTCCTGAGGCGCAACGCCTGGCCGAGCGCCAGGCCGAACAAGGCACCGATCAGGGCGTCGAGGATGAGCTCGTCGATCATCCAGCCCAGCACCAACCCGACCAGCATCAGAATCCATTGCATTCACGATATCCCTAAGCGGAGTCATGGCACGGGAGTCCCGATCACGAACCGACAGCACACACCGCCACTTGCGGGAAACTCTGGGATTCTGCGCAAGGCTTGGCAGCCTGTTCGCGGATAAATCCTGCTCCCACAAGGTATGAGCCAGGCGCGGCCAGTGTGGGAGCCGGCTTGCTGGCGATGGCGGCGTGTCAGGCAACGAAGATGTCGACTGTCGGATCGCTATCGCCAGCAAGCCTGCTCCCACAAGGTACGAGCCAGGCGCGGCCAGTGTGGGAGCAGGATTTATCCGCGAGTGGCTCTCAGGTCTTGTGCAAAACCAAAGAGTCTCCCACCGGAGGGTTGCGTGTCTTGGGGCAAGGCCCCGGCCAATTTGTCGCGTAGTATATCGATCCGGCCCCACCAGAGTGGGGCCGGCCTCACAAGTTATTGCAAAAGATTACTCAAGCGCCTTCCAGATCTCGGTGGCGTATTCACGGATGGTCCGGTCCGAGGAAAACCAGCCCATGCGGGCGCTGTTCAACACGGCAGAACGCCACCATTCCTTGCTGTCGTGCCAAAGCGCCTCGACCCGCCCCTGGGCGGCCCAGTAGGCGTCGAAGTCGGCGCAGACCAGGAAACGGTCGTAGTCGATCAGCGAATCGACCAGGCCGACGTAACGGGCCGGATCGTCCGGGGAAAACACTCCGCCACGAATGGCCTGCAGCACGTCGTTGAGTCGATGGGAAGCGGCCACGTCCTGTGCCGCGCTGAACTCGCCATTGCGCTTGCGCGACTCGACCTGCTGGGCACTGAGGCCAAAGATGAACATGTGCTCCTGGCCGACCCGCTCGCACATTTCCACGTTGGCACCGTCCATCGTGCCGATGGTCAGCGCACCATTGAGGCCGAACTTCATGTTGCTGGTGCCCGAGGCCTCGAAGCCGGCGGTGGAGATCTGCTCCGACAGGTCGGCGGCCGGGATGATGCTTTCCGCCAGGCTGACGTTGTAGTTGGGCAGGAACACCACCTTGAGCAGGCCGCGCACGGTCGGGTCGTTGTTGACCGTGCGGGCGATGTCGTTGGTCAGCTTGATGATCAGCTTGGCCTGGTGATAACTCGCGGCCGCCTTGCCGGCGAAGATCTTCACCCGTGGCACCCAGTCGGTTTCCGGCTCGGCGCGGATCGCCTGGTACAGCGCCACGGTGTGCAGCAGGTTGAGCAACTGGCGCTTGTACTCGTGGATACGCTTGACCTGCACATCGAACATCGCCGCCGGGTTGACCGCGATGCCCAGCCGCTCCTGGATCAACGCTGCCAGGGCCCGCTTGTTGTGCAGGCGCTGCTCGGCGAACTGCTTGCGAAAACCGGCCTTCTCGGCAAAGGGTTCCAGGCCCAGCAGCAGTTCCTCGGGACTGTCCAGCACCTCGGCGCCGAGTGCATCGACCATCATCTCGGTCAGCCTGGGATTGGCCTGATACAGCCAACGGCGGAAGGTGATGCCGTTGGTCTTGTTGTTGATCCGCTCCGGGTAGAGCTTGTGCAGTTCGGAGAACACCGTGCTGCGCATCAACTGCGTGTGCAACCCGGACACACCGTTGACGCTGTGCGACCCGAGGAACGCCAGGTTGCCCATGCGCACCCGGCGACCGTTGTCCTCCTCGATCAGCGACACCGAGCGCAGCACGTCGAAGTCGTGGATGCCCTTGGCCCGTAGCGCATCGATGTGCTGGGCGTTGATCAGGTAGATGATCTGCATGTGCCGCGGCAGCATGCGTTCCATCAGGCCCACCGGCCAGGTTTCCAGGGCTTCGGGCAGCAGGGTGTGGTTGGTGTAGGAAAGCGTCTCGACGGTGACCTGCCAGGCGGCGTCCCAGGTGACGCCATGCAGGTCGACCAGTTGCCGCATCAGCTCGGCCACGGCGATCGAGGGGTGGGTATCGTTCAGCTGGATAGCCGCATGTTCGCCGAGGCTGAGCACCGAGTCGTGCATGTTCTTGTGCCGGCGCAGCAGGTCCTGCAGCGACGCCGAAACGAAGAAATACTCCTGGCGCAGCCGCAGCTCCTGGCCGGCCTCGGTGCTGTCCGCCGGGTAGAGCACGCGGGAGATGCTTTCCGCCCTGGCCACCTCGGCCACCGCACCGAGGTGGTCACCGGCATTGAAGCGCTCCAGGTGCAGCTCTTCCGTGGCCCGCGCACGCCACAGGCGCAGGGTGTTCACACTGGCCCCGCGCCAACCGACCACCGGCGTGTCGTAGGCCACTGCCCGCACGGTCTCCGCCGGCCACCAGACCTGGCGGGCCTGGCCGGTCTCGTCGTGCACCGTTTCGACGCTGCCGCCGAAGCCCACCGGGTAGATCACCTCGGCACGCTCGAATTCCCAGGGGTTGCCGAAGTCCAGCCAGTTCTCGGTCTGCTCCTGCTGCCAGCCGTCGACGACCGCCTGGCGGAACAGCCCGTGCTCGTAGCGGATGCCATAGCCATGACCGGCGATGCCGAGCGTCGACATGCTCTCCATGAAGCAGGCCGCCAAGCGCCCCAGGCCGCCGTTGCCCAGCGCCGCGTCCGGCTCCAGCAGGCGGATGCGCTCCAGGTCGACGCCGAGGTCCACCAGCGCCTCACGGGCGATGTCCAGCAGGCCGAGGTTGCTCAGGCTGTCGTACAGCAAGCGGCCGATGAGGAACTCCAGGGAAAGGTAATAGACCCGCTTCTGCCCCTTTCGATAGATCTGTCGCGTGTGATCCATCCAGTGCTCGACCATGTGGTCGCGGGCGGCCAGGGCAATCGCCTCGAACCAGTCATGGTCGAAGGCATGGTCGGGATCCTTACCCACCGAGTAGGTGAGTTTGGCAAGGACGGCGGCACGAAAGGCAGCCACCTCAGCTTCACGGACAAGCGTTTCCTGAGACATCGATGCGACCTCTAGCGAGATGGACGATTTAAAAGACGAGTTGTCTGAGCCTAGTCGGTTCGACACAAGGCGATGGCTCTGGTTCGGGGTTTTTTTCCAAGCGGCACGGGAAGAGTCGCCAAATGGCGAGGGCGTTTAACCAGTCAACAGGCGGGAAATTTGCGCGACGAAGCGTCGATTGTGCGAAAAACCGTCAAAAGGTTGTTCACAAATCCACCAGCCCCGGTATGATCGCGCGCCCGATACACCCCCGGATGCCACCTGATGAAACCGACCCTGATCGCAGCCGCAGAGCTCGACCGCCTCGAAACCTGGCAGAAGTACTCCAGCCACATGTGCGGCAGCTGCATGTCCAGCTGCTGCACCTTGCCCGTCGAAGTGAAGATCAAGGACCTGATCCGCATCGGCATCGTCGATGAATTCGAGCGTGGCGAACCGGCGAAGAACATCGCCAAGCGCCTGCAGAAGGAAGGCATCGTCGAGCGCTACAACCAGAAGTCGGAGATCTTCACCCTGCAGCGCATGAGCAACAACGATTGCCTGTACCTGGACCGCAAGACCCGGCTGTGCACCATCTACGACAAGCGTCCGGACACCTGCCGCAACCACCCGAAGATCGGTCCGCGCCCGGGCTACTGCGCCTACAAGCCCAAGCCCCAGGAGCGCCAGGCGCCGAGCCGGAACCTGGAGCGGTTCTGACCCAGGCACGCGGCAGGTAGCACCCTTGTGACACCAGCCCTGGTGGCGAGCGGGCTTGCCCGCGCTGGGGCGCGAAGCGGCCCTGAAACCTGTCGGCGCGGTGCATCAGGCACAACGAGGTCGCTGGGCTTGCGGCTGCGTTGCAGCCGAGCGCAGGCAAGCCTGCTCGCCACAACAGCATGCTCGCGCAACTTCACCCACCCAAAGGCTCACCCTTCACCCCCAAAGGCTCCCCCCTACCCTGTGGTGAGCGGGCTTGCCCGCGCTGGGGCGCGAAGCGGCCCTGAAACCTGCCCGCGCGGTGTATCAGGCACAAGGAGGTCGCTGGGCTTGCGGCTGCATTGCAGCCGAACGCAGGCAAGCCTGCTCGCCACAACAGCGTGCTCGCGCAACTTCACCCAACCAAAGGCCCCCCCCAACCCTGTGGTGAGCGGGCTTGCCCGCGCTGGGGCGCGAAGCGGCCCTGAAACCTGTCGGTGCGGTGTATCAGGCACAAGGAGGTCGCTGGGCTTGCGGCTGCGTTGCAGCCGAGCGCAGGCAAGCCTGCTCGCCACAACAGCATGCTCGCGCAACTTCACCCAACCAAAGGTCCCCCCCCCCCCTGTGGTGAGCGGGCTTGCCCGCGCTGGGGCGCGAAGCGGCCCTGAAACCTGCCCGCGCGGTGTATCAGGCACAAGGAGGTCGCTGGGCTTGCGGCTGCGTTGCAGCCGAGCGCAGGCAAGCCTGCTCGCCACAACAGCGTGCTTGCTACAACAGCATGCTGGCTAAAACAGTCTGTTTGATCGTTCCCACGCTCTGCGTGGGAATGCCTCCCAGGACGCATGGCGTCCGCCCTTGTGACGCAGAGCGTCACGGGCTACGTTCCCACGCGGAGCGTGGGAACGATCAGTCTCTCCAGTGTTCTCCCGGACATAAAAAAACGCCCCCGGCCTTTCGACCGGGGGCGTTTTTCATTCAGCCCGGGCTAGAAGATCAAGCCTTGGCTTTCTTGGCAGCGCGGGTACGCTCGCCTTCGTCCAGGATCTTCTTGCGCAGACGGATCGACTTCGGCGTGACTTCGCACAGCTCGTCGTCCTGGATGAATTCCAGGGCCTGTTCCAGGGTGTGGCGAACTGGCGGAACCAGGGCGATCACCTCGTCCTTGCCCGAAGCACGCATGTTGTCGAGCTTCTTGCCCTTGGTCGGGTTGACGCCCAGGTCGTTGTCACGGCTGTTCAGACCGATGATCTGGCCGTTGTAGATGTCCTGGCCGTGCTCGATGAACAGCTTGCCGCGAGCCTGCAGGGTTTCCAGCGAGTAGGTCAGCGCCTTGCCGGTCTCGATCGAAACCAGTACACCGTTCAGGCGGCCGGACATGTGGCCTGGCTTCATGGTGTCGTAGCGATCGAAGATCGAGGTCAGGATGCCTGCACCGTTGGTCAGGGTCAGGAACTGGTTACGGAAGCCGATCAGGCCACGAGCTGGAACGTTGTACTCCAGACGTACACGACCCTTGCCATCCGGCGCCATGTTGGTCAGGTCGCCCTTACGCAGGCCCATTTCTTCCATGACCTTGCCCTGGGATTCTTCAGGGATGTCGATGGTGACGTTTTCGAACGGTTCCTGCTTCACGCCGTTCACTTCGCGGATGATCACTTCCGGACGGCCTACGGCCATTTCGAAGCCTTCGCGACGCATGGTTTCGATCAGAACCGACAGGTGCAGCTCACCACGGCCGGAAACCTTGAACTTGTCGGCCGAGTCGCCTTCTTCAACGCGCAGTGCCACGTTGTACAGCAGCTCCTTGTCCAGACGCTCCTTGATGTTCCGGGAGGTCACGAACTTGCCTTCCTTGCCGCAGAATGGCGAGTCGTTGACCTGGAAGGTCATGGAAACGGTTGGCTCGTCAACGGTCAGGGGCTTCATCGCCTCGACGGTGTTCATGTCGCACAGGGTGTCGGAGATGAACAGTTCGTCGAAACCGCTGATGCAGACGATGTCGCCGGCAGCGGCTTCTTCGACGTCCACACGGTGCAGACCGTGGTGACCCATCAGCTTCAGGATACGGCCGTTACGCTTCTTGCCGTCGACATCGATCGCCACCACCGGGGTGTTTGGCTTGATGCGACCGCGAGCGATACGACCAACGCCGATCACACCCAGGAAGCTGTTGTAGTCCAGAGCGGAGATCTGCATCTGGAACGGACCATCGCGGTCAACGGCCGGAGCTGGCACGTTGTCGACGATCGACTGGTACAGCGGGGTCATGTCTTCGGCCATGTCGGTGTGGTCCAGACCGGCGATGCCGTTCAGGGCCGAGGCGTAGACGACCTTGAAGTCCAGCTGTTCGTCGGTGGCACCGAGGTTGTCGAACAGGTCGAAGATCTGGTCCAGAACCCAGTCAGGACGCGCGCCCGGACGGTCAACCTTGTTGATCACGACGATTGGCTTCAGGCCGGCTTCGAAAGCCTTCTTGGTCACGAAGCGGGTTTGCGGCATAGGGCCGTCCTGGGCGTCGACCAGCAGCAGCACGGAGTCGACCATCGACATCACGCGCTCTACTTCACCACCGAAGTCGGCGTGGCCGGGGGTGTCCACGATGTTGATGTGGTAGCCGTTCCAGTTGATGGCGGTGTTTTTCGCCAGAATGGTAATGCCGCGCTCTTTTTCCTGGTCGTTGGAGTCCATCACGCGCTCGTCGTTGAGCTCGTTGCGCTCCAGGGTGCCGGATTGACGCAGCAGTTTGTCAACCAGGGTGGTCTTGCCATGGTCAACGTGGGCGATGATGGCGATGTTGCGTAGATTTTCGATCACTTGTGTATCTCGATCAGAGGATTCGGTGTGCTGACAAGTCTTGGCAGCGATTGACGGTAGTGTCCGGCGTGGCCGTTACAGCTTGACGGCGGCGTCGGGGGGCCGGTGACGCAGGCCACAGGCAAACAGCCCCGGGCACTTAGCTCGGTCGATAAACGCGCACATTGGCATGCCCCTCACTGAGCAAATGGTGGGCATGCAGGCGACTCATCACGCCTTTGTCGCAATACAGCAGGTACTGGCGAGTAGGGTCCAGTTCCTTGAAACGAGCATTCAGTGCATAGAACGGCATCGTTTGTACCTCGATGCCAGCCAGTTCCAGCGGGTCGTCTTCCTGGGCATCCGGATGCCGGATGTCGATGACGATATGACCCGCCAGCGCCTCGCTGACTTCTTCGATCTGCAGATCCTGGCCCAGTTCGTCGATCACGTGATCGATCGAGACCAGCTTGGCGCGTTCGAGCGCACGCTCGAGGATCGCCATGTCGAACGCTTTCTCTTCGTGCTCCACGCGGTAGCGCTTGGCGTGGGTCTTGGGGTTGACCGAAATCACCCCGCAGTACTCCGGCATGTGCCGGGCGAAGTTGCCGGTACCGATCTGGTCGGCCAGGTCGATGATGTCCTGCTTGTGACTGGCGATCAGCGGACGGATCACCAGCTTCTCGGTCACGCAGTCGATTACCGACAGGTTTGGCAGCGTTTGGCTGGACACCTGGGAAATCGCCTCGCCGGTGACCAGCGCATCGATATGCAACCGCTCGGCCATCGCCGAAGCCGCCCGCAACATCATACGCTTCAATACTACGCCCATATGACCGTTATCGACCTTGCCGAGAATTTCTCCCAGCACTTCCTCGAACGGTACGCTGATGAACAGCACGCGATGGGAGCTGCCGTACTTCTTCCAGAGGAAGTGGGCGACTTCCATCACGCCCAGCTCGTGGGCGCGACCGCCCAGGTTGAAGAAGCAGAAATGGGTCATCAGGCCGCGACGCATCATCTGGTAGGCGGCGACGGTGGAGTCGAAACCACCGGACATCAGCGTCACGGTCTGCTCCACCGAGCCCAGCGGGAAGCCGCCGAGGCCTTCATGCTGGCCGTGGATGACGAACAGCCGCTGGTCGCGAATCTCGATCCGCACCTCGACCTCGGGGTCCTTCAGGGAAATCCCCGCAGCACCGCATTCGCGCCGCAGGCGGCTGCCGACATGCTTCTCGACATCCATCGAGCTGAAGCTGTGCTTGCCGCCACGCTTGCAGCGTACCGAGAAGATCTTGCCCGGCAGCACGTCAGCGTAGTGCTGCAGGCACTTGGCGGTGATGTCGTCGAAGTCGCCCAGCGGGTACTCGTCGACCTGCAGCAGGTGGGCGATACCCGGCGTGCAGCACAGGCGCTCCTTGAACTCCTGCAGGGCCTTCGGATCGGTCAGCGCGGTTTCCAGCTCGAGGTTGTCCCACACGCCATTCACCACCACGGCCGGGTCCAGATCCTTGAGCACGGCACGGATGTTCTTCGCCAACTGGCGAATGAAGCGCGTCCGGACAGGACGGCTCTTGATGGTGATTTCGGGGAAGACTTTTACGATTAGTTTCATGAAAACAGCGCGCGAACGGCCGGCCGAAAAAAGTGGGGCGCGGATTATAGCGGAAATTGCTCAAGGTTTGACCAGTTATTGTACGGACGGTTTTATGCGCACCAAAACGGGTCATCACAGCGCTTTTTGGCACCACAAAGGTGCGGGCAACGCCCGAAAATTCTCCTATGCTGGCTGGAACGCTTGAGATTGGGGCAAAAAACCCATCACGGGGCACTGGCATGCAATTTGCTCCCTTGTGAGGCAGGTTGCCTTGGCCGAGTATTCGCGCCGGCATCACTACTATTTCAGGGCTACTCCAATATCCAGCCCGAAGCCACCCGGAGGACACCATGTCGAAGTCGGTTCAACTCATCAAAGATCATGACGTTAAGTGGATTGATCTGCGCTTCACGGACACCAAAGGTACTCAGCACCACGTGACCATGCCGGCCCGTGATGCGCTGGATGAAGATTTCTTCGAAATCGGCAAGATGTTCGACGGTTCCTCCATCGCTGGCTGGAAAGGCATCGAAGCTTCCGACATGATCCTGATGCCGGACGACAGCACCGCCGTGCTCGATCCGTTCACCGAAGAGCCGACCCTGATCCTGGTCTGCGACGTGATCGAACCTTCGACCATGCAAGGTTACGACCGCGACCCACGCGCCATCGCCCGTCGCGCCGAGGAATACCTGAAGTCCACCGGTATCGGTGACACCGCCTTCTTCGGTCCAGAGCCTGAGTTCTTCATCTTCGACTCGGTCAAGTTCAAGTCCGACATCTCCGGCTCCATGTTCAAGATCTTCTCGGAACAAGGTTCCTGGATGTCCGACCAGGACGTGGAAGGCGGCAACAAGGGCCACCGTCCAGGCGTGAAAGGCGGCTACTTCCCAGTGCCTCCGTTCGACCACGACCACGAAATCCGTACCTCCATGTGCAACGCGCTGGAAGAGATGGGCCAGACCGTCGAAGTTCACCACCACGAAGTGGCGACTGCCGGCCAGAACGAAATCGGCGTGAAGTTCAACACCCTGGTTGCCAAGGCTGACGAAGTCCAGACCCTGAAGTACGTCGTGCACAACGTGGCTGATGCCTACGGCCGCACCGCGACCTTCATGCCAAAACCGCTGTACGGCGACAACGGCTCGGGCATGCACGTTCACGTGTCCATCTCCAAGGATGGCAAGAACACCTTCTCCGGCGAAGGTTATGCCGGCCTGTCCGATACCGCCCTGTACTTCATCGGCGGCATCATCAAGCACGGTAAGGCCCTGAACGGCTTCACCAACCCTTCGACCAACTCCTACAAGCGTCTGGTCCCAGGCTTCGAAGCTCCAGTGATGCTGGCCTACTCGGCTCGCAACCGTTCCGCCTCGATCCGTATTCCTTACGTCAACAGCCCCAAGGCTCGTCGTATCGAAGCGCGCTTCCCGGACCCGGCTGCCAACCCATACCTGGCTTTCGCTGCCCTGATGATGGCGGGCCTGGACGGTATCCAGAACAAGATCCACCCAGGCGACGCTGCCGACAAGAACCTGTACGACCTGCCGCCTGAAGAGGCCAAGGAAATCCCACAGGTTTGCGGTAGCCTGAAAGAAGCCCTGGAAGAGCTGGACAAGGGCCGTGCGTTCCTGACCAAGGGCGGCGTTTTCAGCGACGACTTCATCGACGCCTACATCGAGCTCAAGAGCGAAGAAGAAATCAAGGTCCGCACCTTCGTACACCCACTGGAATATGAGCTGTACTACAGCTGCTAATCCGGTCGCGCCCGCCCAGGCAGGCGCAGCTTGAAAAATGCCCCGCATCGAAAGATGCGGGGCATTTTTTATGGGCGCGGCGCCAGCGGCTCCGGCCATGCGGCATTTTCATGAAAATGCACTGGCGCTGGCAGGGCCTTGTGGCGTTAACTCTGGACCCTGCCCCACCACCGGAAAAGTCGAAGCCCGCCCATGCCGCTGAACAAACGCCTTGCCAGCCTGTTGCTCGCCTCCTGCCTGAGCACCAGCGCACTGGCCGCCACCCCACCCGCCCCGAACAGCCTGGCGCCACTGCTGCAGACCATCAGCGAGCGCCTGACCATCGCCAACCAGGTGGCCCTGACCAAATGGGACAGCGGCAAGCCGGTCGAGGACAGCCCGCGCGAACAACAGGTGATCGCCAACGCCCGGGAACAGGCGCAGGCCTATCAGCTCAAGCCCGAGGAAGTCGGCCAGTTCGTCGCCGCGCAGATCGAAGCCAACAAACTGGTGCAATACGCGCTGCTGGCCAAGTGGCACAACAGCGGCAAGGCACCGGTGATCGCCCGCCCCGACCTGGTCACACAGATCCGTCCGGTCATGGATCAACTGCAGGTCAAGCTGCTGCAGCAGTACGCCGCGTTCACCCCCTATCGGCAGGACCCGAACTGCCTGGCCTGGCTGACCCAGGCGCGCCGTGACCTGGCCTCCGACAGCATCCACGACCTGGCCCTGGTACGTGCCGTGGGCGAATTGTGCCAGCGACCACAGTGAAAAGGGCGGCGGTTCTGCTCTATGCTGACAGCTTGTCACGTCCAGGACGCTCACCGGGAACCGCCATGGGTCGACCCCTGCTCTATCTGCTGCTGGCCTGCTTCGCCCTGCCGGCGTCGGCGCAGATCTACAAGTACACCGATGCCAACGGCAACACCGCCTACAGCAGCCAGCCGCCCGACGGCCTGCCCGCCCAGACCGTGGAGTTGCCACCGCTGAACAGCGTCGAGACGCAGAAACCGGGAACACCGACACCCGCCCGGCCGGTGGCCGCACAAGCGACCGGGACGCAGGAAGCCGTTGCCCCCTACAGCGCGCTGGAACTGACGGATATCCCGACCGACGAAGCCCTGCGCGCCAACAACGGCACCTTCACCGTCGGCGTGAAGATCGAGCCGCGCCTGCAACGCCAGCACCTGCTGCGACTGGTCCTCGATGGCGCCCCCTACGGCCAGTCGAGCAACGTCCCGCGCCTGCAACTGGTGAATGTCGACCGGGGCGACCACACGCTCGCCGTGCAAGTGCTGGACGGCGAGAAGGTCGTGCAGCAGAGTCCGGCCGTGACCTTCACCGTCCAGCGGGTGCACAAGCCTTGAGCCACCCATGATCGGATCGCTTCTTCGGGCATTGGGCCTGGCCTTGCCGCTCGTCGCCCTGCCGGCGGCGGCCGAGATCTATACCTACACCGATAGCCAGGGCAACCGGGTGTTTACCGACCAGCCCCATAAAGGTGCGACACGCGTACCGCTGACGCCGAGCAACCGCATGTCGGCCAATCCGCACGGCCAAGCCCCCAAGCCCAGTGTGAGCAAGACCACCCCCAGGCCCGGCCCGATCTTCCACTACCAGATGGTCCGCGTCCTGGTACCCGACCCGGACGCCACGGTGCGCAGCGCCGAGGGCAACCTGATCGTCAGCGTCACCAGCGAACCCGGCCTGCAGGCCGGCCATGGCTACCGCCTGCTGCTGGACGGCAAACCCACCCGCGAGGCCGGCACCAGCCCGGTATTTGCCCTGGAGAACATCGATCGCGGCACGCACCAGCTCGCCGTGGAAATCCTCGACGAACATGGCCGGATCGCCGAACGCACCGCCAACCAGCCATTCCACATGGTGCGCATGTCCCTCAGCCAGAAACGCCAGGCCAAGCCCTGCCAACTCGCCGACTATGGGCAGCGCCCGGAATGCCCGCTGGCGGACAAGCCCAAGGAAGAAGAAAGCAGCATCCTGCCATTTCTGTAGTTCACGTCACAAAAGCACCAAAGCAGTGCACTAAACTACTTCTTGATCCGAAGCCGATCCCATTTTGGGTCGAAACGACCTGCCAACGCCGCAAGAACGCCACTCAATCGAGCCTGAAATGCCCATTTTCAGGCGATTCGCGCTTCTTTTCGGAGCCTTGGTTTGGTTTTTGCATTTTCCCCATATCGGCGCCTTAGTCCGCGCGCAAACGGGACGACTCCCGTTTGACATGCTCCAAAAGAGGTCCCCATGACCATCAGCGACGCCCTGCACAGACTGTTACTCGACAACCTGACCACCGCGACCATCCTGCTCAACGCCGAACTGCGCCTTGAGTACATGAACCCCGCGGCCGAAATGTTGCTCGCCATCAGCGGCCAGCGCAGCCATGGTCAATTCATCAGCGAGCTGTTCACCGAGTCGACCGAGGCCCTCAACTCCCTGCGCCAGGCCGTCGAGCAGGCACATCCCTTCACCAAGCGCGAAGCCATGCTGACCGCCCTGACCGGCCAGACCCTGACCGTCGACTACGCTGTGACGCCCATTCTCAGCCAGGGCGAAACCCTGCTGTTGCTGGAAGTCCACCCGCGCGACCGGCTGCTGCGGATCACCAAGGAAGAGGCCCAGCTGTCCAAGCAGGAAACCACCAAGATGCTGGTGCGGGGCCTGGCCCACGAGATCAAGAATCCCCTCGGCGGGATTCGCGGCGCCGCCCAGTTGCTGGCCCGCGAGCTGCCGGAAGAAAGCCTCAAGGACTACACCAACGTCATCATCGAGGAGGCCGACCGCCTGCGAAACCTGGTCGATCGCATGCTCGGTTCGAACAAGCTGCCGTCATTGGCGATGACCAACGTCCACGAAGTGCTGGAACGGGTCTGCAGCCTGGTGGAGGCCGAAAGCCAGGGCTGCATCACCCTGGTGCGCGACTACGACCCGAGCATCCCCGACCTGCTGATCGACCGCGAACAGATGATCCAGGCCGTGCTCAACATCGTGCGCAACGCCATGCAGGCCATCAGCAGCCAGAACGAGCTGCGCCTGGGCCGCATCAGCCTGCGCACCCGCGCCATCCGCCAGTTCACCATCGGCCACGTGCGCCACCGCCTGGTGACCAAGATCGAGATCATCGACAACGGCCCGGGCATTCCTGCCGAACTTCAGGAAACCATCTTCTATCCAATGGTCAGCGGTCGTCCCGACGGTACCGGGCTGGGCCTGGCCATTACCCAGAACATCATCAGCCAGCATCAGGGCCTGATCGAGTGCGATAGCCATCCTGGCCACACCACGTTCTCGATCTTCCTGCCCCTGGAACAAGGAGCCACATCGACATGAGCCGTAGTGAAACCGTGTGGATCGTCGATGACGACCGTTCTATCCGTTGGGTTCTGGAAAAAGCCCTGCAACAGGAAGGCATGACCACCCAGAGCTTCGACAGCGCCGACGGCGTGATGAGCCGCCTGGCCCGCCAGCAGCCGGACGTGATCATTTCCGACATCCGCATGCCTGGCGCCAGTGGCCTGGACCTGCTGGCGCGGATCCGCGAACAGCATCCGCGCCTGCCAGTGATCATCATGACTGCGCACTCCGACCTGGACAGCGCTGTCGCGTCGTACCAGGGCGGCGCCTTCGAGTACCTGCCCAAGCCGTTCGACGTCGACGAGGCGGTCTCACTGGTCAAGCGCGCCAACCAGCACGCCCAGGAACAGCAGGGCCTGGATGCCCCGCCGACGCTGACCCGCACCCCGGAAATCATCGGCGAAGCGCCGGCGATGCAGGAGGTGTTCCGTGCGATCGGCCGCCTGAGCCACTCGAACATCACCGTGCTGATCAACGGCGAATCCGGTACCGGCAAGGAACTGGTCGCCCACGCCCTGCACCGCCACAGCCCACGGGCCGCATCGCCGTTCATCGCCTTGAACATGGCGGCGATCCCCAAGGACCTGATGGAGTCGGAGCTGTTCGGCCATGAAAAGGGCGCCTTCACCGGCGCGGCCAACCTGCGCCGCGGACGCTTCGAACAGGCCGACGGCGGCACGCTGTTCCTCGACGAGATCGGCGACATGCCGGCGGACACCCAGACCCGGTTGCTGCGGGTCCTGGCGGACGGCGAATTCTATCGGGTCGGCGGGCATACCCCGGTCAAGGTGGACGTACGCATCATCGCGGCCACCCACCAGAACCTGGAAACGCTGGTGCACGCCGGCAAATTCCGTGAAGACCTGTTCCACCGCCTGAACGTGATCCGCATCCATATCCCGCGGCTGTCGGACCGTCGTGAGGACATCCCGACCCTGGCCAAGCACTTCCTGGGACGCGCCGCACAGGAATTGTCGGTGGAGCCCAAGCTGCTGAAGCCGGAAACCGAGGAATACCTGAAGAACCTGCCGTGGCCGGGCAACGTGCGCCAGCTGGAGAACACCTGCCGCTGGATCACCGTCATGGCCTCCGGTCGCGAGGTGCACATCAGCGACCTGCCACCGGAGCTGCTGAACCTGCCGCAGGACTCGGCACCGGTCACCAACTGGGAGCAGGCCCTGCGCCAGTGGGCCGACCAGGCGCTCGCCCGGGGCCAATCGAGCCTGCTCGACAGCGCCGTGCCGAGCTTCGAGCGGATCATGATCGAGACCGCGCTCAAGCACACTGCCGGCCGCC